>NZ_JBSXOK010000059.1:0-210297 GCF_056859415.1 Zunongwangia sp. L-65
AGATACAAAAAACAAAGAATAAAAGCAAGTTATTTATCTGATAACCAGTAGGTTATTCATATATTTCCTTCGGTATTATAATTAAGAAAAAAGTCTTTATAACAAAAAAGTCGGAAGAATAATCTTCCGACCATGACTGGGGCAACCCTTCCAGTGTTACTTCGCCATTGGTATAGGATTTAAATATTCCGGTTTTCAGATCAAAAACTCCGTGAGTGGAACCCGAATCAAAAACAAGCTGATCCCCTTCGGTTTTAACTTCCAAACTTTGATTGGTTTTTGCAGTAGTGAAAACCGGTTCGGTAAGTGAAAACTGGGCTTTTGCAAGCTCGTGACCGGCCGGTACCAGAGCGGTAGCGGTTTTGGTAAACGCGTACACATTCAGCAAATATTCTGCATCAGCATCCAGTTTGGGCAATTTGATTTTTGCCGTTCCGGAAGTCTGCGGAGCAACCGCCAGCGAAAAGTCTTCGGTTTTAACCACCGCTCCATCCTTAAGCAACTCCCATTGAAATTGATACTCCTTCAAATTGGTAAAGTCAAATTCGTTAAAAACCGAAAGCTTATTATTTTTTTTATCGAAGTCAAACTGTACATTTTGGTACACCATTTTAACCTCTTCCAGGGCTGGATGCGGCGTGCGGTTTGAAGAAACCAATCCATTGGCGCAAAAGTTTTCATCATTCTGAAAATTGAGTCCGCCCAAATCGCCACCATACGCCCAATAGGTGCCCATATCGTCCTGGGTTTTGATTCCCTGATCTACCCAGTCCCAGATAAAGCCGCCCTGCATCTGGTCACTGCTTCTGATGATGTCCCAGTATTCGGTAAAATTACCGGTGCTGTTGCCCATCGCGTGTGCATATTCACACATAATGTAGGGCCGGTACTTATCGGTTGCAGCGGCATACTCGCGCATATAATCGATGCTGGGATACATGGGGCAAACCACATCGGTATTGCGCTCTTCATTGGCCTGCTCAAACTGCACTAATCTCGTGGTATCGCGTGCTTTGACCCAATCGTAGGCCTGCGGAAAGAAAATCCCGTTACCACACTCGTTACCCAGCGACCAGATAAGCACCGAAGGATGGTTTTTATCGCGTTCTACCAGCCGTTGAATGCGGTCCATTTGTGCCGGGAACCACTCGGGTTGATAAGCCGGGTGCCGGTCTTTATTTTTAACCGCGTGTACGTTGGCTCCCATTCCGTGAGATTCTATATTGGCCTCATCTACCAGATACATCCCGTATTGATCGCAGAGTTTGTACCACAGCGGATTTTGCGGATAGTGGCTTGTACGCACGGCATTGATGTTGTTTTGCTTCATCAGCTTCAGGTCTTTGAGCATCACCTCACGCGAAGGCACGTGACCTTTAACGTCGTCGTGAATGTGCAGGTTTACCCCTTTGATCAAAACCGGCATCCCATTGACCAGCAATTGCGCATTTTTAAGTTCAATTTCCCTAAAACCGATCTGTTCTGAAGTAAGCATCAGGGTTTTTCCCGCAGCGTTTTTTAAGGTCAATACCACATCATAGAGGTTGGGCGTTTCGGCGCTCCAGGATTTTACGTTTTTGATTGTGGTCTGAAAGTTTAGCGGGGTCTCGACAGTGGTAAATTTTTTAGTTGCAGAATACACCGGTTTGGAAGCATTTGCGGGAATGATTTCAAGTTGTAACGCACCTGATTGGGTGGTGTTATCAAAATGCTTCAAGACAACCGAAGCATCAAAAACTCCGTCTTTGTAGTTGTTTTCAAGGCCTGCTTTGAGAAAGAAATCCCAGATACTGGTTTTGGGCAAGGCGTATAAAAACACATCCTGCTCCAGCCCGCTTAAGCGCCAGAAATCCTGATCTTCCAGGTAACTGCCATCATGCCATCTAAAGACCTGAATGGCGAGTTGATTCTTGCCTTTTACAAGTAGCGAAGTAATATCAAATTCAGAAGGGGATTTGGCGACTTTGGTCATCCCGGCTTCTTTTCCGTTTACGAAAACGCGCGCATAGCCTGATACCGAAGAAAGGTTGAGAATCACTTCTTTATCCTTCCAGGTTTCCGGAATTTCAAAGTTGCGGCGGTACGTGCCCACCGGGTTGTAGCTGTTGTCTACAAAAGGCGGATTCTTAGGAAACGGATAATCGATATTGGTATAAATGGGTATGCCAAAACCTTCCAACTCCCAGTTTCCGGGCACGCTAATGCGATCCCAGCCAGAATCGTCAAAACCAGTTTTATAGAAATCCCGAGGACGGTCTTCTGGTTTTTTGACAAAGTTGAACTTCCAGGTACCGTTTAAGGATTGGTAATAGGGAGAAGTTGAAAACACATCGGCACGGGCATCGGTTTCGTTAGTATACGCGATAAAATCGGTATGCGGCTGTAGTTTATTCCGTTCGTACACCAGCGGATTTTCCCATTCGTTAACCTCCTGGGCAAGACCTGCGAAGCAGCAAAATAAGATGAAATATAGGGATGCGGTAAGGTTCATAAATTCAATTTTCAATACTTATATCTTGACGTAAATTTTCTTTTTGTCCATCCAGTAGCCCAATGCCCAGCACAGGAGCATAAAAACAATAGCGGTCATCAGCACTCCAAACGAACCCGGGAAGATGCGTTGAAAAATTGCTTCACTTACCCATTCAAAAGCATCCTGATTCGCATTTACAGGGATCAGGCGCAGGCTGATGTAAAACAGTTCGGAAAAGAGGTAAATCACTAGCGGATTTTTGCCAAAGACGTTGAAGAAGTTTGTGCCAAATTTGATGTTTTTCAGTTCTACTGCAAAAATGAGTGCTGCCAGCATAGACAGATTAAGGCCTATGGTTAACATCGCAAACGGACTCGTCCATAACTTTTTAGAGAGCGGAAAAATAAGCGCCCACCATTCTGCAAGGGCAAAAACGAGAAAACCGGCCAGCATCAGCTTGGCAATAGTCTCGTAGGATTTGCCTTTTCGTCTGATAAACACACCGGCAAGGTAACCGGCCAGTACGTTTACAATACTGGGCAGTGTGCTGAGTATGCCTTCAGGATCAAAAGGGATGGCGTCTTTTTTATAGATGTGGCCTTCGCCTAAAATGGCATAGTCAAATTTTGCCGCTGCATTGGTCGCCATCTCAAGCTCATGACCGGGTTCTCCAAAACCGTACAAAATCCCCCAATAGGCCAATAAAATTGCGGCACAGATAAACCCAATGGTTTTAACCGAAAAATACCGAACGAGCACCGCGCCAAAAAAGTAGCACAACGCGATACGCTGTAAAACGCCCATAATACGGGTTTCAGAAAAAGGAGAAAGTTCTAAATGCCCCTCATTCATCCTAAAAAACGGAAACCAATACATCAGGAATCCCAGTAGAAAGATGATGGCTGTACGTTTTAAAACTTTTTTCCAGAAATCTGCAGGTGCAGCTTCCTGAAACTTACGCATCGAGAAGCTCATGGCGTTACCCACGGCAAACAGAAAGGACGGGAAAACCAAATCTGCCAGGGTAAACCCAAACCACTGTGAGTGCACCAGATACGGATACAAGTCTGCACCGGTACCCGGGGTGTTTACCAGGATCATCAGGGCGATGGTAAGCCCTCTAAATACGTCGAGCGATAAAAAGCGTTCGGAGGTTTTTACAGTCATAGGCTGGTTTTAATAGTTATAGTCAATAGGCGGCATAATCTGGGTGATCGGTGCAATTTTGCTTCGGTATTTGTCGTAAAGCGCTTTTGCCACCTTGTACGAATCGCCGCTGGGCTGGGTAGGATACGCTTCTTCTTTGTTGACCCATTTCCATTCCCAGTTTTTTATTTTTTCATCAAAAACCTCCTGATCAAAATCTCCCCAGTTGGCCTCCACATCGGTGATAAACTGTTGCCAGCGCGGTTTGTAGAAATCATCCAGCACGCCGCTCCATTGGCGGCACGAGTACTCGTGCAACGGATTATCAGGACCTCCCCAAAGGGTGATGAGATCACGGGCATTACGCTCGTAAAGGGCTTTTTCTTCGGGAGTGGTGCCCCAGCTTCGGGCATCTGCAATCCAGGGTCCCAGCAGAAAGTCTTTGCGTGTAGCGAGCAATTGGTCCAGATCACTAATAAGGGTCAGGAGTTCCTCACTGTGTTTTTTAAAGGCTTCTTTGTCGTTATTTTCATAAGCGATACGCATTTGCTGTTGTACCGGCAATGCATAGTTGGCGAGCACCTGACGGCTAAGATCGACCAGATCGTACGCAAAGCCATCTGAATCTTTAAAGCGATCACGTACACCAATAAACAGGTCCCAGGCCGGTAGCAAATCAAGCGGATCGTAATTCATCTTGGTACGTGCCCAGCGGCGGTAGCCTTCAAAAGTAGGCCGCGCTGCGATGATAGACTCGGCACCGTCGCGTATGGTAGTACCGTTATACGCAGTTGCTACCAAAATATCCCAGGCTTCAAGGATGCTGTCGTTTACCGCACCATAGCGGTTTCGGGTATAATTCTTCAGCCAGGACTTGAGTTCAATGGGCGTATCCCGCCAGGTATTATCGGTCATCAACTCGTAAAGCACCGGGTTTTGTTCAATGGCTTCCATCGTAAGGCCAATACCTTTTAAATTACCCGAAGTACTGTCGTTTAATGCCAATGCCGGCTGTTCGGCAACGGTCTCGATACGGCCAAACATACTGATGTTTCCGCCAAAATTATGCAGCATATTCCAGATCCATTGCTTGCCGTAAAAGGCTTCGGTTTGCTTCCAGACGGGTTCGATTTCGGTAGCCAGATCAAGAATGATCATACGGTCATCAGGCACTGTGCTGAGCAAGCCTTTGATCTGTGGTGTTTTCCAAAAGTCTTTGTGGCTGTAAAACAACCAACCCTGCATTACCCAGGTTGCTTCGGGATCTGCGGCTTTCATTCCTTCAAAAATCTTTTCGCTCAACTCACCCAAATATTTAGGATCGTCTGAGGGCGGCTCATTCTCATTAAACGTATCTGCCGTATAGAAGTGATCTGTACCAAAAACTTCCTCCTGCTTTTCTAAAAAGCGTTTTCCAATTTCTGCGAAAAGCGGATCTTCTGCATCAAGGATATAGGTGTCTCCAAAATCATTGCCCCAGTTGGTCTTTTTAAGATCGGCATCAGGGAAGAATTTTTTAAAGGAGGCTGGCACGTGTCCCGTAAATGCCGGAAGCACGGGCTTCATCCCCAATTCGCGCGAACGCTTTAAAATCTTTTTTTGCAAGTCGCGGTGGCTTTCTTTCCAGCTTTGCGGAAGCGGGCCGCCCCAACCGTCCAGATTTCCCATCCAAAACCAGGAGAAATACGAAGGGCCGCTGAAGAAATCCTTCAGGTCTTCATCGGTAAAGCCATAGGATTTATAAACCTCGTCCCAGATGTATTCTTCGCCGGTAATAGCCAAAGGCATATTGATGCCGTGAAGCGCCATCCAGTCGATTTCTTTTTCCCAGCGCTCCCAATCCCACCAGCTCATCGAGTAGTTAAAGGTGCAATAGTTGAGGTAATAGCGGTATTCGTAAGGCGATTCTTTACGTACCGGTTTGTCGGGCAAGGGCAGCGATTTTGGAAAGTTCAGGTTGGTCCCATTCCAGGTGATCTGCCCGTGCGCATATTCTTTAATGTAATAATACAGAGCCGAAGCGATAGCGACACCGTTATTCCCTTTTAAACTGATTTTACTATCCTGAGCTGCAATTTCAAAAGCCTGATCGCCGGCACCGGGCAGCGAATCGATGATAAACGCATCTGTATATTCGGGAACAACCCGATTCAACAGGCTTTGGTAAGGCGTGAGTGCAACAGGCGCTTGTTTGGTTTCCTTTTGACAGGAACTAAGTCCTAAAACGAGGAGCAGGCAACCTGCAAGCTTTACGGCGGATGGATATTTAAGTTTAAAAATCATAACAGGAACTACTATAAAAATAATCTAAAATTTTAAGGTATCAGGTAAAAATTGAGCTGCTAAATCCTCATAATAAGGACGCAGTTCTTTTACGTTTGGGGGGGTAGGAGCCTTTGAGTACAAATCGTACGGGTTGAATTTTTCTACCCATTTAAACATCTCGTGATCATGAGCACTCATCAGATGCTCGTAAGCCCCTTCGCGGTGTTGTGCATAAAATGAGTGATAACGTATCATATACAAGGCTTCTTCAGGCAAATAGTCGCGCATAATATGATACAGGTACTCATCGTGACCCCAGGACATATGTACGTTGTCGAGTCCGCAATTGGGGCTGTAGACCCCGTTTTTGGTATTGAAACGAGGGTTGTTGTAATCGGGGTTTTGTTTAAAGAATTCCGGGTACACGATTTTGTCAGAATAGGCACAACCTACCGGAAAGGTATCACCCACCACTGCCCATTGGGGTTCGCCAAAAAGACAAAGCACTTTGCCCAGATCGTGCAGGAAACCGGTAAGTATAAACCAGTCCGGGTGCCCGTCTGCACGTATCGCTTCTGAAGTTTGAAGTAAATGCTGGGTCTGATCAAGATCAATATCAGGGTCTGAGTCGTCAACCAGGGTGTTTAAAAATTCTACTGCATTCCACAGCGACATCTCCCGGCGGTTAAATTTTAGAAAGTCGTTTTTCTTTTCCAGCACAAAGTCATAAGTCTGGTTGATGTGGTTGATGCGGTAAAATTCTTTTACCGTGTCGCGGGCAGGAGCTTCATAATTGCGAAAGTCTTCTTTAGCTTTATGAGCCTCTTCGGGATAACGACGTACCAGATCATCTTCCCATTCATCCAGGTTATCCAGCGGTTGCGCGTTTTGATTGCTATCTTTCATACAAATAAATTCAGGTTAAACAGTTCTTTTAATTTTTCATTTTAGAGGCACATGTGGCCAATTCAATTCCCGCTATGCGGGTTTCATCAGTCAAATCATTTAAGACCCGAGGGAAACCATCAGGTAAAGTAATCCAATAATGAGTATAACAATGAGACAGGCCAGCAGGAAGCCGGTACGGTCTTTTTTATTACACGTATAGATTTCCCAATTGCTATTTGGGAATAAAAGTTTTTCGGTGGTGGGTTGATTCTTCAGAATGCTATTGTCTACAGCACGGGTACGCATCTTACGGTAGAATTCAGCTAAATGTTTATCTGAATCCGGTTTAGTAGCTAAAGCGATAAGAAACAGCACCAGAAATGGGAATAGCAAACGTATGCCTAGTCTTATGGTTTCGTTTAAGGCATACGGGTTTTTTGAAAGATCCCACCCCAAACTGTCTAGCAGGTACAATTCAAGATAAATATAACCGCGGCCGTAGGAGGTACCGTCTTTCTCGGTCGTAACCCCTTTAGACCAAAAAATAGCCTGTCGCGGCATGGCATAATCTACAGCATTTGTACCGCCCAGTGCAAGTTCTTCAGGTTTACTGATCTGTTCTTTTTCGCTTTGCGGAAGCTTTTCCCATTGCGCGATATCGTGTATGCGGTTATCCAGATCGACTTCCTTTACCTCATAATTTCGGGTTACAATACGGGAATCGGTAAGCTTCGTAAGGCTTTCATCGGTACGCATCGCCGGAAAGATATTAGGTAACAGCGTCGGGATTAGATAAAACAAGGTAAAGGTGAGCAGAATCGAACTCCAAGCAGATATTCGGTTTGCGCGTCGCCATTTTAAGCCCAGCCAAAAGGCCGCTACAAAGACCACAAAAAACTCCCAGATGAACTTAAGTATCTGTAAAATCGTATCAAATTGAGTCGTAATGATTGCCGCCCCAATCAGGAATATAGCTCCCGAAATACGTGCCGCCCAGATGTAATGTCTGGCAGACTTTTCCGGGAAAAAGTATTTGTAAAAATTATTAACCACCAATCCGGACACGGTAATCATCAAGCAATCTGCCGTAGACATCAAAGCTGCCATCAAACTGGCCAGCATCAAACCTACAAGTCCCAATCCCAAAGGTGCCAATAGTTGTGTGGTGGCGTGACCCCAAACAAAATCAGAATTCATGATTTTACCTCCATACAACAAGATGGCACAAAGCCCAACCATACCCCATAAAATGGTCACTATACGCTTCATAAAGGTACCGGTCACAAAGCCCGTACGAGCTGCATCTTCACTTTTCGCGGCTCCCGCAGTTACCAGTTGATTGGGCTGCGCGACAACCGTCATCCCAGATACTAAAGCGGCCATAACTATGAAATACCAGGTAAAGTCTAAGGTTGCAGGTGAACCGAAAATTTCAAAGGTACTTTCCGGCAGTTGCTCGTGCAGATTCGAAAGCGCATCCATCATTCCGCTACCACCAAATTGTTCGTTAATTGCCGACCAGGCAAAAGGAATGAGAATGATTGAAAGTAGAATAATAAAAATACCCTGAAGTAAATCGGTATAAAAAGCAGCTTCGAGTCCGCCCATCGCGGTATAAAACAGAACGATAAAACAGATGGTCCAGATCAGCATATCTTCGGAAAAATAACTGAATAACGCCCGCGGATTTTCCTGTCTGAGTTCGGTTAATTCCTGTTTCTCAGCTTGCGAGAGGTAGGTGAAGTTTTCGTTAGATAATTCAAAAAGCCGGTCTGCCTTTTCTTTTTCGACCTTTTCAGTTACAGTTAGCGCGGTATCCGGCTTTCCGGTCATGGCCATTGCCGTGGTGGTAACCGCTTTATAACCTACAGATAGTAAGCCCATCATCCCGATTGTGCCCACAAGAGCATAGGTGGCGGCCATTTTTCGCGAAACGTAACGCTGTTCATAAAAATCCCCCATCGTGGTAATGCGCAGCCGTCGTAACCATGGAGCAGTGATCCAAAACAAGGGAGTGGCAAAAAGCATTAAAAGCGAACTCCAGATCCCACTGGCGCCGTTTTTAAAGGTGGTGGTTGCCACACCTGCCGGACCGTCTGCCGAAGTTGCTTGACCAAAACTTGCAAATGTTGAAAAGAGTTTTCCAAATTTTCTACCACCAAGAAAATAGTCTTCTTCTTTTTTGATCTTCAGACTAGATCGTATACCGATATATACAATGATGGCAAAGTAAAGCACCAGTACAACAATATCCAGATATGACAAGCCTAAAACCATAATCAGTTCGCGATTTTTTCGAGTTGTGTTTTTCCTTTTTTAACGATGCTTTCTAAATGCTCAAATGCCGCCGTTCCATTAAAGTTATCGAGTATCAACGGAGTTATATTTTCGGCATAGAGTGCGTTGCCGTAGTATGCCGGTTTTTGGGTTCCCCAATTTACCGTGGTATTTGAGATGTATACGTTTTGGGCATTTATCATATAAAACCCTGCGGTTTGTTCACCTACAAAATCATCATCTTTGCAGGGTCTGCAATCATAGTATCCACCCTGATATTCCGTAGTTTTTGAAACCTCCAGATCAATATCATTAAAGCGAATATTATCAAGCAGATCTGGTGATGCCGCTCCCAGAAAAATACCGTTTTCACTTTTGCATCTAATGTTTGCGAAGGTGATGTTAGAAACTTTACCAATACCGGCTTCTTTAGCTCCGGGTTTTAACCTCCAGCCTGCATCTTTATGGTCGTGCGAGGCACGGGGATAAGCGGTAATGTAAATAGGCTCTGCCATACCCCACCAGACCTCAGAAAACTGTTTGCATTCTACCATAATATTCGAGAATATGATATCTGATACAGTACCTTCATCCCGGTTTTGAATACCTATACCCCGGCAACTTCCGGTTATGATGCAATTATTAAAGGTAACATGACTAATAGAATCCATATTTTCTGAACCTATTTTAATCGCGCAAGAAGTACTGATTAAGGTACAGTTGGAAATAACGATATTTCTGCAGGGACCTAATTCTTCATATTCCCTTCGGTTTTTTAAACAGATACAGTCATCACCAGATTCTATATGGCAATTACTAATACGTATATTTTGGCAATGATCAAGGTCGATACCATCACTATTGCGAACTTTCAGATCGTTGTATAAAGATATATTTTCAATGGCAACATCATAGCAGCCAATAAAATGAAGCGCCCAATAGGCGGCATTACTAACAGTAACACCGTACATTTTTATATTTTTACACGATACTAGTGTAAGCATATGAGGTCTTGGGTCTATAGTTTCAAATGGTTTAAGCTCATAAGAGTCATGCAGTTCATCCCCCATAAAGAAGATACCGTTGCCATCTAACGTACCGCCACCTGTGATGGAAATTTGATTGAGATTTTCGCCACCGATCCAGATCGTGCCTTCACCCATATTTTGTCTAAATGCACTTTTTGTATACACACTTTCATCTGGATAAGCTTTAAGAACGGCTCCGTGTTCCAGGTGTAACTCGATATTCGATTTAAGATTAAAAGGTCCGGATAAATAAGGCTTACCGGCAGGGATCACTACTTTACCACCACCTAGGGCCGCGCAATAATCTATTGTTTTTTGAATTGAAACCGAATTATTCGTAAAATCATCATTTACGGCTCCAAAATCCTGTATATTCGCTAAATTCATTAATTTTATATGTGGGACATATTTTAAATGGTAATATATTTAAAATATATATTAAAATTACTTTTTAAATGTCTTAAGTTTTAGTTGTTTTACCAGAAATTTCTAATTAATCATCCAATCACTATGTCTTCCAAAATCAAACCCATTAAATCAGTTTCACTGGTTGAGCAGGTAGAACAGCGCATTCTCGAATTTTTAAAGGAAAACCGCTTTAAATCCGGAGATTCATTGCCAGGAGAGATTGAACTTGCTGAAAATTTGGGAGTAAGTCGTAACATCGTGCGTGAGTCACTTAGCCGCCTACGTATGTTTGGTGTAGTTGAGTCTAAAAAGCGCAAAGGAATGTTCATCGCTGAGCCTGATATTTTGAGCGGAATTGAACGTATTATGGATCCTGATCTTTTAGGGGAAGAAGCTATGCAACACATTTTTGAATTACGGCTGGTGCTTGAAGTAGGTATGAGTGAATTGCTGTTCATTAGAAAAAATAGTTCAGATATTAATAATTTGGAGGAAATTGTAGATCGTGAGGCTAATGATCCTCTTTGCAAAACAGATCTTAAAACTCGTCTGGCTTATGAGATTGAATTTCACTCCTATCTTTATAAAATGTCTGGTAATGGTACATTAAACCGTTTTCAGTCTATGCTACTACCGGTTTTTCATTATATGATGCAGCAGGAATCTAAGTCTGATGCTAAACCGGTACGCGGTACTATTTCGCATAAAGATCTTGTTGAAACTTTACGGAATGGAACCGCTTATGAATTTCGAGAAAACATGCGCAATCACCTTACTCCGCATTTTAGCAAATTGAGTTAAATAATTCATATTTTTTAAAATTAAAGTCCGTCAATCCTTCAGGCTAATCCGTGATTGACGGACTTTCTTGTTCTTAGTAACCCGGATTTTGGCTTATCGAATTACCGGAAGCGTCAATCTCGGACTGTGGTATTGGTCTTAGTCGATTTTTATCACTAATTGCATTATTAAGAGCTGCATGTGGGTTGTATTCTAAAACGCGTGATACTAAAGTACCGGTACGTTTTAAGTCCATCCAGCGGTTTACCTCTCCTATAAGTTCACGAGCACGTTCTTCTAAGATTAGTGTGATATCTATATCTGTTGCAGTCAACGGTGTAGTAAGACCAGCACGTGAACGAACAGTATTAAGATAAGTAGCTGCCGCATCCAGATCATTGTTCTGGAAAGCAGCTTCAGCTGCGATAAGATAGGCTTCAGCACCTCGCATCATAATCATATCACGATCTCCAAAGGCTCGCTCATTTGCATAAACAAATGGAGCTCCTGGGTCATCAAATTTTTTGAACATAGGGAAGTGTACGTTTGTTACGCCATCATTCACCAGATATTCATCGGGATTAATTACAGTGTAAGGTTTACTGTCTATACGTGCTTGACTCCAGGCGGTTTTAGGAAAATAAATTGCAGTATCTCCAACTTCTAGTCCGTCTTCAGCCACATCAGCATACATAACATAGCGTAATGTTTCTTCATTACGGGTATCTTCAGGGTCGAACATATTAAAGAAATACGGAGTAGGCATTCTGCCTATACCATTTTGGTACAAAGTACCCCGTTCCAAACCTGAATAATTGAAGTACTCAAACTTGTAAAGTAAATGTTTGGTGTTTCCCCAGCCCACGCTCGAAGATTCGCTACCAAAGAGATAAGAAAATATTACTTCATCATTCCGCTGATTTTCAATATCAACCACAGCAGCAAAAGTAGGCTCTAGTGGATGATTTGCTATCACCGTTTCTGCCAAGGAAATAGCACGCTCATAATCATCTGGAGCGGCAAAAGATTTGTAACCTCGGGTTAGCAACACTTTTGACAATAAATGGCGAGCAGCATCTTTAGAAACAGTTCCATAGACTTCTGGATTTTCATCAACAGTGTTGATGGCATCATTAAGGTCGCTTACGATAAGGTCATAAACTTCTTGTTCTTCAGCACGTGTGAAATCTGATTTAGCAGTTGTAATGGGTGCTGTAACAAGGGGACCCCCTCCGTAATTTTCGACCAGTTTAAAATAGGACCAGGCTCTGAAAAACTTGGCCTCGCCAACTCCTCTGCTTTTTAAGCCTTCTTCTACACCATCAATCAAATCGGCATTTTCAAGCAAAGTATTTGCTGCTGCAATAATTTGGTACTGATTGGCCCAATACACCTGCATCACATAGTTTGATGCGTTCATATCTACATAGTCATTAATCGCATCGGTACCGGTAAGAGGGGAGGAGCGAGTCACGATATCTGTACCTAGATCTTCCAGCACATATAACATATCTGGCGCATAACGAGTGGTATTGTCACGTGATATTTCGTAAATATAATTCAGAAGTTGGTTAAAGCTTTCAGCATTTTCCCGCGAAGAAGGAATACTAATAGCCTGTCTGTTTGTTTCCTCCAGAAAATCTTCGCAACCGGTTAAAAGCGTACCGATAAGGAGTAAAGCGAGAGATGAGGTATAAATTGATTTTTTCATAATACTGTATATTTTTTTTTAGAAACTAAAGTTTAAACCAGCCATATAGGTACGGGACATAAATGCAGCACCATAGGTGTTTCTACCGGCATTCTCTGGATCCCAGCCATCATAATCTGTAAAGGTGAACGGATTTTGAACTGTAGTGTATAAACGTAGCCTTTTAATACCCAATTTTTCTGTGGTAGTAGTTGGTAATGAGTATCCTAAGGTCATAAATCCAACTTTTATGAAAGATACATCCATATTTTTAATGGCTTGTTGATAGGGACCGCCATTACCAGGCTGAAACCAGTTGTTGGTAGGGTTATCAGGTGTCCAGTAATTAGTGTCATAACCATTCCACAACCGGGCTGGCTCACCATCATAAGAGAATGCTCTGGCATTATGGAAATTACTAGAGATAGTAACCCCCTGACTTGTATATACAAAGAAGGAGAAGTCAAAATCCTTATAGTTCATAGTGCTGGTAAAACCACCGGTCCATTTAGGTAATGGGTTTCCAAGTACGGTACGGTCTCCTTGCTCAGTGATTTGCCCGTCACCATTAATATCAACTACACGAACCTGTCCCGGTTTCTGACCGTAGGTAGCAGCTTCTTCAGCTTGATCCAGTTGCCAGATACCATCGTACTTATAGCCGTAGAGTGAACCGGTTGGTTCTCCTACACGGTGAATAAAGGTACCTCCCTGAGCACCAAAAATAATTTCATTACTGTTGTTATATAAATTAACGATCTCATTTCGGTTGCTTGCAAAGTTTATATTAGTATTCCATTTGAAGTTATCATTGTCAATTATTTTGGCATTTAGGCCTATTTCAATACCGCGGTTACGAGACTCCCCAATATTGTCAAAGGTTCCGGAAAAACCAGTTGCGGTAGGTAAGGGTCTGAAGAAAATGATATCCCTGATATTACGATTATAAATATCTACACTACCGGTTAATCGGTTATTTAAGAAACCAAAGTCAACACCCACGTTCACCTCAGAAGTGCGCTCCCAGCTTAAATCCTGATTAGCAAGACCGGAAACAAATAGGGTAGGTACACTCGCATCACCAAGATTAGTATAACTTGAGTTAAGCAAAGACAGTGTTCCTAAAGGATTTAATCCTCCGCCAATACCATTATTACCCGTTTGCCCGTAACTAAGGCGTAACTTAAGATCGGAAAACACCTTTTGAGAATTCATAAAGTTCTCGCGAATAACCCGGTAGGCTAATGAAGCGGACGGGAAAAAAGCCCATTTATTATCTTCTGACAGAACAGAAGCACCATCGTACCGTCCTGTTAAAGTAAGGATATAGCGATCCATTAAATTATAATTTACACGAGCTGTGTAGGATTCTAAAGTTTGTTTACTAAAGCCGCTTCCATAAGAGTTAATATTAGAACCGGCACCCAGATTGTAAAAAAGGAAATTATCTGAAGAGAAATTTCTTATCTGAATGTTATAGGACTCATTTTCCTGTAAAAACCTTGAATATATGAAAGTAGCAGCAATGCTATTATCGCTATCAATATCTTTGTTATAATCAATAATGTTATCCCATGTATAGGAATAGTCCAAAAAGTTGTCTACTTGGGCACGGGTACTGCTTTGGTTACCTATAGCACTTTTGGTATACAAACCTCTGTACTCACCTAAACGGCTGTATTTTACGTTAGGAGCAAACTTTGTTGTAATGCTAAGCCCTTTAAGTGGTTTTACACTTAGCGAAATATTACCGATAAAATTGATGTATTTGTTCTCTAGCTTCCAGTTTTTGGTATCAAAAATAGGGTTACTTACCTGTGTTTCTTTTTGTGTAGGTAGAAAAAGTAAGTCTCCATTTTCATCATAGGCCCGTCCTATAGGTTTTAATCGATATGCACTTCTAAAAGCTTCTAAACTACCTTCGTTGGTTGTAGCTAAAGTGATGTAATTATCATAACCAAAAGTTAACCAGTCGGTTAGATCACTTTGGATATTACCTTTTAAAGTATAACGCTTAAAGTCTTCACCATAAGTAGTACCTTCATCTTCGGTATAACCTAAACCGGCGGCATAAACCGTATTTTCATTACCTCCGCTAAGATCCAGGGTATGGTTTTGCTGAAAACCGTTGCGGGTAATCAGGTCAACCCAGTCTGTGCTTACGCCGTTTGCAATGTTTTGCAGTTCTTCTTCACTCAAATAATCTTCAATATTAACAGCCGCTGCGGAGTACTGGCTGAAGTTACCATCTTTATTAGAAGCAAACTGATTCCCAACTACTACGTCTCTAAGGAAAGGGATATAACTCTGCCCATCAAAAACAGGAGGCAGATTATAAATTTCTTTAAAACCTACATAGTTGTTGTAACGTATACTCATTTTACCTTCTTTTCCCTTTTTGGTCTGAATGATCACAACCCCATTGGTACCACGGGAGCCATATATAGCCGCAGATGCAGCATCTTTAAGCACATCCATACGTTCAATATCTGCCGGATTAAGGAAAGAGATATCGTCAACAAAAATCCCGTCTACTACGAATAAAGGGTTTTGTCCGGGACTATATCCACCGTTACCAGAACCAGAATTGATGGTGTTAGCCCCTCTAACACGGATATTAAAGCCGCCAGAACCTGGCTTATTATCTGTACGTTGTACAGTCACACCGGCAACCTGACCCTGAATAGAGGAAACAGCGTCTATCTTGTTGGTTTTTTCAAGAGTTTCGCTACTTACCGTGGATACAGAACCGGTAAGGTTAGAGCGTTTTACTTTGCCATAACCAATGATAGCAACCTCTTCTAGTGATGCTATGTCTGTTTCCATATTAATGGATAAAGAAGTCTGGTCTTTAATGATAACTTCCTGGCTAACATACCCCACAAAACTAAATACCAGTATGGATCCAGATTCAGCCTTGATCTCAAAAGAACCATCTAAATCAGTTACGGTTCCAGTATTAGAGCCTTTGATATTTACGGTCACACCCGGCAAAGTTTCGCCTGAGTCAGCATCGTAGACCACTCCCGAAATCGATTTCTGTTCATAACTCGAATAAAATTTTACGTAGGTATTGGCTTGACTTACCTCCGTGCCTAAAAGTACCAGTATTGCGAATATTGGCCTTAGCATCCTGAGCTGTAAAAGTTTTCTCATAAATGATGTTTTGGTTATAATAAAACTAAATATGTATTTATGTAATTATGTACTACATAACAATGTTAAGAAAATATTTTGAAAACATTAATACTTTTTCAAAAAAAATAGCATTTAGGTGGTATTTCTCAATTTGTTTGAGTTTTTGTAAACTGGGAAAAAATCCTCATAGTTATTTAAAGATAGGCGTAGCATGTGATTTGCTATCTAAACTGTACACACCTCGTATTTATAGCTTTTTTAATGTTCAGTTTACATTGAGAATAGTAAAGTCTTTATAGTTTAATCTTAAACGAATATTATTTGTGGCAAAAACATTAATAATATTTAAGTGAAAAAAAAATCAATTATTTAATTTTGCTTATAAATTTCTGGTTAAAATTATTTTTATCGTGTGCTCTATATCGTAGCTTTTCTGCTTGATGATCAATTTTTTACCTAAAATGATAATTTTGCTTTTTATATAGAAATCACTAAAATTCTTTAAAAGTTAGTTATGGATGAATCTTCTCGACTTCATGATTTATATGATCATCAAATACTAGATAGTAATCCAGAAAAAATATTCGATGAGCTTACTTATTTGGCTTCATTAATTTGTGGTACTCCTATATCTTTATTTAGTCTTTTGGATAAAGACCGTCAATGGTTCAAATCTGTGTATGGTATTGAATTGAAAGAAACGCCACGTGCAGATGGTTTTTGCCATTACCTATTACATGGAGCTACGTCTTTATTTGAAATAAATGATGCTTCCAACGATCCACGTTTTAAAGATAGTCCTTTGGTAGAAGGCTTTCCTTATATATCCTATTATGCAGGAGCCCCTATTAAAAGTGCTTCAGGGAATATTCTAGGAGCTCTTTGTGTTATCGATCAAAAACCCAATAGCCTTAATGATCACCAAAAGAAAGCTTTACAGATTTTAGCAGGGAAAGCGACTAATTATTTAAAAACCCGTAAGGCACTTATCGATCAACAAAAGAATATAGAACTTAACGCTAGCCGATTAAAACAAATACTCGATAATACGCCGGGAGTTATCTTTCAATTCAGGATTCAAGATGATATTAACCTTAGTTTTGATTTTATAAGTAGAGGGATAGAGGATATTCATCCTAATCTTTCCGACAAAAAGATGAAAGAGCAGCCAAGAAGTTTTTTACAGTATATTCATCCGGAAGATGTAATGGGATTTCGGCAAAGCATGAGGAAATCAGCTTCTTCCTTAAGACCTTATAAATATAATTTTCGAATACTTTCATCTAATGGTAAAACAAAATGGTATAAAGTTAGGGCGACCCCGCAACATATTGATCAGAAGACGGTAGGGTGGTTTGGGACTTTGATGGACGTTTCTGGTATCATGGAATATGAAACAATTTTAGAACAAATTACTTTTGATATATCTCATGTAATCCGTAAACCATTAACTACCTTATTAGCTTTAAACAGTAACCTCCGAAATCATGATGAATTAAATGAAACCGATCTGCGAGAGTATTCAGACATGATTAATATAGTTATTAAGGAACTTGATGTATTTACCAGAAAGATTGATCAATTCTATCAATTGAAGGTCGCTGATCACCAAGATAGAATGTAATTATCAAGCACTAATACTAATCTAAAATTGAATTCTCGGCATGCCCTAAATAATCTAAATTGCTTATTTTAAGTATCCCTCTTTATATTTCCCCTTCCAATAGCTATGCGAATTGGAAGGGGAAGAAATAAAAAATAAATTTCTAATAAATACTTCTTTAGCTGGACGGGATATAGTCTTCTACTAAAAGAATCTATTCTTAATAAATGATAATATCAAAGTTTATAATCCTCTTTAAAATTATTTGGAGAAATCCCCGTATTTTTTTTAAAAAATTTGGAAAAATGACTTAGGCTTTTAAAGCCTAAGTCTTCTGAAATATGCAAGAGACCTAAATCATTTTGGAGTATTGCTGCTTTCGCTTTTAATATCACATATTCCGATATTATTGTTTTTACACTTTTGCCTAAAATCTGATAAGTAATACGATCTAAATGCCTTTTACTTAAATTAAGCTGATTGGCATAAAAACCAACTGATTTGTAACTTTTGTAATTTTTAGAAATTTCGACTTCCAACCTATAAATAACATTAAAGTATCTTGTTTTACTATTATCCAAACCTGTATATTCAGATAAGTAGTATCTGGATAAATCTATATAAATAATAGAAATGAGATATGCGATTTTTCTAAAGCTGAAATATTCATCACAGTTGTATTCTTCTTTTAAAAACTGAAATTGATGGATAGTGGAGATAAGCTCTTGGTTCTTTAATAATAAACTAGGTGGATTATGATAGGATAAATAAAAGGGATAGTCATTGATCTGGTCGTTTGGTAAAAGTAGGTCGAACAGGTTTTTTGAATGAAAGAAAATATAGCCTTCAGGCGCAACAGTAAATTTCCAGGAATGTACTTGTCCCGGTCGCATAAAAAATATACTACCCGGCTTTATTTTATAGCTTTTAAAGTCTATTTCATGATTCCCTTTTCCTGCAGTAAACAATACACATAAATAGAAATCATGGCCATGAGGGGACAATATCAATTCTTTATTTTTTTCAAGATGTTTTCTAAAATCGTTAAAATAAAAATCTATTTTATTTAGATCCTCCTTGAATTTTGGGATAGAGAAAATCGTTGGTTTTTGCATAATGTCTTACAAGTATAAAAAAAAGGATAAAACGGGTAAGAACTATGATTTTGAGTACTGGTAAATTTGTAGTCCAATAAGAATGATGATGAAAATTTTAGCGATACTGAATAATCGATGTCCTAATTGTGAAAAGGGGAGCATTTTTGATAAAGACCGAGGCTTGATTAATCTTTCAATTCCAAAAATGAATAAAACCTGTCCCTCATGTGGCTTTCAATTTGTCAAAGAGACCGGCTTTTTTTATGGCGCTATGTATGTTAGTTATGCTTTAACGGTAGCAGAAGGTTTTACCTGGTTTTTAATCGGTTATTTTCTTTTAGGACTTTCCTTAATGACCAACTTTCTGATAATCGCTGCGATAGCACTATTATTAAGTAGATTTAATTTCAAAATTTCAAGAACTATCTGGATTTATATATTTTACAAATAACATTAGAATTCTTCATCGTTTGTATGACTTACAAATATCTATTGTAACCAATGGGTATTAATATTGTGTCTAAAATGGATAAGTGTCTTCCTGGGATTATTACAATTACAAATCCAGAGTAGATAGACCATATTTTTGATATCGTTAGAAATACCAGTAATTAATGATGGCACTAAAAGTCTGTGTAACTGCTTGTATATGTGATTTAGCAAAATAAAGCAGGTTTCAGAGCAAATAGACCCTCTTGCGGTCTAAAAAGACTGGTTTTATAAGCTATTCTTACAATCCATTTAGATAAACTCAATTTCCTGTTATTGGATGTACAATCTGAATAAATAGTTTAGGTGTCGATTTCAATTTGGCGAAAATATCCCGAGTCTATCCCGTTAGTCTTTTATCCTGTTTTTTAGATTTCATTAAAGATTGATATATCTGCTTATTAATAAATAAGCTTAAAAACATAGCAGCCTAAGCTATTTATCCTTTATTTATGCACAACCGGTTGTTTATAGGTGGGGTTTCGTAAAATTAATATATTTTATCTTGCTTATTGGTAATTTCAATTTTCACTAAAAAATATATTTTAAAATATTGAAAATTAAAAAAATAGTTAAAAAATTTGATGAATTGATTTTAAAAAATTAAACTTGTAGTCAATAAAACTATTAGTTAAAATTGTAAATCTATATTTTCAGTTTATTTGAACAATCGATTTCGTAGACTCGAATAATTTAAAATCTTTATTATGGGGAAATATTTATTAAAATTTAATTTTCTGATGCTTTTGTTTTTCTGTCAGTTATCTCTTGCTCAGGATAACAAGGTGACGGTGTCAGGAACAGTTGAGGACAGTGCAGGTCCCTTACCTGGGGTGAATGTTATTGTTAAAGGAACATCAACGGGGGTGACCACAGATTTTGATGGTAGATATGTACTCGAAGATATACCTGCGGGATCAACTCTTGTATTTAGTTATTTAAGTTTTAAAACGCAGGAAATCCCTTTGAATTCCAGGACGGAAATTAATGTTACTATGGAATCACGCAATCGTTAGAGGACGTTGTTGTAGTTGGATATGGTACTCAAAATCGTTCGGAAGTGACAGGCGCCATTTCTTCTATTGATTCGGAGGAGATTGCCAGTGTTCCAGTAGCAACGGCAGATCAGGCACTACAGGGGAGAGCTCCCGGAGTAAACGTAGTAAATAGCGGTGCACCAGGAAATTCGCCTGTAGTTAGTATTAGAGGTCTTGGAACGCCTAATAACAATAGCCCTTTATATGTTATTGATGGTATTATTGCTTCTGGGATGGGAGATCTAAATCCTAATGATATAGAGAATATTCAGGTGTTAAAAGATGCTGCAACCACGGCGGTATATGGCTCTAAAGGCTCCAATGGTGTGGTTTTAATTACGACCAAAAAAGGTAAAGGCACTCAAAAAGCATCACTGAACTTTGATGCTTACTCTGGGGTTAATTTCGTAAGCTCTCGGTATAACGTATTAAACACTCAACAGTATATTCAATATTTGGATGAAATAGATGCTACACCTACTAGAGTTTCAGATCCTCAATACGCAGATTTCATCAATAATGATACAGATTGGCAGGATGAAATTTTTAGAGGAGGACTTATGCAGAGCTATAATTTAGCACTTTCTGGAGGAAACGAAAATAGTAACTATCGGTTTTCTGGAGGTTATCTAGAGCAAGAAGGAGCTATTATTGAAACTGGATATGAAAGATTTAATTTTAGAGCAAACAGTAATTTCCATTTTGGTAACTTAACCATAGGAGAAACTTTAGGCGTTTCTTTTGATGAACAGAACCCGGAAAGGGATAGTGGAGGGCGTTCTATAATAGAACATGCTATTAAAATTTCTCCTTATCTACCTGTTTATAATGCAGATAATTTAGGAGGCTTTCAAGGGCCTAGTAGTTCTATTGATGGTCAGGATGCAGAAAATCCTGTAAGAGTTCAAACTTTAGGAAATGCCAGTAACCGTTCTGTTAATATAATAGGGAGTCTTTTCGCAGAATATGTGTTTTTCGATAAAATTACTTTCAAATCTCAGGTAGGTCTGGATTATAGTAACTTTAAAAATACCAATTTTATTCCTTCGTATAGGGATGATGAAACTTCTACAAATAGTACTCCATATGCGCAGATAACTAAAAACACTGGGATATATCAATCGTTGACCTATACCAATAGTTTGACTTATAAAGACTCTTTTTTAGAAAATCATAATATTGAATTCCTCTTATTATCAGAGCAGCAAACGATAAAAAATGAATCTATTAATGCGAGTAGTAGAAATGAAATTTCAGATGAGGTAGAACAACTCTCCTTAGAGGGGGCTAATCTTGGTTCAAGTTCTTCAGAATACGTACGTATAGGTTATTTAGGACGATTAAACTATAATTATGATAAGAAATATCTCTTTGCGTTCTCACTTAGAAGAGATGCATCTTCAAGATTTGGGCAAAGTAACAGATGGGGATGGTTTACTTCTGTATCTGCTGGATGGAATCTGGGCAGAGAGCGTTTTATGGATGGCTCGATATTCAATAACTTAAAACTTAGGGGTAGTTGGGGAACTACCGGAAATGATAATATAGGTGATTATCGATATAGTTCTACTCTATTAACCAATTTTATTTATCCAATAGGTGGTAATCCCGTTCAGGGAACTACTGCGAATGGGTTGGGTAACGCAGATTTGAAATGGGAAGAAACCGAGATGAGAAATATAGGTTTGGATGTTGGAATTAATAATAATCAGTTTACTCTTTCTTTAGAATATTATAATAATAAAAGTGATGATCTTTTAATTGATCGTCCATTAGCATATTCTTTAGGTTATAATGATCCGGTTATTACTGAAAATGTAGGATCTGTTAAAACTCATGGTTTAGAAGCCAATTTAGGGTATAATGATTACGATGGTGATTTTACATGGTCTGCTAATCTTAATTTTGGAACTAGTAAAAATGAAGTGATATCTCTTGGCGGAGTTCCTTCAATACCGGGTGCCAATTTTGAAGGAGAATTTGTGTCGAGAATATCGGTAGGGGAGCCTTTATTTTACTTTTATGGATATAAAACCAACGGGATATATCAGACACAAGAGGAAATTGAAGAAGTATTAACCGCTAATCCAGATCAAACCGCTGTTAAGCCTGGTGATGTACGTTATGTTGATATCAATAATGACGGTCAAATTAATTCAGATGATAAAGTGAAAATAGGAAATCCCTATCCAGATTTCACCTTTGGTTTTAATTTCAATGCGAATTATAAAAACTTTGACTTGAATTTATTTGTAAATGGTTCGATAGGTAATGATGTATTTAACACCAATATTTACGATTTAGAAGGAATGACAAGGCCATTTAATGCTGGTACCCAGGTATTAAATAGGTGGACTGGTCCGGGTACCTCCAATAGTATTCCCAGAGCACTAGGAGCCACTCAAAACACGAATGCTTCAGATCGATATGTTGAAGACGGTTCTTACACCAGATTAAGAAACTTGGTAATAGGATATTCTTTTCCTTCAGAATTTTTCAATGATACATTCTCAAAATTTAGAGTGTATTTAAGTGGGCAGAATTTATTGACCTTAACAGATTATTCTGGCCTTGATCCAGAAATTGGACGTATTTCACTTAATAATGGGGCAGCAAGAGACAATTTCGAGCTTGGTATAGACCGCGGAAATTACCCTCAACCAAAATCTGTTCAAATTGGTCTTCAAGTTGCATTTTAAAAATTAAAGTTATGATGAAAACATATAAAATTACAGTAATATTTATTTCTGTTTTATTTTGGATTTCTTGTGATACAGACCAATTAGAGCAGAACAACCCAACTCAACTTTCTCCTGAAACATTTTTTAAGAATGAAGCACAGGTAAGAGCATCGGTGAATGCAGTATATGCCAGTCTACAAACTATAGGCTCATATAGTAGAAATTATTACTATATGATGGATAATATGGGACACGATAATACTGCTAATATACAGCAGGAAGCTAATAAAATTATATTCTCGGATTTTTCTTTTGATGCCAGTTCAGAATTGGTTAGAGCATTTTGGGATAGTGAATTTAGAGGAGTTAATAAAGCCAACTTTGTAATAGACAATGCAGATAGAATTAATGAAATCCCAAATTCTCTTTTAAGCCAGGAAATGAAAGATAAATATATAGGTGAAGCAAAATTTCTTCGTGCTTTATATTATTTTAATTTGGTGACAAGGTTTGGAGATGTGCCATTAATTACTACTATTCCAGAAGGTGGTCAAGGCCTGCCTAGAACAGCTTCTGAAGAAGTGTATGCACAGATTATTGCCGATTTAAAAGATGCTTCTCAGACGTTATTACCTAAAACTGAAGAAGAAAACGGAAGAGCAACCCGTGGTGCGGCATACGCATTTCTAGGGAAAGTTTATTTATATCAGGAAAATTATGCAGAGGCAATGAATGCTTTTGAAAATGTATATGGAAAGTATGCATTGGCTGAAAATTATTTTGACAATTTTAAAGAAGAAACAGAACATGGTCCTGAATCTATTTTTGCGGTTGAATATGATGAATCTATGCCAAACGGTGCTTTTTGGAATTCTGATGTGAATGGAGAGGGAGGAAATGAGTCTAGTTTAAGAGGTCAGTCTTATGGGATGTTTGATTGGTTTAATGCGTATCCATCGGATGAATTAAGAGCCGAATTTGAAGAAAATGACCCTCGGTTCGATGAAAGCTTCTATACTGTTGGAGATACTTATGCTGGAGGAGTTATTACCGAAATTAGCTTAGACAGACCTGCAGGTTGGAGAAAATATCAAAATTATTATAAAAGAACTAACGAAAATCTTCAATCTGGTATAAATATGAATGTAATTCGATATGCCGATGTTCTATTGATGATGGCAGAAGCCAGTAATGAGTTAGGGAACCAAGCTCAGGCTATTGGATATATTAATGAGGTACGAGATCGTGTTGATATGCCATTATTACAAAATGGTCTAAGTCAGGATGAAGTTTTTCAGGCTATAGTTCATGAAAGAAGAGTTGAATTGGCCGGAGAGCAAGTACGTTTCCCTGATTTGGTAAGATGGGGGCTTGCAGAACAAGAACTCGGAAAATACGGTTATCAGGAAGGAATACATAACTTCTTTCCTATTCCTGAAGTAGAGTTAAATACAAATGATAGTATAAATAGCGGAGATCAAAACCCTGGATATTAATGATAATAGAACTTGATTTAATATTCGAGTATTGATCTATTGAAACCATAAATAGGCAGCTTCTATTAATAAAATTAGAGAGGCTGCTTATTTTAATAAACACTGTTAGTTTGTTTATAGGCAGGGAGGATGTCATCACAACAATTAGCTATAGCAAGCATTTTTTTTAACGACCATAGTTATACTACACTTTCTTCTTAACTAGCTTATTACAAACTAATCCATATAACAGATATAAAATGTAACGCAGTTGAAAGTTTTTGTTACATGCAGGGAAAGATACCTAGTATATATTCAAGTAAATTGCTTTCTAAATTTTTACAGGTTTTGTCTCATACTACCCCAAAATTATGCATGGGTTGCAATATGACATGATCCCTAGATGATCTGGTTGTTATTAAAATGATATGAAGATATTTGGTCAATTTTTAATTGTTTCATTGCTATTTGGAGTCTCTAAAGGATACTCCTTTCAGGATACTTTAATGACTTTAAATTATGATGAGCCTGCCAAAGTATGGGAGGAGGCTTTGCCGGTGGGGAATGGTAGGCTGGGAGCAATGGTTTTTGGCAGAACAGGCATGGAGACTATTCAATTAAATGAAGAATCCGTTTGGGCAGGGGAGCCTGGAAATAATGTGGTCGCTCTAAGTGAAGAACAGTTAGAGGAAATCAGGAAGGCTATTTTTCAGGAGGAGTATCAAAAAGCCCAAAAATTAGCAGATAAATATCTCTCAAAAAAAGATAATAATAGTGGAATGAGCTACCAGACGGTAGGCAATCTAATTCTTAATTTCCCCAATTCAAATGCAGTGCGGGATTATAAGCGGGAGTTAGATATCAGTAAAGCTGTAAGTACTGTTACTTATAAAACCGGAGGTGTTGCATATAAACGCCGTATCATTTCTTCTTTTCCAGACGATGTGATTATGGTAGAGCTTACTGCAAACAAACCTGGAAGCATCTCTTTTGAAATGGGCTTAAAAAGTCCACACAAAAGTCATGATATTCAGATTAAAAATGATGAGGTATGGCTTTCCGGAACCTCCTCAGATCAGGAAAATAAAAGAGGAAAAGTAAAATTTCTGGCAATTGCAAAACCGAAAATTGAAGGCGGAAGGATTGAAACTACAGAAAACAGATTAAAAATCACAGGAGCTAACCATGCTGTTATTTATATTTCTATAGCCAGTAATTTTAAAAATTATAAAGATCTTTCTGAAGATGCAGAAAGCAAGGCTATTGCACTATTGAATGCTGTTTATATCAAAGAGTTTGGTAAGTGTCTTGATGCTCATATTGCCGAATACCAGCAATATTTTAACAGGGTGCAACTAGATTTGGGAACTTCTAATGCCATAAATAAAACTACCGATATTCGATTAGAAGAATTTAATGACTCTGATGATCCGCAGCTAATTGCGCTATATTTTCAATTTGGCCGCTATCTTTTAATTTCCAGTTCTATGCCAGGAACACAACCTGCCAACCTTCAGGGGATTTGGAATAAGGAAATCAATGCACCCTGGGATAGTAAGTATACTGTGAACATAAATACAGAAATGAATTACTGGCCTGCTGAGGTGGCTAACCTTTCAGAAATGCATAAACCTCTTTTCGGTCTAATAAAGGATGTTTCTGAAACCGGAAAAGAGTCGGCAGAGAAAATGTATCACGCTCGAGGTTGGAATATGCATCATAATACTGATATCTGGAGGATTTCAGGAGTTGTTGATCCGCCTTTTTATGGGTTATGGCCCCACGGTGGAGGTTGGCTAAGTCAGCATTTATGGCAACATTATCTGTTTACTGGCGACACCAAGTTTCTAAAAGAGGTATACCCAATCTTAAAAGGTACTGCACTATTTTACAAAGATATCCTTCAGCAGGAACCTGAAAATAATTGGATGGTAGTAAATCCCTCTAATTCTCCTGAAAATGGTCATCCCGGTGGGTCAAGCCTGGCAGCTGGAACCACTATGGGAAATCAGATTGTACAGGACGTTTTCTCAAATTTTCTGGAGGCCTCCCAAATCTTTAATGAAGATAAAAAATTTTCTGACAGTATTAAAAATGTGATACCAAACCTTGCTCCTATGCAAATTGGTAAGTGGGGACAACTACAGGAATGGATGAAAGATTGGGATCGGCAAGACGATAAACATCGGCATGTTTCGCATTTGTACGGACTTTTTCCTTCTAATCTTATTTCTTCTTATCGTACTCCAAAATTATTTGCTGCCGCTAAAAATTCTTTGCTAGCCCGCGGTGACGAATCTACCGGATGGTCAATGGGTTGGAAGGTGAATTTATGGGCGCGTCTTTTGGATGGTGACCATGCGCTGGCACTTATCCATGATCAGTTAACGCCAAGTAGACAGGCGGGACACGGTGAAAAAGGAGGAACTTATCCTAATCTTTTTGATGCCCATCCGCCGTTTCAGATCGATGGAAATTTTGGATGTACGGCGGGGATTGCTGAAATGCTCCTGCAGAGTCAGGATGGTGCAGTTCATATTTTACCTGCCCTTCCCTCTACATGGAATAAAGGAGAAGTAAAAGGTTTAAAAGCCAGGGGTAATTTTGAAGTGGATATCGCCTGGGAGGAGAATAAACCGGTTAAAGTGAACATCACTTCAGCCATTGGTGGTAATTGTAGATTGCGTTCCTATTATCCACTTTCAGGCGATGGATTAAAAAAAGCTACCGGCGTAAATCCTAATCCACTTTTTAAACTTCCACAGACTAAAGAGCCACTCATCTCTTCTGATGCAACTATAATAGCACCTGAATTAAAACCGGTTTATGAATATGATCTGGCAACAGAAGCAGGGAAAGAATATCTCATAAAACTTGCAGATGATGAATAATATTAGACAAAAAAGTTCCTTTGTTTTTGTAGTTTTTATGCTTTTTGGGATGCTGGGTTTTTCGCAGCAAAAACCCTATCAGAACCCTAATTTAAGTCCCGAAAAACGTGCTGAGGATTTAGTGAACAGATTAACATTAGAAGAGAAAGCTTTTCTGATGTTTGATGTTTCTGAAGCAATTCCCCGTCTTGGCATTAAAAAATTTAACTGGTGGAGTGAAGCCTTACACGGTTTTGCAAATAATGATGATGTAACTGTCTTTCCAGAGCCAGTAGGAATGGCAGCTTCTTTTGATGATGAATTAGTGTATCAGGTTTTTGATGCAACCTCAGATGAAGTACGTGCGAAATATCATGAGGCTCTTCGGAACGGAGAAGAAAATAAGCGTTTCCTGAGTCTTTCCGTATGGACCCCCAATGTCAACATCTTTAGAGACCCACGTTGGGGACGCGGACAGGAAACTTATGGAGAAGATCCATACCTGACTTCAAGAATGGGTGTTCAGGTGGTAAAAGGACTACAAGGGCCTGAAGATGCTAAATACAAGAAATTACTGGCTTGTGCCAAACATTACGCGGTTCATTCAGGACCGGAATGGAGCCGTCATGAACTTAATCTCAATAACGTATCTCAAAGAGATCTCTGGGAGACCTATTTGCCTGCTTTTAAAGTACTGGTACAGGATGCCAATGTGCGACAGGTCATGTGTGCTTACCAGCGTTTAGACGATGAACCTTGTTGTGGTAGTGACCGTTTGCTTCAGCAGATCTTAAGGGAAAAATGGGGTTTTGAGCATCTTGTAGTTTCAGATTGTGGTGCGATACAGGATTTTTATACCTCACATAACGTATCGTCAGATGCTGTACACGCTGCTGCCAAAGCTGTTCTGGCCGGTACAGATGTGGAGTGCCAGTGGGATAACCATAATTATAAATTATTGCCAGAAGCCGTAGAGAAAGGTCTGGTAAAAGAAGAAGATATCGACAGGAGTGTAAAAAGGGTTTTGATAGGCCGATTTGAACTTGGTGAAATGGATCCCGATGAGATTGTTCCGTATGCCCAGATTCCTGCATCGGTGATTAATAATGAAGAACACCGGCAGCTGGCTTTAAAAATGGCCAGGGAGTCGATGACCTTACTACAGAATAAAAATAATATTCTTCCACTTAGTAAAGGCCAGGATAGAATTGCGGTTATCGGGCCAAACGCAGATGATGAACCCATGCTTTGGGGAAATTATAATGGTACCCCGGTTAGAACAATAAGCATTCTTGATGGAATCACTTCAAAGATTGGAGAAAAAAGTATTGTCTACGATAAAGCCTGTGATCTTGTTGAAGATAAGGTCACGCAAAGTTACTTTTCTCAAATTTCGTTTGATGGAAAACCTGGATTTAAGGCGACCTATTGGAACACTCCGGATTATAGCGGCGAAATAGTCGCTACCCAACAAATTGTAAATCCCATAAAACTAACTACTGCCGGACAGCACGAATTTGCTTCTGGGGTTAAACTTGAAGGTTTTTCTGGAAAGTTTGTGGCAGAATATGTGCCTGAAAAAGATCAGGAAATCGTCTTCAACTTTGGAGCTACAGGTCATTTCGAACTTTTCGTGAATGGAGAATCATTGCGCAGTTATAATAACTGGCGTACATTACCTTCTAAAATCCCTTATAAGTTTGAAAAAGGGAAAAAGTATACAATCGAAATTCATTACGCTCAGCTTAATAACTGGCAGGCAAATTTAGAATTCAATTTTGGAAAGGAGATTCCCGTAAACTATGAGGATCTTCTTAAAAAACTAAAGGGAATAGAGACCGTAATTTTTGTTGGTGGCCTTTCAACCAAACTTGAAGGAGAAGAAATGCCCGTTTCTTATCCCGGATTTAAAGGAGGCGATCGTACAGATATAGCACTTCCTTCAGTACAAAGAAACTGCTTAAAGGCATTAAAAGATGCTGGCAAAAAGGTCATTTTCGTAAATAATTCAGGTTCCGCCATTGGACTCGTGCCAGAAACAACATTCTGTGAGGCTATTTTACAAGCATGGTATGGCGGGGAATCTGGTGGGCAGGCGGTAGCCGATGTGCTTTTTGGGGATTATAATCCGTCTGGAAAATTACCTGTAACTTTTTATAAGGATACCACGCAACTTCCAGATTTTGAAGATTACTCCATGAACGGTAGAACCTATAGGTTTATGAAAGCTGAACCACTTTTTCCATTTGGACATGGCCTTAGTTATACCAATTTTAAAATAGGCGAAGCCCAGCTTGATAAAAGCGAAATTGATACTTCCTCATCGGTTAATATTACCATTTCGATTAGTAATGAAGGGAAAACTGAAGGGGTGGAAATTATACAGGTTTATGTTCATAAACAAGGTCTTGAAGAAGGGCCTATTAAAACTTTAAAAGGATTTAAGAGGGTAAATCTTAAGCCAAATGAAATGAAAAATGTGACAATTAATCTGCCTTCAAATTCTTTTGAATTTTATGATAAGAAGGCACGAAGCATGAAAGTGATGCCTGGGAACTATGAGATTTTCTATGGAAATTCTTCAGATGACAAGCAACTAAAAAAAACTGAATTAAAAATCCACTAATATGAAAACCAGAATACTGTTACTTTTTTCTATGCTGCTTTTCGCATTTAGTGCCAGAGCACAGGATCCAAATTTTCATATTTATCTGGCTTTCGGTCAGTCTAATATGGAAGGGCACGCCAAAATTGAACCTCAAGATACGGTAGCTATTAGTGAACGTTTCAAGGTTTTATCAGCAGTAGAATGCCTAAACCTGGATCGTAAAAAAGGAGAGTGGTATACGGCCAAACCGCCGCTATGCAGATGTAATACCGGCTTGACTCCCACAGATTATTTTGGTAGGGAGATGGTAGAAAATCTTCCAGATAGTATTAAAGTGGGAATCATAAATGTTGCCGTTGGCGGTTGTAAAATTGAGCTTTTCGATAAAGAAAATTATGAGTCGTATGTAGCTTCGGCACCAGGATGGCTAAAGAATATGGTTAAGGAATACGACGGTAACCCCTATAAAAGACTAGTAGAAATGGCTAAAATTGGTCAAAAAAGAGGGGTGATTAAAGGAATTCTATTGCATCAGGGTGAATCGAATACCGGTGATACACTTTGGCCACAAAAAGTAAAAGGAGTTTATGATAACCTGATTAAAGATCTAAAACTAGATCCTAAAAAAACTCCTTTACTTGCCGGTGAGATGGTTAGTAAAGAAGAAGGGGGGGCTTGTGCCAGCATGAATACTATCATTGCTAAGCTTCCAGAAGTTCTTCCTAATGCTTATGTAGTTTCTTCTGAAGGCTGCACTGCCGTAAACGATCATCTGCATTTTACGGCTGAAGGTTATCGAAAGCTGGGAAGACGTTATGCCGAAAAAATGCTGGAGGCGAAAGGTTTTGAAGGACTGGAAAAAGAAGCCCCTAAAGGTTTTGACCAGAAAAGAGAAAATATTGCCCATGGAAAGCTGGACAGTATCAGTTATAAATCGAAAACCGTAGGAACTACTCGAAAAGCTCTGATTTATACGCCACCTAATTATTCAGAAAATAAGAAGTACCCGGTGCTTTATTTATTACACGGTATTGGTGGCGATGAAAAAGAATGGCTACGTGGCGGGAATCCGCAGGTGATTCTCGATAATTTGTATGCTGACAGAAAAGCTGAGCCTATGATCGTGGTAATGCCTAACGGAAGGGCAATGAAAGACGACCGTGCCGTTGGAAATATCTTTGATAGTACCAAAGTTGCAGCTTTTGCCAATTTTGAAAAAGATTTGCTAAAAGATCTTATTCCTTATATAGAAAAGAATTATCCTGTGAAGAAAGATCGGGAATACCGTGCAATAGCTGGTCTTTCCATGGGTGGAGGACAAACTTTGAATTTTGGGCTCGGCAATCTGGATACATTTGCATGGGTAGGAGCTTTTTCATCGGCGCCAAATACTAAAACACCAAAGGAACTGGTTCCAGATCCGGAAAAGGCCAGAGAGAAATTAAATCTGTTATGGATTTCTTGTGGAGATGCCGATAACTTATTGCCATTTAGCGAGCGAACTCATGAGTATTTGGTGAAAAATGATGTCCCTCATATTTATTATATAGAACCAGGTGTACACGATTTTAAAGTTTGGAAAAACGGACTTTACATGTTTGCCAAAATGATATTTAAGCCCGTAGATCAGTCAAAATTCAACGATTACAGTCTGTTAGGAAAACCCGCTTCTACCAATGTAGGCAATGCTCAATACCCTCAGATTTTACCTAATGGCCGAGCAGTTTTTCAGGTGAAAGCTCCGGAAGCAAGAGATGTGAAGGTAGATTTGGGGCGTAAATACGATATGGATAAAAATAAAGAAGGGATCTGGAAAGTCACCACAGATTCCCTTAGTGAAGGGTTTCATTATTATTCCATTCTTATAGACGATGTTCCGGTGGCCGATCCTAATAGTGAAACTTTTTACGGAATGGGGAGAATGGCCAGCGGGATAGAAGTTCCGTTTGCTGGGGATGAGTATTATGCTTTAAAAAATGTTCCTCATGGTGATATTAGAATGGAGCAGTATTTCTCGCAGGTGTTGAATAGCTGGAGAACATTTTATGTTTATACCCCACCGGGATATGACGAAAATAAAGATAAGAAATATCCTGCCCTTTATTTATATCATGGCGGTGGTGAAGACGAACGTGGCTGGGCACAGCAGGGAAAAGCGAATCTTATTCTTGATAATCTTATAGCAGAGGGAAAAGCAAAACCTATGCTGGTAATCATGCCAGATGGGAATATGCCGGTGTCAGCCTTTGATGAAAAAGGATTGAAAATGTTCGAAAATGAATTACTTGAGGGATTAATCCCTCATGTTCAGGAAGAATATCGCGTTATCGACGATGCAGACAGCAGGGCAATAGCCGGTTTATCGATGGGTGGTATTCAGACACTTTATGCAGGCATCCCAAACACCGATCATTTTTCATCGCTTGGGGTTTTCAGTTCGGGATGGATTGGAGAAGATAATAAAATTGCAGAGGCTCAGTATAGCTATATGAATGAAAATGCCGAAAAAATTAATCAGAATTTAGAGCATTTTTATATTTCCGAAGGTGGGAAAGAGGATATCGCCTATAAAAATGGTAAAAGAATGATATCAAAATTCGATAAAATGAATATCGATTATACCTACAATGAATATCCTGGCGGCCATGCCTGGCCGGTATGGAGACACGATTTATATACGTTTGCCCCTCTTTTATTTAAAAAACAATAAGCAAATTATGAAACATAAGATGTTAGTTTTTGTGGCTATCCTGCTGTGTTATTCCGGGTTCTCACAAAACCCGCAGCAGGAAATTAAAGAAGACTTTAAGCCTTCTTCTAAAAATCAGCCCGGGCAGGAATATCCTCAGGTAAATTCTCAGGGTTATGCCCGTTTCAGAATTGTAGCTCCCGCAGCCGATAGTGTTCGGGTGAGCTTGGGATTAGGCGGCCAAGGAGGTACCAAACTTGAAAAAAACGAAGAAGGAGTCTGGATGGGAACCACCGCGGGACCTATGGATGAAGGTTTCCATTATTATCACGTAAATGTAGATGGTGGGACTTTTAACGATCCGGGAGCAAAGAATTACTATGGCTCGGTTCGTTGGGAAAGTGGCATCGAAATTCCGGCACACGACCAGGAATTTTACGCTTTAAAAAATGTTCCTCACGGAAGTGTTCAGCAAATTCTTTTTTCTTCGCCAAGTACAAAAACTTCCCGTCGTGCTTTTGTATATACTCCTCCGGGATATTATGAAAATAGAGATAAGAATTATCCTGTTTTATACCTACAACATGGTTGGGGTGAAGATGAGACGGCGTGGAGTAATCAGGGACACGCCAATCTTATCATGGATAACCTTATTGCTGAAGGGAAAACAGCACCTTTCCTAATCGTAATGACATACGGAATGACCAATGAAATTAAATGGGGCGGCTTAAAAGACTTTGATATTAAACATTTTCAGACGGTTTTGGTTGATGAACTTATTCCTTATGTAGATGAAAATTTTAGAACCATAGCTGATGAAGAACATCGCGCCATGGCCGGTCTTTCTATGGGCGGCATGGAAACCAAAATGATTACTTTAAACAAACCTCATGTATTTTCTCATTATGCCCTTTTAAGTGGCGGTACCTATTCACCTAAAGATTTACAAAATCATAAAGATCTTAAACTTGTTTTTATAAGCTGCGGAAGTAAAGAACGTCCCGATGCGGTTAAAAATTCCGTAGAAGAACTTAAGGCTGCCGGTTTTAATACGGTGAGCTATATTTCTGAAGGTACTGCACATGAATTTCAAACCTGGCGACGCAGTCTGCATGAACTAGCACCTTTATTATTCAATTAAAAGATATGAACCGAATTCAGCTAGTAATATTTATTTTCTTTGTTAGTTTCTCTTTGCCATTTTCAGCGCAAACCGATGATATGGTAAAGGAAGATTTTCAGGCATCGTCTGTGAATCAGTCTGGAAAAGAATTTCCGAAGGTAAATTCTGAAGGTCTTGTAAGAGTCCGCGTAGAAGCTCCGAAGGCTAACAATGTGCAACTTGATATTGGCGGGATGAAATATGACCTCAAAAAGAATGATGAAGGTGTTTGGACAGGAGAATCAGCTCCGCAAGACGAAGGTTTTCATTATTATCAGCTGAATATAGACGGAGCTTCGGTTCCCGATCCAGGTTCAAAATATTATTATGGTGCTGGACGATGGGGTAGTGGTATTGAAATTCCGGCTCAGGATCAGGAATTTTATGAGATGAAAGATGTTCCGCATGGCAGTATTACAGAGAATATTTATTTTTCTGAAATCACTCAGGATTGGCGTCGCAATTTTGTTTATCTGCCACCGGGATATTTCGAAAATTTTCAAGAGCGCTACCCGGTACTTTATCTACAACACGGGAGTTTTGAAGATGAAACCGGATGGGCTTCCCAGGGACATGCCAATCTTATTCTTGACAATCTTATCGCTGCTGGTGAAGCCAAAAAAATGATTGTGGTTATGGATAATGGCTATGCCAACAAACCAGAAGTAATGCAAAATGCTCAGGATGGGGATGGCCGTCCAAAATCTGCTTTTGAAGAAGTGCTTATCGAGGAAGTTATTCCCAATATTGATAAAAAATTCAGAACAAAATCTAGTAGATCATATCGCGCCATTGCCGGATTATCCATGGGAGCCAATCAGACGATGAGAATCATAATGAACAATTTAAACCTGTTTTCTTATTACGGTGGATTTAGCGGAACGTTCAATTATCCAGGAAATGAAAAAATTGATACCAGGACATTTCTGAATGGAGCTTTTGAAGATGCCGATGAGGTAAATGAAAAGCTGAACGTACTTTGGCTTGGTCTCGGAACTAAAGAGCCGGAAGTGTTCTTTAAAACCGTGGGTGATTTTAGACAAATGTTAGAAAATAAAGGGATAGACTATAGCTTTTACGAGTCGCCGAAAACGGCACATGAATGGCTTACCTGGCGCAGATGTTTGTATCAGTATGCTCAATTATTATTTAAATAAAGAAAGATAAATAAAAACGCTTATAACTAAAATTAATACAAGAATTAGATAGAATGAAAAAAACACTTAAATCACCAATTTACAAGTATTGTCCGGTGCTTCTTTTAATGGCGTTGTTGCTATTCTCATTTTCTGAAAATGAAAATAGTACAGAACCTAAACCGAAAAAAGCAACTAACGAACCGGTTTTTCTTAGCGCCACTTACAAAGGCGAGGATAAAGTATATAAGGAATATCCACTTAAAGATGGTGAATTCTATAACCCTATACTTCAGGGAACCTATCCTGATCCCGCTATTACCCGTAAAGGAGATGATTATTATATGGTATGTTCTTCTTTCGCCATGTTTCCTGGTGTGCCGATTTTCCATTCCAAAGACCTGGTAAATTGGACACAGATTGGACATGTGCTAGACAGAACTTCTCAGCTAGATGTGCACAATACCGGAATAAGTCAGGGAGTTTATGCTCCGGGAATCACTTATAATGAGAATAACGACACTTTTTATATGATTACTACTGCATTTGCTGGTGGTTTAGGGAATATTGTAGTAAAAACTAAGGATCCCATGAAAGGTTGGAGTGAACCTTATAAATTAAAGTTTGATGGGATCGACCCTTCTATATTCTTTGATGATGACGGAAAAGCGTATGTGGTGCATAACGATGCGCCAGAAGAAGCACTTTATCAGGGACATCGGGTGATTAAAATCTGGGAATACGATGTAGAGAAAGATCAGATCATTGCAGGAACCGATAAGGTGATCGTAAATGGTGGAGTAGATTTAGCGGATCAACCTATCTGGATCGAAGCACCGCATGTTTATAAAAAAAACGGACTGTATTATCTAATGTGTGCTGAAGGTGGTACCGGTGGTTGGCATAGCGAGGTGATTTTTGTAAGTGATAATCCAAAAGGACCTTATGAGCCTGCACCAAGCAATCCTATTTTAACCCAGCGTTATTTTCCCAAAGACCGTGAGAATATGGTAGACTGGGCAGGGCATGCTGATTTGGTAAAAGGTCCTAATGATAAATATTATGGTGTTTTCTTGGCCATTCGCCCAAACGAGGCCGGGCAGGTAACTACAGGAAGGGAAACCTTTATTTTACCTGTTGACTGGTCTGGTAAATTCCCCGTTTTTGAAAACGGACTGGTACCTATGGAGCCAAAACTCCAAATGCCAGAAGGAGTGGAAAACAATACCGGTAAAGATGGATTTTTCCCTAACGGAAACTTTACTTTTACAGACGATTTTCAGGCAGATACGTTGGATTACCGATGGATTGGACTCAGAGGTCCAAGAGAGGATTTTATAAAAAAGACTAAAAACGGACTCCAAATTAAGCCTTTCGAAACCGATATTAATGAATTGGCACCAACTTCTACGTTATTCTATCGCCAGATGCATAAGGATTTTACCTTTACCACTAAGATGAATTACAAGCCTAAATCTGCTAAAGATATGGCGGGAATTACCTGTTACCAGAATGAGCGTTTTAATTATGCCTTCGGGATTACCCGAAAAGATAAGGATTATTACCTGCTTTTGGAAAGAACTGAAAATGGGAAATCTAAAATCGTAGCGAGTAAGAAAATTGATCTGGATAATCCTGTTTCATTGAAAGTAAAGGCGAGAGGAGATCAATATGAATTTAGCTATGCGCTTGATGGAGAAGATTATGAAAATCTGGGAGGGAAAGTTTCAGGAGATATTCTCTCGACAAACGTGGCTGGTGGTTTTACCGGTGCCATGGTTGGCTTATATGCCACTTCGGCTAATGATGCAACTCCTAATTAAACATACTAAAACTTAAGATTTTGAGAATTTTAAATAAAGCTGTAGCTGTATTAACCATAATGATGGGGTGTACAGCTGCAGCTCAAAAACCAATTATTCAGACCAAGTATACAGCAGATCCTGCGCCAATGGTATATAATGATACTATATTCCTCTACACTTCACATGATGAGGATGATGCGGAAGGTTTTAAAATGCTGGACTGGCTGCTGTATACATCGACCGATATGGTAAACTGGACAGAGCATGGTGCGGTGGCTTCTCTGAAGGATTTTAGCTGGGCGCCCCAAGATAATGGTGCCTGGGCTGTGCAGTGTATTGAAAGAAACGGTAAATTTTACTTGTATTGCCCTATGCACGGTAGCGGTATCGGAGTTTTGGTTTCAGACAGCCCCTATGGACCATTCAAGGATCCACTTGGCAAACGCTTGATTGATACAGACCATATTTGGAATGATATAGATCCTTCTCCATTTATAGATGACGATGGGCAGGCCTATCTATATTGGGGAAATCCTGATGTGTATTATGTGAAACTGAATGAAGATATGACTTCTATTGAAGGAGAAGTTGTAAAAATTGATTCAAAACCTGAAAACTATCAGGAAGGTCCCTGGGTATGGAAACATGATGACCATTATTATCTAGCCTATGCTTCTACCTGCTGTCCAGAAGGGCTAGGGTATGCTATGAGCGACTCGCCTGAAGGTCCCTGGGAATACAAAGGAATGATCATGGACGCTACCGAGAAAACAAGAGGAAATCATCCGGGAATAATTGAATACAAAGGAAAGTCGTATGCTTTTGGTCATAGTTATGATATTTTAAAAAGTAAAACTTCGATTTTTTATGAAAGACGTTCGGTTGATGCGGATGAAATGAAATATAATGAAGATGGAACCATTCAAACCATTCCTTACTGGAATGACAAAGGTCCTGAACCAATCGAAAACCTAAATCCATTCCATAGAACAGAAGCGGAAACCATTGCCTGGAGCGAAGGTGTAAAAACTAACAAAACTGAGGATAAGATATATGTAACCGCGATTGAAGATGGAGATTATATGATGGTGCAGGGTGCAGATTTTAAAAATGGCGCAACGAAATTCAAGGTTTTTGCTCAGCCAGTTTCAGGAGGAACTATCGAGATCCGATTAGATGGAGCAGAAGGGCAGCTTATAGGTAGCTCTAAAATTGAAAAAGAAGCCGGAAATACCTATAAATTATATACTAGTAACATGGAAAAAGTGCCGGGAGTTCACGATATCTACTTTGTTTTTAAAGGAGGTGATGGCGAGCTATTCAATCTAGATTACTGGGAATTTCAAAAATAAAAATCAATACTATGAGAATATTCAGCCTGATATGCTGTATGCTTTTAATGAGTACAATTATTGCTCAGGAAGAAGCATCCATTAATAGTCCAGACGGCAAGTTGGAAGTTTCAGTCAAGGTCGAAAACGGAAAACCCTTTTACAGTGTTACGTATAATGAAAAAGTCATGTTAGAAAAATCTCCGCTAGGAATCGTGACTAATGAGGGAGATTTTACTTCAAAGATGAAATTGCTGGAGGCTTCAAAAGGTACTACTAGCTCAGAATATAACATAAAGAAGATTAAGCAATCTCATGTTTCTTACAAGGCCAATACGCTTACAATTTCTTTTGCTAATGCTGAAGAAAAGGAAATATCTGTTGTTTTTCAGGTAAGCGATAACGATATCGCCTTTAGATATGAAATGCCTAAATGGGGAGACACGCGGGCTTGCGTGGTTGAAAAAGAGCTAACCGGATATAATTTTCCCAAAGGGAGTACTTCATTTTTGTCGCCTATGATGCAACCTATGGGAGGCTTTGCCAGGACCGCACCTAGCTACGAAAGTGGCTATTCAGACGATGCCCAGCTTGAGAGCAATACATCTGAAACTGGTTATGTTTTTCCAAGCCTTTTTAAGATTGGGGAAGATGGATGGGTTTTACTTTCAGAAACCGGTGTTAGTAGTCTTTATACGGCCTCGCATTTAAGCAGTTTTAAAGATGGAATTTACAGCGTAGCATATCCAGATCCCGCACAAAATAATGGTTTTGGTAGTGTTGGCGCTCAAATTGGATTACCGGGACATACGCCTTGGAGAACTATAACGCTTGGGGAAAGTCTTAAGCCTATTGTGGAAACTACTATTCCTTTTGATGTGGTAGATCAGCTTTATGAGCCTTCTCAGGATTATAAATACGGAAAGGGAACCTGGAGTTGGATCGTTTGGCAGGATAACAGTATGAATTATGACGACCAGGTAAAATATATCGATCTTGCTGCTGCAATGGATTTTGAGTATATCCTTATCGATGCCTGGTGGGATGAAAGAATAGGTTATGAAAAGATGGAAAAACTTATCGATTATGCCAAGTCTAAAGGAGTAGATGTTTTCCTATGGTATAATTCCAACGGAGTTGCTAACGATGCATTTATGACTCCGCTTAATAAAATGAATACTGCTATAGCCCGAAAAAAAGAAATGAAATGGCTAAAAGAAGCTGGCGTTAAAGGATTGAAAGTAGACTTTTTTGGAGGTGACAAACAGGAAACTATGAAGCTTTATGAAAACATACTTTCTGATGCCAATGATTATGGATTAATGGTTATTTTTCATGGAGCAACACTCCCAAGAGGATGGGAAAAAATGTATCCTAATTTTGTAGGAAGTGAAGCTGTTCTAGCTTCAGAAATGCTCATTTTTTCTCAAGATACAAGAAATAAGGAGGCCTTCTATGCTTCTCTTCATCCGTTTAGTAGAAATGCCGTTGCCAGTATGGAGTTTGGCGGAATATTGTTGAATAAGTATCTCAATAAAGGCAATAAAGAAGGTCAGGAGCGGTTAACCACCGATGCTTTCCAACTGGCTACTGGAGTTTTATTTCAGAATCCTGTACAAATGTTTGCATTAACTCCAAATAATTTGGAGGATGTACTAGACTTTGAACTTGATTTCCTAAGGGAGTTGCCAACTACCTGGGATGAGACGGTATTTATTGATGGGTATCCGGGAAAATTTTCGGTTTTGGCAAGGAGGCATGATCAAAATTGGTATGTGGCCGGAGTTAATGCTGAAAAAGACGTGAGAAAACTAAAACTGGAACTTCCCATGCTTGCCGGAAAGACAGTGACCTTATTTTCTGACGATAAGAAAAAAGAAACCTATTCCAAAGAAATTAAAATCCCTTCTAGCGGAAAGGTTTCCGTAAATATTCAGCCAAATGGCGGATTTGTAATTAAAAATTAATCAACTTATGAGGTGGTCATTTAATGTATTGATGCTGTGTAGTGTTTTGGGAACTTCATTCCTAAATGCACAAAATCCCATTATTCAAACTTCTTATACGGCAGATCCTGCACCAATGGTGCACGATGATAAATTGTATTTGTATACCAGTCACGATGAGGATAATTCAACCTGGTTTACTATGGACGACTGGCGATTGTACACGACTGAAGATATGGTAAACTGGATCGATCACGGAGCAGTTTTGGAATACACAGATTTTGATTGGGCCCTGAAGAATGCATGGGCACCGGCCGCCATACAACGCGATGGTAAATTTTACATTTATGTACCTATAACAGACCGTAGCAATCAAAATGGGATTGGAGTGGCAGTAAGCGACAGTCCTTATGGACCATTTATTGATCCTTTGGGTAAGCCTTTGGTTTCCGAAAGTAACGCAGATATCGACCCAGCGGTTTTTATTGATGATGACGGTCAAGCCTATATGTTTTGGGGAAATCCTGAGTGTTATTTTGTAAAGCTCAATGAAGACATGATCTCTACAAAAGGAGATATCCAAAAAATTCCAAACACTATTGAAGCTTTTGGCAAAAGGAAAGGTGAAAAGAATGAGCGTCGACCTACTACCTATGAAGAAGGTCCCTGGGTTTATAAACGTAACGATATTTATTATCTGTTTTTTGCAGCTGGTCCGATACCTGAACATATTGGATATTCTACCAGTAAAAGTGTAACCGGACCCTGGAAGTATCAGGGAGAATTGATGCCTACCCAAGGCGGTAGTTTTACGAATCATCCCGGGATTGTAGATTATAAAGGCAAAACTTATTTCTTTTATCATAATGCCGGTTTGCCGGGTGGTAGCGGATTTACACGTTCAGTTTGTGTGCAGGAATTAAAATTTAATAGTGACGGTACCATAGAACAGATGAATATGACTAGTGGAATAAAGGAGGCTTTAAAAAAACTAAATCCGTATCGCAAAACAGAAGCAGAAACCATTGCCTGGTCTGAAGGTTTTAAAGCACAATCAAACGATGTGGTGGGAAACTTTGTAACCGCCATGAAAGACGGAGCTTATATTAAGGTGAAAGCAGTAGATTTTGGAAAAACTTCTCCAAAATCCGTTACCGCCAGAATAGGAAGTATTCATAATAACAATGTTTCGATGGAAATTCGTATAGATTCCAAAGATGGTAAGCTTTTAGCCACTTTAGATGTTCCTTTAACCGGCGGGAATGATCGCTGGAAATTGGTTACTGCCGAAGTAGAAGAACTAACCGGTGTACATGATTTGTTTTTTGTAGTAAAGGGGAAAGCTCCAACGCAGCTTATGTATTTCGATTACTGGATGTTTTCAAAATAAGTATAATTCATTTTTATGAAAGAACTTTTCTATACCCTGGTTTTTCTTATATTTTTTACCCGGCTTTCTGCACAAGAGTTTATGCTTTCTTCGCCGAATGAACTTATCAGAGTAGAATTACATCAACCTGATGAGGTTACTGAAAACTGGTATTTTAAAGTTTTTTATAATGAATCTCCTTCGGAAAAAGCTTTAATTCCTAAAATTGAAATGGGGCTTGCAAGAAATGATGAAGGTTTCTCTTCCAATCTTAAACTTCGAAAAACTGGAAAAATCAAAAGTATTTCTGAAGCTTACAATCTTATCCATGGCAAGAGATCCTCAACAAGCAATGCTGCCAGAGAAGTCACATTTTATTTCCGCAATGATAGCGGTAAAAAAATGAATACCGTACTTAGAGTTTATAATGATGGAGTAGCTTTTCGTTATGAATTTACTGATAAAGAAGGGAATTTCAGTATAGATAACGAGTTTACAGCCTATTCGATTTCTTCAGATGCAACGCGGTGGCTGGAGAAATGGAATCCTGCCAACGAGGGATTATATCAGCAAATGCAGGGAGATAGTTTACGGGGAGAATGGGGATATCCTGCGCTTTTTCATGATCGCGATACTATAGGTTGGTATCTTATCCATGAAGCTAATCTTAATCGCACTTACGCGGGTACAAAACTCAGTAATACAAAAGATATCAATACCTATAATCTGGTATTTCCAAACCCAGGTGATGGTCGTGATACAGGAAAATCGAAACCAGATATCAGTACGCCATGGCAATCACCCTGGCGCGTTATAATAATCGGTAATTTGGCTACAGTGACTGAATCAACGCTGGTTACCGATGTGTCTGATCCTGTTAAACTAAAAGATACCGACTGGATTGAACCCGGACTGGTTTCCTGGAATTACTGGTCTAGCAACCATGGGACTAAAGACTATCAAATCGTAAAAAAATTTGCTGATCTGGCCGAAAAAATGGGTTGGAAATATACGCTTTTGGATTGGGAATGGGATGCTATGGGGAATGGAGGAAATCTGGAGGATGCCACAGCTTATATCAATAAATTAGGAGTTAAACCACTTATCTGGTATAATTCGGGTGGAGATCATACCTGGGTTCCTGCTACACCAAAAGATAGGATGCTTACTCATGAAAACCGCGTACAAGAATTTACCAAACTTAATGAACTGGACATCGCCGGAATAAAAGTTGATTTTTTTGAAAGTGAAAAGCAAAATATGATCAATTACTATCTTGATATTGTAGAAGATGCCGCCGATTTTAATTTATTGGTTTATTTTCATGGTAGTCTGGTACCAAGGGGGTGGAGCAGAACGTATCCAAATTTGATGACTTATGAAGCTGTTCGTGGTGCGGAATGGTACAATAATGTTCCCACGTTTACCATGAATGCCCCGCAGCATAATACTATTTTACCATTTACTAGGAATGTGGTAGGACCAATGGATTATACTCCGGTAACTTTTACCAATTCGCAATATCCGCATGTTACTTCTTATGGGCATGAACTGGCTCTGGGGATATTGTTCGAGTCTGGATTGCAGCATTTAGCAGATAGGCCAGAGGGCTATTATTCCCTTCCAGAAGAGGTAATTACCATTCTGAAGAAACTACCTGCAGCTTGGGATGACACTAAATTTATCTATGGTTATCCGGGAAAAAATGCAGCGCTGGCAAGGCGTAAAGAAGAAAGCTGGTATATGGCAGGCATTAGTTCAGGGCTTTGGGAAATCGAAAAGGAGATTGCTTTGGAATTTTTAAAACCTGGAATTGAATATCAGCTGGAGTTGGTTCAGGATGGGGAGCATGACAAAGCATTTAAAATTAGTGATGGAAAAGTGACTTCGGAGGATATATTAAAAGTAAAACTTTTGAGAAGAGGAGGATTTATAGCCGTATTCGAACCAATAAAACCACTTACAAAATGATATTAAAAGGGCTAATTATATTTTACGACTCCGGTTTTATTCGATAAAAGAGTCAAATGCTCCGCGGGGCGCGCGCTTAGGTAGTTTTGGATTTAGGAATTTGAAATGAAGGATATTGAAAATTGTTTTGCTCTTTGATAGTGATCTTAGGGAGGTGGATTGCCAATAATTAAAGGTTTAAATATGATTGTCATAAAAAAAATACAGGTAGTCATTCTTTTCTGTGTATTTGGTATCAGTTTTTTAGAAGTAAGCGCACAGGAAAAACTATACAACAATGAATTTCCGCTGGAGAATGTTAGCTTGTTGGATGGAAAATTCAAGAATGCCCGTGACCTTAATATGTCGGTTTTGCTAGAATACGATGTAGACCGTTTGCTTGCGCCTTATCGAAAAGAAGCCGGTCTGGAACCAAGAAAACCCTCTTATCCCAACTGGGAAGGACTAGATGGTCATATTGGCGGTCATTATCTTTCAGCTCTTGCTATGAATTATGCGGCTACCGATAATCAAGAGTTTTTAGCGCGAATGAATTATATGCTGAAAGAACTAAGGGAATGCCAACTTGCTAATACAAAAAAACATCCGGAATGGGGTGTAGGCTATGTAGGTGGTTTTCCTAATAGTGCAGCATTGTGGTCTTCCTTTAAAAAAGGAAATTTTGAGAAGTATAATTCTGCCTGGGCTCCTTTCTATAATTTACATAAAATGTATGCCGGTTTAAGAGATGCCTGGCTTTATGCCGATAGTGAGAAAGCTAAAGAAATGTTTCTTGATTTTTGTGACTGGGGTATAACACTTACTGAAGATCTTTCCCATGAGCAAATGCAATCTGTGCTGAACATGGAACATGGTGGTATGCCTGAGGTTTATGCTGATGCCTATCAAATAACTGGAGAGAAGAAATATCTGGAAGCAGCTAAAAGGTATTCTCATGAGCAGGTACTTCATCCTTTTTCGAAGGGTATCGATAACCTGGATAACAAGCACGCGAATACACAAATCCCAAAATTTGTAGGATTTGAGCGTATTGCTGAGGTGGATGGAGATGAAAAATTTGCTAAAGCCGGAAGTTATTTCTGGGAAACAGTTACTAAAAACCGTAGCCTGGCATTTGGAGGCAACAGCAGAAAAGAACATTTTCCCAGTACATTGGCCAGTATTGATTACATAAACGAAGACGATGGTCCCGAGTCTTGTAATTCATATAATATGCTGAAGTTAACCGAAGATCTCTTTCGAGTAAATCCTGAGGCGAAATATGCCGATTATTACGAAAGAACATTATACAACCATATACTTTCAACCCAGCATCCGCAGCATGGAGGTTATGTTTATTTTACTCCAGCCCGGCCACGCCATTATCGAATTTATTCTGCGCCTGAAGAGGCGATGTGGTGTTGTGTGGGAACCGGAATGGAAAACCATGGAAAATACAATCAGTTTATCTATACTCATCAGAGAGATTCTTTATATATAAATTTATTTATTCCTTCAGAATTGAACTGGGAAAAACAGGGGGTAAAAATAAGACAGGAGACCAATTTTCCTTCTGAAGAGGGTACCAGGCTTAAAATTACTGAAGGTACTGCTGAATTCCCTTTATTTGTTCGCTATCCGGGATGGATTAAAGAAGGCGAGATGAAAATCAAGATCAATTCAGAAGAAATTAAAATAATCGGTAAGCCTTCTTCTTATGTTAAAATAGATCGAAACTGGCAAAAGGGAGATATTGTAGATGTTAGTCTTCCTATGCATAATCACATGGAAAGGCTGCCGAATGTACCTCAATATGTTGCATTTTTTCATGGTCCGATATTATTGGGAGCTCCATCGGGATCCGAAGATCTAAAAGGGCTTATTTCAGATGATAGTCGTTTTGGACAATACCCTTCCGGAAGACGCTTGCCCATTAATGAAGCACCAATTCTACTTGCAGATCATACGGAAGAACTTCCTGAAAGTCTGGAATCCGTAGAAAATGAGCCCCTTCATTTCAAGATTAATTCTGAAATGAAAAATCCCATCGATGCTGATTTACAGCCTTTTTACACTATCCACGATTCCAGGTATATGATGTACTGGCTGTCGCTGACTCCCGAAGAATACGAAAGTTATACCGATTCTCTTGCAAATATTGAAGCTAAAAAATTGGCCCTGGAAAAACGTACCATAGATTATGTAGCTACTGGTGAACAACAGCCGGAGAGTGATCACTTTATGGAAAAGAAGAACTCAGGAACCGGTAATAACAGGGATGAATTTTGGAGAAGCGCTCATGGAGATGGTTATTTTAGCTATCAAATGAAAACCAATAAGGAAACCGGTCTTAGCCTGATGCTTAGATATTTCGGGTTTGAATGGGGGGATAAGCGTTTTGATATTTATATTGATGATGAGAGACTTACTTCGGTAAATACTAAAGAACATACCAGAATAAGTCAGTTTCAGGAAATGAGCTATGAAATTCCTGATTCGATGCTTGATGGTAAAAAGAGTATAAGAGTAAAGTTTCAACCCAGAGAAGGAAGTGCAACTAGTGAAATCTATTTTTTACGGTTGATCAGAAATTAATAGGGATATAGAGAGATTTAGGGTTTAGAGATATTCTAATATTGCCCCTGTGATAGAACTATAGCAGATTTTAGAAAAATCTTCTGACTAAAACTTTTGTTTAAAAAGATTAAAAATACGACCAATGATGATAGTAAGAAAATTTAGTGTTCTAATTAGCTGTTTGCTTTTTTTCCTCCAGGGCTTTACACAGCAAAAGGCGATTAACCCGATAATTCATGCTGATGTGCCAGACGTTTCCATGATACGTGTGGGGGATAGTTATTATATGAGTAGTACCACTATGCATATGAGTCCCGGAGTACCCATCATGAAATCTAACGATCTCACGAACTGGGAAATTGTAAACTATGCTTATGATATTCTAGATGATACCGATGCGTTGAATATGGAAAACGGTAAAAACGCCTATGGTAAGGGTTCTTGGGCCAGTAGCTTAAGATATCATGATGGTACCTACTACGTTTCAACCTTTTCTAGTACTACCGGAAAAACCTATATCTATACGACTAAGGATATTGAGAGTGGAGCATGGGAAAAGCATTCCTTTAAACCAAGTTTTCATGACAATACGTTGTTTTTTGATGATGATGGTAAAATTTATATGATCTATGCCGCGGGTGAACTTAGAATTGTTCAATTAAAAAATGACCTTTCTGGTCCTGTTCCTGGTAGCGAAAAGATTTTGATTGAGAATGCGAGTGCACCTGCGGGAGAAAACATCATGTTAAAGGCAGAAGGCTCTCAGCTATTCAAGATAAATGGTAAATATTATTTATTTAATATAACCTGGCCACAGGGAAGCATGCGAACTGTTGTTATTCATCGTGCAGACAATATCATGGGACCTTACGAAGGAGAACTGGCTTTACAGGATAAAGGTGTAGCACAAGGAGGTTTAATAGATACTCCTGCAGGTGACTGGTATGCGTATTTATTCCGTGATAATGGAGCGGTAGGACGAATTCCTTATCTTGTGCCGGTTAAATGGGAGAATGACTGGCCTATATTGGGTGAAGATGGCAAAGTCCCTATGGAGCTTGACCTTCCTGCTAACAAAAGTCTTATTCCAGATATTGTAAATTCCGATGATTTCAGCAGAACCAATAAGGATAAAAAATTATCGTTGGTTTGGCAATGGAATCATAATCCGCAAAATGATTTATGGAGTCTTGATGAGCGCAAAGGCTATCTAAGGCTTACCACAGGGAGGATTGATACTTCTTTCGTAACCACCAGGAATACATTGACCCAACGGACTATTGGTCCTAAGAGTACAGGGGAAACTTCATTAGATCTTTCAGGATTAAAAGACGGTGATATTGCTGGTTTAGGGGTGCTTCAGGATAAGTATGCTTATGTGGCGGTTAAGTTAGAAAATGGGAAAAAAACCATTCAAATGGTTAAGGGGCGTGAAGGCAAAGTGATAGAAGAAATTCCGTATAGCGGAGACGAAATTTTCTTTAAAATTACCTGCGACTTTAAAGATAGAAAGGACCTCGCACACTTTTATTATGCTGAGAATGGGAAACACTGGAAAGAAATTGGAGAACCTTTAAAAATGGAATATACCCTTGGCCAATTTATGGGATATCGATATGCACTTTTCAACTATGCAACCAAAACTTCCGGAGGTTATGTTGATTTCGATTATTTCCGGATTACAGATGGAATTAAATAATATGCATTCAGGTTTTGCGTATATAAATTCAAACTTGATATAGTCTTTCGATTTAAATTCATTGCATAAGTTAATCATTGTTTCTTATAGCTCACTCTTTTCGGCAAAAGTGAGTTAAGATACTGTCGTTATAATGTTTTAATTTATAACAATAGACTCCATAATCGAGATTAAATGCTTTAATCCCAATAGGTGGGTTGAGATATCTCGAAATAAAAAAGGATTTTATAGTAAATGCCTCATGGGTTTGCCGTGAGGTAGTTTACGTAAAAAACTTAATTTCAAAAACTAAGATTTTAAAAATAAATCGAAGCGATTAACTTTCCTTTTTCTTATATAACACTAGTGGTAGTAAGCAGTCTGTCGAATAAATTTACATTTTTACCTGTTAAATATGATAGTCGTCTTATACCTGAAAAATTAGTTGAGTGAGTTTATTATGATTAAAATTCATATATTTTTTGGAAAATATTGGTTATAGTTTATATATATTTAAAAAAATAACTTAATAAGTGATTTTTTTTAATTTAATAAATTCCTTTTACTATTGAATTGATCATTTAACTTAACATATATTTCTAACTTTTATCTTTAAAAATATTACCTTAACGTATTGAGAATAAATCTTTAAGCCCTAATGAAGTTTCTGCCTACAATACTTATTTTTTTGATGCTTACATCTTCCCTGTATGCCCAAAATAGTGAGAAAGCGATTACAATTTCTCCTGATTCTACAAAGGAGGAAATAACGGCCTATATAAAAAGTAATCTGGAAAAGTCTGCCACTGAAATGGAGAAGGGTAACTATCCGGTCGCCATCCTTTACAGTCATAGGAACTTAGAATTAGCCGAGAAAAGTGGTGATTCTATACTGCTTGCTGTATCAAGAAGTTATATAGCCAATAATTACTTAAAATTAGAAAATGTAGAAGAAGCCCGTAATTATATCAATAAAAATATAAATATGGCTGAGACAATGAAAGATACCCTAATGATTAATGCGGCAAAAATTGATCTTGCTAATGTTTATATAAAAGAAAGAAGATATGAAGACTTTATACAATTAAACAAAGAGGTAATAGCCTTAGCTAAAAAGGCTAAAGATAGCTATCGTTTAATCACCAGTAGTCTTAATATTGCAGAGGCATATTTGATGGAATTCAATAAGCCAGATTCGGCCATAACATATATAGATTCAGCAAAAATTTATAATATTCGGTTTTCAGATAACAAACCTTATTTGCCGGAAGATATTTTTTATTATTTGGATGCAGAATACGCTTTCCAAAAGGGTGATTTTAAAGAGGCCAAGATAAATTTTGAACTTGCCATAGAGAAATTTAAAAGCAATGAGGGATCCGAGGAACTTTTATATTCCTATTCCGGGTATCTGCGAAGCCAGGCTGAATTAGGAGAGTACAGGGAAGCTTATGAGAGTTTTAAAGTGCTAGATACTTTATTTAAAAATAAACTGAAAAGTGTGTTAGAAGAATCTAATAAAACTATACAGGATCGCATAGAAATTGAAAATATAGAACAGGAGATTAAAAATAAAGAACTTCAAAACAAAATAATTTCTGCAAAGGCCGAAAAAAGCAGAATATTACTCATTGCCTCCGTAGCCTTATTAGTATTATTACTTTTAGTATTGTTGTTTTTTGTTTGTGAAAGGAAAAAAAGGACAGTCCTCATGCAACAGCTTAAAAGAAAAAATGAGGAATATCTTGACGCCAAAGATAAATCTGAGGAAATGGCGAGGGTTAAAACTAAATTCCTCTCTACCATTAGTCACGAACTTAGAACGCCTTTATACGGAATTATAGGTTTATCCAATGATTTATTCTTGGCTCCAGAACTATCTTCGCATAAAAAAGAAATTCAGTCTTTAAAATTTTCTGCGAACTACCTGCTTAACCTGGTTAATGATGTACTTACATTAAATAAAATGGAATCAGGTACTTCTATTAAACTTGAGAATAAACCATTTAATCTTCAGGAACTTGTAGAGGATATTAATGTGTCATTGAAATTTATGAGGCAAAAGAACAACAATCAATTAAAGATTAAAATCGACAAAGACGTTCCCAAAATTTTGGTAGGGGATAAAATAAAGTTATCTCAAATACTAATTAACCTTACCGGAAATGCTTTAAAGTTTACCAATGAAGGCGAAATAAAGATATTTGTAGATCTTATTCAAAAAGAAGAAAAGCGTGTAAAGCTCAAATTTCAAGTAAAAGATAATGGTATTGGCATCTCTGCTGAAGAACAAAAAGAAATTTTTAAAGAATTTGGAAACTCCACAAAAACGAGCAAATTTGAAGGTACCGGACTTGGTTTAAACATCGTTACCAAGTTGCTGAAAGAAATGAATTCTGAAATTCAATTAATAAGTAAAACTGGTAAGGGGTCTAATTTTTACTTTGAAGTAGAGCTTGAAACCACAGATCAAGAAGAAGTAGTTTCCCAACCCAATGCTTTGAACAACAGTGAAGTTGAGTTCACCGGAAAAAAAATACTGATTATTGATGATAATCATATCAATCAACTGGTGACCAAAAAGTATATTGAAAGGTATGGGATTAAAGCAAAGTCTGCCGATGATGCTGTAGAGGGTATAGAAATGCTGAAAAACGAATCTTTTGATCTCGTATTTATGGATCTTAATATGCCTAAACTTAACGGTCTGGAAGCAACTTCGATGATTAGAGCGTTTAATAAGGAGGTTAAGATTATTATCTTATCTGCGACAGAGGTAGGGGAATTAAGGGATAAAATAAAAGGCTATGCTATTAATGATTTTCTCTCTAAACCCTATAAGACTAAAGATTTGTATAACTTATTATTAAAATACCTAAAATCATAAAAAAGAGTTTTACAGTATTTGATATTTCTGCTATTTCAGCTTAGAACATTAGGGTGTAAAATACTGGCAATTTATGTTATCGGTATTTTTAAAATTCTTTATTTTTTCAATATTTTCAACTAACTACCTGGTAGTTAATTTTTTTATGATTTAGGTGTTCTCCGCATGCTGAATGCAATTGGCTTCTCATATTTTACGTACATATTTCTGCCCGCTAGAAAAGCTGCCATAAAGTTCTTCTATATCAGGCGTATCGATAAGCAGGTATTGGGTTTTATAATCGTTTTAATTATAGAACATCTAGTTTTAAGAAGCGCCTTACTCCTAATCTGCATAATGAATTCTCCGTGGGTTGATTCCTATTTTTTATATTCAAATCAATCAGTTGTCGTTGAAATTAAATAGCAACTTGCGATGAATTCTGAATTAAGAATTCATCGCAAGTATTTCTAACTTTTTAATACTGGATAAAATGGCCGATCATTTTTCTCAAAATCATATCTATTGGTGCATTTTTTTCATCTTGGGCTTATTAAGTATTTTTCCCTTTGCGTTTGTATAAACGTGCATTTTTTCATCGCCTTTGGTTAATTCCATTCTGTAACGTTGACGTGCTTTGCCATTTTCATAACTACTCATATTATACACATCCTTTTTTATAGTCCATCCTGGATAGGCTTTGGCAATGGCAGATCTAACAGCAGCTGGAGGAGCAATATTTTTAAGGTGTTCATTAGTACTGATTAAATTTCCAGACCTATCATAGGTTGCTGTAAACTCTTTTCCCTTTCCTTCTAAGGTAATTTCGAAAGTGTCATAATCATCGATAGATTTGATATCCCTGTTTACGTATACGTCGCTTTCAACATATTCAACTGGTATAGCAGCCATTTCCTCTATGGTGAAATCTGGATAATCTTGCGCTACCGATTCAATAATAGCTGCAGGAACATCTTCCTTTTTAATTTTTTCGGAATAGATAACGTCTTGCGCGAAACCCTGGGCACTTAAGCCTAAAAGAACCAAACTGAATACTACTACTTTTCTCATGGTTTTTCATTTTAAGTTATTATTTTACTCTTTATTTTTTAGAAATTAATCTTAAACAAATTTACGTTCGGTAGACCACCAAGTATGCTACTTTTGTAGCAGAACCTGCTTATTTAAAGTTTGTTTTTTTGAAACTTTTAATTCTCAAAATAATGCTATTTATTTGGTTATTTGTGTATCATGTTGAATCTGAAGGCTGATAGTTTTACAAAATAGTAATTGATTTAGATACTAGTTTTATTGATTCATGTCATGTTAGTTTTTGAAGGATATAGGCAAGAATTAAACAAAAAACCGTTCACTCCATTTATAGGTAGCGAACGGTTTTACTTTTTAAAAAGATACGGCTATCTTCCGTGTAATTTATGTTGCAATAACTCTAATTCCTTAGCTGTTTCCTTCATTTCTTTGTGTGCCTTGAGCATTTCCTCTTCTTCATTAGCGTTTAAATGATCATAGACCATTAAAGAAAGTCTTTTGTGGCGGTCGTGTAAGCGAGCCAGTTGATCTCGATGATCAATATCATGTTCTATCATAATTGTATAATTTTAATTATTATTTATGTAAACTACTTTCCGTGTGTATTAAACATTTTGATTCCCAATGTTAACCTAAATAGCCCCATAAAGAAAAAGGCAAAACTGATGGTATATACCAAAGTTAACTGTCCCAGTAATGGCTTTGCCAGAACCGCCAGCGCAAAGAGTAAAGTCAAAATTGCGGCGAGCAAGAACCAACCTGAATTTTTTGTAGAACTACTTTTAAGTTTAGCATAGGTTATAAAAAATATCAATGACCGGATAACAAACCAGATACCTAAAAGAACAGGAAGTATTTCCATGGTCAGGTTTTCATTTGTGATTAATAAATACCCCAATACCAAATCTATAATACCTCCGATAAGAAATATGCCCCATTGTTTTGATGTTTTTATGAAGCTTATAGCATTTATAATCTCAAAAATTCCGCTAATAAACATTACATAGCTAAAAAATACTGCTAAAGAGATATAAGTCTCTATTGGTGTGGCATAGAACCAAAAAGATAATGCGATAAATCCTATTCCTAATAAGATTTCTACCCACCAGTAGCGGGTGTTTAGACCTGGATTTTTGTTCGTTGAGGATATTGTTGATGTCATTTCAAAATGTTTATTTATTACTCTTCAGTATTTCTAAGCGCTAAATTAAGGTAGCTAGTAAAAAACTTTTGCTACTAAAGTAGCAGTTAAGGCCTATTAATTTTTCACAGTAGTCAAACTCTAACGATAACCAAGGAATTAGGACTAATCTTAAAAGAAAGAGATTTAATAATTAGATAGAATTTAAACTCTTACAAATAGGGAAGTAGTAGTTTAAATTGTTTTTGAATCTATTTGAAAATGAGAGACTTTTTGTAAATAAGCAGACAAAATATATATATTTGGTTTTTAGAAGGCCTATTTATGGATAGACATCATTCTAGTATTTAGTTATATTTATTAGTAATCGATTCTTTTTATCCTAATTTTTAGGAAATGAGATTTTTTAATTTAGAAATTAGGTTGTCAATCTGATTTTATTGGGGATGGACATAACATATAACTTTATCAGTTTTATAGAGTCTTTGGGAGTTATACAAGGATTGCTATTAGGTTTGATGCTGATACTTGTGAGAACCAGAAGAAAAAGGGCTACACACTATTTAGGGCTTTTTATCGTGTTGTTTTCGTTGGAACCAGTGACTAATATTTTGGGAGACCTTAATATTCTAAAATCCTATCCTCAATTAGAACTACTTCCGTTTGGATTTCATTTTTTAGCCTATCCCTTATTCTATATCTATATTCAAAAGGTTTCCATTTTGGAACATAGAAAGACCAGTTACTGGACATTGATACCTGGAATATTGGAGGTGTTAATAGGACTGATAGTTTTCTTTATGCCGGTAAAAACAAAAATGATACTGGTTAATTCAATTTGGGAAAAGATTTACTTTTCAGCAGGCTTAGCCTACACGTTTTTTATATGTATGTTGACATTGAATTGGGTAAGAATGCATCGTAGGGAACTTGAAAATCAATACAGTTTATTGATTCATAAAAACTTGGATTGGGTGCTTTGGTTTGTTTGTGGCAGCATATTTTTTCATTTGTTTTTGTTGGAATATTATTTTTTTGGCAATGAGATTTTATATCTCTTTACAGCTATAGCCAATGTGGTTCTTATATATTGGATATCCTACCAAGGTTTGATGCAACAGAATATCAATAGTTTACAGGAAGAAATGAATGGTTTGATGGTCGAGTCAAGAAAAGATGAGGTTATAGAGAACCAAGGGATGATCGTTGAAACCGGAATTCAGGAGGATTTTAAGAAAAAGCAGGATTTGGTTTCAGAAGAAGAAGTGGGAAATATGCTAAGCGTTATTCATGAGTATATCGAGGCATCTAAATGTTTTACAAAGCAGGATCTCACAATTATTGATTTGGCAGATGCTGTTAACATACACCCAAAGAGAATTTCTTATGCCATCAATAAGGCTTTGGATATTAATTTTAATAATTATATCAATAATTTTAGAGTAGAATATGCCAAAGAACTCTTCCAAAGTGATAAGGCCAAGAATTTATCTGTTGAAGGTATTGGAATGGAGGCCGGCTTTCACTCAAAATCTACTTTCTATACTTCCTTTAATAAATTGGAAGGTACTACCCCGGCAAAGTATAGAAGCTTTGGCTCCTAGTATCAAGTTTGAATTTCCGATATCAATACTTTTTTTTCGACTTTTCTAGATTATTTTGGGACTGTCCTTTCGAAATTTGTAGCATATTAAAACAGTAGATGCTGTATTATTTGCTGTGAAATACAATATCGATGTTAGGACTTCATGATTTAGAATATATTGTAATATTAAAAGTAGCCTCTATAAAAAGATCAAAAGAGTTTTATGCTAAAAAATTGGGGCTCAAGGTTATTTTAAGTGATGATAAGAATCATCGTGTGTTTAAAAATAGACCTCAAATTTGTTTAGATCAGTTAGGTTCACCATCAAAATATACACCACGTCACCTGTGCTCAGGAAGCGCTGAAATTCACTTTTTTTCCAAAAAAACTATACAAGAACTTGAGTATATTTTAGGGGTACAAGAAATTCCCATTATTGCAAACGATAAATACCAAACAGAAGAAGGAGGTGAACAAGAATGTATTTATCTATATGATCCCGATGGTAATTTATTGCGGATAACTGGAGGAGCCAATCCACGCATTTAATTTCGTTGACTTTTATTTTCTGTATTCTTTTGAATGAATACTCAACCGCTAAAGTTTTCAATAGAGAGGACCTCCATCGTCTTTATTTGTATATGTTAAGAAGTCTGATGCATTGATTTTGGGTTTAAAGTGTCCAAATTATGTATTGGCGGGTTTGATTTTCCGAATTCCGAACTTTTCGTACTTCATTTTTCTAGTTATTTTCTTTTGATCCTTAAATCTTTGTAGAGAACATTTTAACAGGTTCATCACTAAACCATAAATCTGCAATACATATAACTATGCAAACTAATAATATTCAATACTTAAGAAGTTTAGAGACTTTGAAAGATTCCAAATTTTTTAAAGATATTCCAAAAGACGCACTAGCTGAATTGATGGAAAAATTAGTGTATAGAAAATGGAGTAAGGGAACCTATTTAAGTGGTACCTACGAACCGCTGCCTTTTTTTTATATTTTAGTTATGGGAAAAATAAAGGAATACCAGGTAGATGAGATTAGTGAAAAGGAACGTATCAATTTTATTTTGTCTGATGGAGACGTTTTTGATGTACTCAACTTATTGGATGACAGGCCCCATAAAATTTACTGGGAAACCCTTGAAGAAACGGAAGTATTAAGGATAACCAAGGAAGATATGCTTCGCTGGATGGATAAATATCCACAAGCACAAAAACACTTATATCAATACATGGCTTCCCATGTGAGAATGTTAGAAGAGATGACCGCCGATCTTTCCATGTGTCCTACACTAGTGCGCTTGTCTAAGTTATTGATTCAGAGTTTTGATATAGATAAGGGGTGTCTAAGTAGGATTGATAACCTACCTAACAGCGAACTGGCAAAATTAATAGGAACCACAAGGGCGGTTTTGAATAGACATATTCAGGAGTTAAAGGGATGCGGAGCCATATCTGTTGAGCGTAAAAAAATAAATATTGAAAATACAGACAGACTATTGATGATAGTACAAAATAGTCATGTACCTATTGCGGCCCGTTGTTAAAGAGCAATTTTAAAGAATTATTTAGTAATATTTCGAGATTATCCGGTACAGCATTCTTTTAATATTGTATCCAAATAAGTATGGGTTTTATCCCATTAGTTTAAAAGTTCTATCAGCTTTTTCTTTTGTTATGCTTTTATAGTGGGCTTATGAGCTATTTGCTAACTATTCAATAAACAAATCTTTTTTTCCAGATTGAAAATTACTTGGTGAAAAGAGTTGCAGGTTAGGGAATAACCGGAAAGGTAAATAATAGTTTATCCGTACACCTTATCCCACATAATACAGCCAAATGCTGGTTATATTGAGGATAAAGAACACCTATAAAATGGTTTGATTAGCTTTAATTACGCTATTTTTTTAAGCTTTTAATGATCCTACTAATTCCTTTAACGACTAGTAATACAATAAACCCTACGATTAGACCTACAAAAAATTCGGTGATAAACGAAGGTATTTTAGGGAAAATACCGTGTAGAAATTCTAAATTATGCACGAAAATTCCTCCTGAAACCAGCATAAGCGCAATAGTACCAAGCACAGAAAGACCTTTGATTACTTTAGGTAAAGCAGTCACTAGAAACTTACCCACCTTATCAGAGAAACTATCATCTTCAGCATTAAGATCTATAAGTTTCCTGCCAAAATCGTCCATTCTTACAATAAGGGCAACAATACCGTAAACACCTACAGTCGCTAAAATTGCGATTAGTGAAACCACAATGATTTTCGTAGGTAGTTCAGCTTCTTCCACAGTGCCAAGCGCGACAATTACAATTTCTACCGATAAAATAAAGTCGGTTAAAATAGCCGATTTTACCTTTTCTTTTTCACGGGCTAAAATTTCTTCTTTCGATAGTTTTTCGGTTCTATCGATTTTTTTATGTTCTTTATGCGGAAAGAAAAATTCGTATATTTTCTCGGCACCTTCATAAGCCAGATAAAGTCCGCCAATCAATAAAATAATATGAATTACTGATGGTAAAAAGGCACTAAGTAAAAAGCCCAGGGGAAGGATAATAAGTTTGTTCAGTAAAGAGCCTTTAGTGATTTTCCATAATACGGGCAATTCCCTGGATGATACAAAACCAGAAGCTTTTTCAGCATTAACTGCAAGATCATCTCCTAAGAGCCCAGCGGTCTTTTTTCCTGCAACTTTACTCATTACTGAAACATCGTCCATTAAAGCTGCGATATCATCTAACAAAGCGAAAAATCCAGAGGCCATACGGTTATAAAATTTTTGGGAAGATAAGATTTATTTCTTTTCCGGTGTATTCAAATTAATATTTCAAAAAATTAATTAATGATTAGTGAATACAATTTTACTATCTAACCTGCATATTTGTATTATGGTAAAAAAATAATGAATAACTCTATTTTTAAAATTATGCAGTGTTTCAGTATAAAATCGGCTTTTCTAATACTTCTATTTTTTAATGTAATTTAATAAAGCCCATTCGCAGAAACTGGTACGTAGTGAAGTTATAGTATTAAGTTATAATATTCATCATGCCAATCCACCTTCGCAATCAGAAGTTATTAATCTGGATACGATTGCCACTATCATAAAAAACAGTAAAGCTGATATTGTAGGCTTACAAGAAGTAGATATATACTGAACGCTCTGGAAAAAAACTACATATAGCCAAGGTGTTGGCCGAAAAAGCTGGATTTGAATACTGGTATTTTTCAAAATCTATCAATTTTCAGGGGGGGGAATACGGAACTGCTATTTTATCAAAATTTCCCCTATCAGATACCATTACTACAAAATTACCGAACCCTAAGAATGCTGAGCCAAGAACACTTTCCCTGGCCAATATTCATATTAATCCCAAGCTGGAAATCAAAATAGCAAATACACATTTAGATTATACCGATGCGTCCAATAATTTAGCTCAGGTCTCAGCTATTCGTAAAATACTATCCTCGGAAGATAAACCAGTGATCATTACCGGAGATTTTAACGTGGTTCCCGAAAGTTCATCGATGAATCATTTACTAGAAATATTTAGTTCTTCCTGTACAGATGTATGTGATTTTACATCTTCGGCACAACAACCGGAAAGCACCATCGATTATATTCTATACAAGAGTAACACAATTGACGTACTGGAACATAAAGTGTTAAAAGAAACATTCGCATCAGATCATTTTCCTGTAAAGGCCAGGTTTTTGATCTACAATTAATCAGGGTTTTAGACATTTTGAACTATAATGGAAGCTTTGATTGAATTTTATTCTGAAATCTAGCTAACAAACCACGCCAATACGGCGTGGTTTAGGGTATATAATAATCTATGAATTTGTAAATAGTAAAGCTTTCTATCCATTCACCTTTTCTGGTTCTATGGCATAATTAAAGTTTTTATTAGGTTTTATTTTTTTTTGTTGATTATAATGAATGGCAATATGCCCAAGCTGAAATACGATTTTAGCAGAATCTTTCATCGATAATTTAGAACCATCTGCATGAATCCATCTTTTTAAAGGCTGCTCACAGATAAAGCCATCTGCTTTTTCAGCTCCAAAGTGCTTTTTTATTCTCATAAAGATTTCTACATCAAAAAGCCATTTTGTAATAAAACGTTCCTGAAAGGCAATTTTTATTACTTCTTTATCCATTATTTTCGCGCCACATTGGGTGTCTTTAAAATTCATTTTTAGAATTTTTCGGATAATATAATTAATCGTTAAGCTAATTATTTGCCTGGCCGATTCTTTCGCGATATTCGCACCCATTCTCGAGATTCGGCTACCACTAACAATTTTAAAGTTTGATGTTTCTATGGTTTTTACCAAGTCATCGAAATCGGTAAGGTCTGTTGATAAATCGGCATCTAAAAATCCTATATAATCTAAATCGGTATAATTGGCCATGTGTAACATTCCTAATCTCACAGCTTCAGCTTTTCCACCATTTTGCTCACAGTCATATACGGTGATATAATCTTCCCTTCCTTTTCTTAATTCCTTTAAAATATGTAAAGTATTGTCTTTACTTCCATCGTTTACAAAGCAAAGGTGATAACCAGAGTGTTTTTCTACAAAATCGGTAAATTCTTTGCTAGATAATCTATCCTCTTCGTTGTAGCAAGGGATTACCACACCAACGCATCTTTTTTGGATGATTGTATTTTTGGAAACCTCCTTTTGGTTTGAAGTTGCACCAATTAATCTTTTTACCCTTGCAGAAACTTCGTCTAAACTAAGGGGCTTTTTCATGTAATCTTCAACACCCAAATCAAAGCTTTCAACGATAAGGTTATCATCGGTATTACCTGATAATACCATGATTGGTGTTTGACTTTTTTGAGTTCCGCGGATATATCTTATAATTTCAATGCCAGAAATTACTGGCATATTGATATCTACAATGACCAAATCTGGTTGAAAGTTATCAAAAATAGCTTTTGCTTTTAAAGCATCTGTTTCGGTTTGCACTTCATATCCCAATTCACTTAAACGTCTCTTTAAAGGAAGAAGCACTAACTGTTGGTCGTCGATGGCTAAAATTTTCATGGTTTTAGAGTGTTTATTCAAGTCAAAAATAGATTGATTTAGAGTGTGTTAGCTTTTTAATTAGATGAAGCTTCCTTTATAGTTAGATGAATGGTTAAATTGTATCGATAAATGGATGGCTTATAGGTTAAACATTCTTTTATATTTATCGTAGTTTTATAAGAGGTATATAACGAATGAAGGAAAAAACTAATAAATACTTAATAGTAGCCCTTATTATTGGTGTTCTTTTTCATGGAACGGCGATTTTCTTTACTATAGAAAATACTTACGATGCCTTAATTCATTTATTCTTTGCAGACCATTATGCTAATAGCTGGTGGGAACCGTGGAACTATGAATGGTATACCGGCTTTACCGTTATGGGGTATCCGCCGCTGGTGCATCAGGCGATGGGATTGTTAAGTTATATTGGCGGACTTAAATTCGGGCTGTTTACGGTTGGGATTATAGCAATAATTCTTTTTATCACTGGGGTCTATCGTTTTTCTTTAATGGTGCTGGGGGATCGTAAAGCAGCCGGATATGCAGCTCTTTTAGCGGTATTCTCTTCATCTTTTGTAGAAACGCTGCATATTTTTGGTCAATTACCCAGCATCGTGGGGGTTTCGGTTTTAATGCACTGTATGCCTGAAATTTATATGTGGATTAAAATCGGAAAAATAGGTTCGCTGGTAAGAGCGATCTCTTTGTTAGCGGTAACAGTGACTTCGCATCATGTAACTCCTATTTTTGGAATGGTCTTTTTTATCTTTCCGTTAATCGGTATGGCGGTAATGGATAATTCCAGAGAAAGAGTAAATAATATAAAAGAAGTTACATTTAAAGTGTTTCTGAAATCTTTTTTTGAAGCTTTTAAGCGTATCGTGGTTTTTGGGGGAATATCGCTGGTCATAATCGTTACCTGTATTTTGCCTTATTGGATCAACTCAAAAAAGAATCCGATTACGCAGGTACCAATACCGCATGGCAGTCGGGATAATTTTCTGGAAATAACATCTTCTGGATTGGTATTCTTTACCATTCCATGGGGAATTTTATTATTTCTGTTACCCTATATTTTTTATCGATACTATTCAAAACGCTATATCTTTTTTGGTCTTTCGTTTACTTTACTGACGATTTTAGGAACCGGGGGAACTACCCCCATTCCAAGAATGATGTTAGGTGATACCGCTTTTAATATTTTAACTTTAGATCGATTTACCCTATGGGCATCGATTATGGCCTTACCGATATTCGGTGAGTTTGGCTATCGTTTTGCTGAAGGTGACTTGCGATGGAAAATCCAAGAGAAATTAGGTGCGGTTTACCATCGTATTCTTGGTGCTGTTTTAGTGGGAATGTTTTTATCCATGACTATTTTTACGATAACACTGGGATATTTTAGGCCCATGCAACCGCAAAAAATTAAAACCTTACCGATCACCAATTTTCTTAATCAGGATCAGCACGATCACTGGCGTTTCTTAACTTTGGGGTTTGGTGACCAGATGGCATGGCTATCAGCACAAACAAATGCATTAACCGTAGATGGAAATTACCATAGCGCCAGGCGTTTGCCCGAATTAACAACCAGGGCAATAGAGCGATTGGAAAATTCAAAATTCCGAGGAGTAGAAGGTATTGGTTCCTTGCAACAGTTTCTTACAGTTCCAGAGAAGTATAACTTAAAATATATATTTTCAAACGATAAGTTTTACGATCCTATTCTATATTTTTCAGGTTGGCAGCGACTTCAGCAGTTAGAAAACGGAATTATGGTTTGGGAAAAATTAAACGTCCCACCACTAAGCAAAATTCTTCCAAAAGAAGATGTACCAGTTTTTCTAAAAATTATGTGGGGCGTGATTCCTATCTTAACCGTACTTATCGCATTTTTTATTAATATCCAGCTAATCTGGTTTCAAACACTTAAAATTAAAATTCCCGAGAAACCCGATTTCCTAAGATTTAAAACCACTTATAATAGCTTTAGTTGGAAACTTATCAAGATTAGTCATCTTTGGGCGGTGATTTTATGTGGCGTTATTTTCTACGGAATTTATCTGTTCTATATTAAAAATGCGACACAGATTAGTGCTGAAAATGTGGTAAGATCTTATTACGATGCACTCGATTTTAAAGAGTTTGAAAGGGCACATTCCTATTTAGATCCCAAAAGCGATGTTACCATTGCGCAGTATATGTTGGAAGTTTCTGTGACCGATGGGATTTTAAGTTCCTATGCAAAAATGGATTCGATTGGGTTAGAGGTTTTGAGCGAGTCTAAAGGCAGAGCAAAAATCTTAGCACATACCCAGTGGATTACTCCACTTGAAAAGATCGATAAAACCTACGAACATGATGTGGTAAAAATTGGCGGAAAATGGTTTATAAAACCAAGTACTTATGATTTGGATATTCCACCAGATCAGTTATTTTCTGATAATCTAACGCAGTTTTATAATCATGGACGTAGAAGGATTACGACGCAGCAAACCTATCATCAGGATGTTTTAAAACAACCGGTTTTAGAGGTGCTTTCTGCAAAACTGGTAAAAAAAGGGGATCGTTATGCAATTATAGGAGAGATTCAGAATGTAGATAATGTTCCTGCAGATGTGGTTATAAAGGGTACACTTTACAACGATGAAAATAAAAAACTTGCGGGTTACAGTGCCAAATACGTTATGAGCCACAAATTGCTTCCTAAGGAAATAAGCAGTTTTAGAGTGGATTTTGAAGGGATTGCCTGGTTGGGAAAAGATGATAAAATACCGGAAACTTTTAATCCGGATGAATTTACACCGGTCGAATTACCCGAACCACCTACAAAATTTAATTTACAGTGTGCGGGAAATGTAGCCAATACCGATTTGTATAAATACGTAGCAGTAGCCGATATAAAATACGAAAAGGATAAAATTTCGGGAACCCTTTTTAATTATGGTATTCAGGAAGTAACCATTCCAGAATTAATTTTTTCGTATTATGACGAAAATAAAGAACTCCTTTGGGTGAATCAGGATTTTATGCGAGAAGGCGTGCGCGTACAGCGAAAACAATATTTTGATTACGATTTACCAAATCTTGAAATGGTAACAATTATTAATTCCTCGATGGAAAATATTTTTGTTAATGGTTTACCCAATAAGGAAATCGCGATAAAAGTAATTCCAGATCGGCAGGTGCAACATCCAAAAGAACAAATGCAGACGCTGGCGGGAAAGGGCTATCATTTTATTAAATTAGAGTTGAATAATTACGTAGGAAATCCAAAATAATGAGTCTAAAAATTAAGATCATCATATTGCTGAGTTTGATTGTTGCAGGCTCTTCTTTTGGATACTTTTACGCTGAAATTGAAGCAGAAAAAATAACGCTTTTAAATGCCAAAAATGAATATATAGCCGGAGAAACAATTCAGTTGAATTTTAATAATATCGATGAAGACTATAAACTGTATCTTCATCATTCCTATTCCAAAATAGTTTTAAAACCTGAGATTGCAGAAAATAAAGGCATTTTTTCGCTGCCTGAATTTTTAAGCTCCAAAAGCGGGGAATTAAACTGGGTTTTACTAAAAAATGAAAAACAGTTAAAAACCGGTAGTTTCGAAATTCTACCTAAAGTAGACTCGAAAACGGTGATTGAAAGTTATTTTGGTCCGCGTAGCATTCAGGCTGGCGATCGTGATTATTCGATGTTAGTCGTGGTCCCAATGGATGCGATGGATAACCCTTTACCCGATAGTACCCGCGTAATGCTCCATAAACAATTTTACGAAGTGATTGATTCCGTAGAAATTTTTACTGAAAAATTAATGGCCTGGAAAAATATTATGGCCTATCGAAAAGCAGGGAATATAAATGTTTCTTCCACGGTTTTAGGGATAAACTCGATCGAATTAACGACCAATGTTTTTCCTTCAAACGCCACCGATTTTCAGATTTCATCCTTTAGAAATCATGATTTTGCTGATGGCAACCAGATTACAGAGTTCACTACTTCAGAAATTAAAGACGAATGGGGAAATACGATTAGCGATGGGACATTGGTTTCATTTTATATCGAGAACGAAGCGGGAATGATACTTACCACTCGGGGAAGTTCCATTGAAGGTATGGCAACGGCAAAAATAATTCATCCCGATCATCCCGATACCTGGAAAATAAAAGGATATGTGACCGGCCTGGCTGAAAGTAATGTCCTTGAAATTAGCTTTAGACAGGCTTTGAAAGATTTTGAAATCGATTTTTATAATAAGAATAGAAGCATTAAAGTGGGGCCTTTGCAAAGTTTTATGCAACAACTGATCCCAGATGGGGCGGTAGTGAAATTATACATTTATCACCAAAATACATTAGTTGAAGTAAAGCAGGAAACCTCAAACAATGGTTTTGTAACTTTTAAACTTCCTAAAAGTTTTTATCCTGAAAACACCTATAGTTTTAAAATCGAAGCTTTGGGTAAAAGTAAAACCACAGACGTATTGAATTATGAAGAATAAGATGAATAAGAATATTTATCGGGCTGGTTTAATCGTCACTTTTGTGGCGCTAAATGCGCTGGTACTTTTTGGGTTAAGCTCGGTGTTAGCATGGTTAAATACTGGAGCCGAGCGCACCGGAATGTTGCATACCGAAGTTTTAAGTAAAGAGGTGTATTTACCAAATATCGAATGGGGAAGTTTAGAGAATCCCGGCCGACCCATGGAAGAACAGACTTTAGGTGAAATTCAGCAGGATTATTTAAATGCCTGGTATGTAAAACACGTGGCGTATAAAACCAATAATCCCTATGGAATTGAAGATTATTATACTGATAGTTCACGCGTAAACCTTTTTAAAACCATTGCGTTTAATAAAGAGAATGATATTCATATAGAGGCTACTACTTTAAACCACCATCCTAAATTAGAATTTTATAGTGCTGATGGACAACTGGTAGTGATTACTGATGATGATGTGATCGAATATCAGGAAGTTTATGAGCAGGATCAAAAGTTATTGACGCATCAGGATACATCTTCGTATAGGGTCATGATGCTTTTGGAAGATGGTTTTTGGCGTATTCGGCATATGGTAAAACAAGCGACTACTTCTCAAGAAGATTCAGTTGTTACAAGTAAGATAGCAGCGGTTAAAGGCAATAAAATTTATGTTCAAAATAATGAATTTCAAATAAAGGGAATCAATTATTATCCAAAGGAATCGCCCTGGGATATGTTTGGAGAAAACTTCAGTAGTGATACGATTGCAAGGGATTTCGAAATTATAAAAAACGCGGGATTAAACAGTATTCGTATTTTTATTCAGTATGAAGATTTTGGCAAAGCTGAAGTGCTTCCGCAAAAATTAGAAAAGCTAAGAAAAGTTGTGGATTTGGCCGAAGAAAATCAATTAAAGGTAGTGGTTACTTTGTTTGATTTTTATGGCGATTATTCTGTTTTAGACTGGACCTTAACGCATCGCCATGCCCAACAGATTGTTTCTTCTTTTAAAGAGCATCCGGCAATTTTGGCCTGGGATTTAAAAAATGAACCTGATCTTGACTTTGATAGTCGTGGGAAAGATTTGGTAGTGCAGTGGTTGTCTCACATAGCTGATGAGATTAAAAAATACGATCCAAACCATTTAATAACTATTGGTTGGTCGTCACCTGAAGCTGCGATAAATTTAAAGAAAGAAGTAGATTTTGTTTCTTTTCATTTTTATAAAGATTTTGAAAAACTGGATTCAGATTTCAAAATTCTAGAGAAAGAAATTCCAAATAAACCTATCGTGATGCAAGAATTTGGGATGAGCTCTTATCACGGTTTATGGAATCCTTTTGGTACCGATGAGGAAGATCAGGCCAATTATCATAAAAAAATGCAAGACTTCTTTAAAAAAGAAAACCTTGCATTTATGTCTTGGACTTTATACGATTTTAAGGAAGTTCCTACAGCGGTAGTGGGGAGGTTGCCATGGAGAAAAAGCAGGCAAAGATTCTTTGGCTTTTTAGACCAGAAAGGAGAACCTAAGCCTGCTTTTAAATATATAACTCACTAACACCAATCTATTGAACTACGCTCATTCCGTTTTTGAAATTTTTATTTTTAATTCGATGAAACTGTTCTAAGTACATATCTGTAATTTTTTCCATAGGTAACGAACAACTAGCTTTATAATTTCTTTTTCCCAGCTCTACTCTATAGCCATCGTTAGAGATAATAGCATCGATTGCTTTGGCCAGAGAATCGGCATTAGAAGGCGTGAAAAACTGCCCACGATAGCCTTCTTCCCTTACCAAAATACCCAGATCTCCTAAATCTGGAAGTACGACCGCTTTCCCGTAGCTGCCGGCCTGGTGTAACACTCCGGAGCTGCCGGTAGTTGAGGTGTAGGGAAATACAACTACCGCACTTTCTCCGAAGATTACCGGTACATCTTTTTCTTCAACGTAACCGGTAAATGTAAGATTAGGGACATTTTTATATTTTTCTTTCATGCTTTCAATATAACCTGGAGTGTTTGGACTATCGGTTCCTGCAATAACAATCTCCATGTCCTGCTTAGAAGTCTTTCTTAACTTCTCGATTGCTTCAATTAAGATTTCTACTTTTTTGTAGGTGCCAAATTTGCCAAAAGTCATGATCTTTTTTGGACCCTTAGGTAGATCGTAACTCGGTTCAGCAGGGGTTTCAAAAGCACCATGCGGAATTAGCATGACGTTTTTCTTTTTATATTTTGACTTTAGGATATACTCATATTTACTAATGGTTACCGCTACAAGATCTGCCTGTAATACCAGTCTTGTAAGGGTAGAACCTATAAGATTATACATTTTTTGCATTAACTTATTCTGAGTGAATCCGGCTTTTTCAAGATCTACGGTTTCCAAAATATTATGCAATAAAACAATTGTAGGTATTCTTTTAATCTTGAAGATCATAGGAAGCATTAAACCTAATGCTGCAGCTACCTTTTTGTCTCCAAACTTCATAAACTGAAGATTGAATAAGATGGCATCTGGTTTCTCAGCGGAAATGGCCTTGTATATATTTGTAATATTGGAATAGCTGTTAAACTTCCAGCAATCTTTAACGGTGATCTTGCAATTGGCATCAAAGTCAATTTGCTTTTCTTCTTCTGTATGATCTGTAATCAATACGATCTCTTCAACCTCATCTTTTAAAGCAAAATGCTTTACCAAATGATATCCATACTCCGTTAAGGTTACTTTACTAGGAGGGAATGCTGTTACAATTGCTAGTTTCATGGTAAATTTGGTTTTAAAATCTCTTTTTGAGAGGAGTTAGTTTTTCGAGGAATTCCTCGTTCATTGTTTAATTATGATTCAAATATCCATTAAAAGCGATCTTTATTTTTTCTTCTTCGATAAATGGTAAATTACTGTAGGTGAGTTTTCTTTTTGTGTTGGTAAAAGAAATAAACAAGTTGAATGAAAAGCAACATCATCATAATAATTATCTGTACAATAACCACCTGATTTAAAGAATTATGAAAGAAAACAATTAATCCTACCTGGCCTAAGCCAAAGACACCAGATAAAGCCACCGGCATATATTTATCGATCGATAGAAAATAATACACAAATACATTAGAGATTGCAAAAAGGGATGTGGCCATAGCATACTTCCATAATAGTGGAGCAATACTAGTGTAGGCTTCTCCAAACATGATGTTTATAATAAATTCAGGGAAGAAAAATGTTACCGTAACTATACTTACTGCTAAAAGGCTTACAAAACCAACATATTTAAAAAGCACGGGTAAGGTATTTTCGCCATTCTTCTTTTTTTGCACTACGGTTGGCAATAAGATCATTACAAACATCCATGCTACAAAGTACACTAATCGTCCTATTAAAGCTAAAGAAGCATATAAGCCTGCGTCATAAGAGTTAAAATAATGTTTTACCAATAAAATATCACTGTTGTTAATGATGATTTGTGTAAGCTCATAGAAAGCAGTGATAGCAATAAAGTTTACAAGATTTTTACGATCGTTCGTTTCTAAAGTTACTTTAGTAAAAAAGTTTCCGCTGTTTTTAAAGGGGATCAGTCCGAAAATGAATGAGATCAAAATTCCAGATGCTATTAAAACAGATGATCCATTAGCCAAAAGCGTTACCAGAAGAAGTGTGATGATCAATCTGCTAAACATTTCGGTTTGATAGGTGGCCGAAAGTTTATAGAAACTTTTACTTCCCTGATAAAATCCTCTGTTTACACTCATTAAGAAGTAAAGTGGTATTCCCACGCCAAATATGATAAACATCCATTTACTATCGGTATTAAAAATCTGCTGTAGTTGTCCCGCAAATAATACCACTGCAAGGGATGCCAATATACCAATGATAAGACTGGCCTTTTTTACATAATTAAGAAAATGAAGTTGTTTTTCAGTTTCATAACCGGCGGTGAACTTTGCAACGGTTAATTGGAACGTCATTGCTATAAAAGACAGTACCAGCAAAAAAGTGATTAATATCGCTGCATTAGCAAATTGCTCTGGGCCTAAAATTCTACCTAACAGTAAATTATATAGGTAGTTTCCTAAATTAACGCCCATTGCACTAAGCATAAAAAACTGTTCGGGTGTTATTTTTCTTACCTTTAGTTGTGATACAGTCATTTTAACTTGGTTTTAGATTAGATATCGGAGCAAATATCCAAGAGATTTCAGTGAAAAGGGATTCTATTTCGTTGAGCGGAAGTTTTATGTAGATGAATGAAGACTAAAACAGACTTAACTTGCAACTACAAAAATTAACCTAGTACCCATGAAAAAACTTAACCTATTATTTTTATTGTTTTTTGGCATTCAGCTATTATCTGCACAAGACATGCAAGAAGGTTTTGGCTATTTAGAGCAAGGAAATTTTGCGAAAGCTGAAACTTTTTTTGAAGCAATCCTTAAAGAGTATCCCGATAACAAAACTGCAAATTTATGTTATGGTAGGGCCGTAGGACTAAATGGGGAACCGCAAAAAGCAACTTCAATTTTTACAGAATTACTGGAAGAATATCCTGGCGATATAGAAATCGAGCTAAATTATGCCGAATCTCTTTTATGGGGAAGTCATTTTAATAAAGCTAAGGAATACTACAGCGATCTTGTGCAAAGATATCCTGAAAATTTTGCGGCACTTTTAGGTTTTGCCAACACCCTTTCTAATTTAAAGGAATATGATAATGCATTGCTTTATGTAAATCGTGCTTTAGAAGCTTCTCCCGGTAATCCAAATGCAATGGTGTCTAAAAAATATATTCGCTTAGGATTTGCCTATCAAAAAATGCAAAATCAGGAGTATGAGCCCGCGATTAGTTTATTAAATAAAAATTTAGAAGATTTTTCTGGTGACCGGGAAACTTTGCTAAATAAAGCCAACATCTATTTGATCACTAAAGAGACCGAAGAAGCAAAAAATGTGTATCTAGAATTGGCTAAAAATGCTAAAGACAGTATTGTAGCGCTAAACGGAATGGCTATAGCTGCACATATTGCAGAAAATGAAAAAGAAGCTCAGTCGCTTGCGGGAAAAGCGATTGAAAAAGCCGAGGTTTTAGGCGATTCAACTTCGCTCCAGGCATCCAGAGAGCGTTATGCTCAAACTCTTGTATGGAACAAAGATTTTGAGAATGCTGAAGCTTATATTTCAGAATTAATAACTACCTATGGCGAAGAGAACTGGGTACTATCACTACGCGCTACTTTAGGAATGTATAGAAGTGATTTTAAAGAAAGCATTGCCGATTATCAGCAAATACTAGAAAAAGATACCGCTTCGTTTGATGGAAATTTAGGGATTGCCAATGCCTATTTCGCAGATGGAGAGACCAAAAATGCCTACGATGCGGCTTATCAAACTTTAAGGGTTTTTCCCAATCAAAAAGATGCGACTAATTTTATAGGAAAGTTAGACCGCAGTTTTACTCCAGTAATAGAAGAAAAAATAAATTATACGTTCGATAATGGGGATAATAAGGCCTATGCTACAAACACCAATATTGAATTTCCGGTAAGTACAAAATTAAGCTTTAATGCCAATTACAACTATCGAAAAACCAGAAATAGTATTACTGAAAATGAAGCTTCCTCTAACAATTTCAGTTTAGGTGGTAGCTATAAATTTCATCCAAAAGCGAGGTTTCATGTTTTAGGCGGAATTAATTCGGCGAACTCTTTTAGTAATAATTACAACCAGTTTTTGGCTCAGGCTTTCTTCAAAATTAAGCCTTATAAATTGCAAGATTTAGAAGTTGGTTATAATCGCGAAGTACAAAACTTTAATGCCGATCTTTTAGATCGTGAAATTGTAGTGAATAATTACTACATGAATTATAATATGGGCACCAATTTTAATTTGGGATGGTTTACGCAGTATTATTATAGTTCACAGAGTGATGAGAATAGCAGAAATTTGTTGTTCACCTCGTTATATTATAATTTTTTATCCAAGCCGGTATTAAAAGGTGGGATTAATTATCAATTTTTGAGTTTTAAAAATCAGGTGCCTACGATTTATTTTAGTCCGTCGCGATTTAATGCAGTTGAGGTATTTGCTGACTTCCTGATGGATGAAAATGCGGTAGAAACCAAAGGTTTGTTTTATGGTTTAACAGCTGCGGTAGGTTACCAGTTTATCGAAGATGATCCTAAACAATCAACCTATCGTATCCAGGGGAAATTCGGGTATAAGTTTTCAGAGCGTTGTTTAGCGAATTTTTATGGCACTCGAAGTAACATTGCTTCAGCCACTGCTGCGGGATTTACATTTACTGAAATTGGGTTCCGATTGAAATGGATATTTTTGAATAAACCGGTTTTTGAGACGAAGTGAGAATGATCTGAGTTATTAAAAGTACTAGAGTAGAGGCTCACTTTACATCGCAACTTTGTTCATCTGTGAAGTAAAGTAAAAAGCTTTTTATTTCATGTGTTAGCAGATGGCTTTACATTATTCTTTGATAGAATTCATAAATGAGGTTTTTTTCTTCTCCAGAAGATTGAGGCCAAACCCATAAGTACAGATGAAAAAGTAATATCTGCATAAGAATAAACCCAATAATTATAACTCGATTACTTTTTCCGGTCATAGATCTTACTAAAATTAAAGTAAGTATAAGATTTAATGAAATATTACAAGGGATAGATAATATTCTGCTCAACCCAGTTTGGGGAAATATTTTAACTAGAAAATACATTTCTGCCGCACAAACTAACGTTGAGATTATACTTATTTTGACCGAAAGTTTCATTTTTTTCAGTTGGTTATGGGCTATTAATTATCAAATAAAAAGAGGTCTTAAAATATCGAAAACCGATATTTTAAGACCTCTTTTCTATTCTATCTTACTCAAATTTCCCCTGAAATTTAATCGCCTGTTCGATATGCGCCAGGTGATGATTAGAATGCCAGGCATACATACCAATGGCAGTTTTCAATGTATATTTTTGTTGTCTTTCAGGATGGTAAAAGGTTTTTTTCAAATCATCTTCTGTAAAATTATCGATTAATTTTATCCAACGATGATGTAAGCCTTCCAATAATATCAGGCTTTGCTGAATATCGCACGAATAATCATCCAATTCTGCCCAAGCGGTTTCATCGTAACCTCTAATCGACGGATCATCCTCGGTTAAGGCAATTTTAAACCTGATGATGCTATTCATGTGGCTATCTGCCAAATGATGAATCACCTGTTTAATCGTCCAGCCTTCTGGTCGATACTGCCAGGACAATGCTTCTTCAGCAAGATTATTGGTGATATTCTTTATTTTGGAAGGTAATTCTGCAATGTCTTTTGTCCAGATTTCAAGCTGTTCTGAAGTAGTTTCTGAAGGATTTTGGAAAGTGCCAATAGGGTATTTTAGTTGCTCGATATTCATAATACAAAAGATTAAAAAACGAATGTAATAAAAAAGAAAATGCCGGGTAACCACTCCCGGCACTTTCACTCATAACTAACCTAACCAACTAACCAATCATTAGTTTACCACTAATCCTATTTGGGATTTATCCTTATTATCTACGATAATTATACTGTTATAGATTCCCGGTGGGACGCTTTTTAATTGTATCGGGATTTCTATTTTTCCGTTATCCAACTCGTATTCTTTATGATGTACCATTTTACCTCCCATATCAAAGATCATCACCTTCGCTTTTTTTCCTGATTTTGGTAAAACAAGACTTGTATTATTTCTAAAAGGATTTGGATAATTATAAGCTTTCTTTACAGGAGTATCCACTACTGCAATAGGTTTTTCCTGCGAAGGAATTTCCCTGAAGTTTGTGAATTGAACATTTTCAATGTTTACACTAAATTGCTGAAATGCGGTATAATTCCCCTGTACTGAAAATACTACCCCTTTTAACGGCTCGCCTTTAAAACCTTCAGCATCATTGCGAAAATCTGATAATTTTAGGTTGTAGGTTTTTCCTTCTTCATTCGTATTTATGGCGTAACGATATCTTTTATTCCAATCTGTTAAGCCTTCGGTTACCAAAATCACTTCAATCGGAAGATTACTTTTTGTAATAAATTCTAAGGCTTCAAAACCATCAGTATAAAATTGCTGATCTCCGGCTAAAATATTTCTGAAAACATTTAAAGTTCCATAAATCTCACCACTTACATTTACGTTTCTTTCGATTTGATAAGAATTGTTGCTGAAATTATCTAATTTAGATTCAGTAATACTGAATGAATTGATGATTGTTTCTGATTCACTATAATCTACTCCCCATGGCCCATCGGCTAAATAAAGTGCATCTGATTTTGGGGAATTATTTCCTTGAATTTCCAGTCCTACATCGAATAAACTTCCGGCATTTACCATAATTTCTTCTTCATAATCTGAAGTTAATCCAAGATTTTGATTGAATGCAGTTGATGAAGCGACCTCGGTAGCACGCATATTTCCCTGAAGCTTAACCGCTGCGGCACCCGAATTATTTTTGATCTTCAGATGTAATTGCCCATTTTTATAAACTCCTTTTTTTACAAAAACACTGGGAATCTCACTTTCGTCAGTATTAAAACTCAAACCATTTGCTGTTTTAAAGGTGTCGATAACATGTTTTGCCAAGGTGCTTACCTGTCCCATAGAACCTCCCCAAATTTGAAAGTTTGCATAATCTCCTTTTGGATAATCCCCAATATTCCAGAAACTGTATAGTTTATTTCCCGCCGATCCGTTAAGCTGAATGGAAAAGTTGAGAGCATATTCTAATTGCCCGCTGGCTCTAAGGATTTTAATCATAATAATTTCATGTCCGGCTAATTTTATAGTCCGTATATCTTCTAAACTCGAACTATTTAATCGGTCACAAATTACTTTGGAGTGATCGTAAATGCCGTTATCGGTTAAGGTTGCTAAAGCGGCAGCGATACGTTTATCACCCTCATAGTAATCTACCGAAAATATTTCTTTAGCATTGGTAATCGAAAGAAGATCCTCTGGGCTGGATTCATAAGATTGCTCAGAACCAAACATGCCGGTTTCTGGTAGTAGGGATTCCAGATTCACCTGAGAGTTTTTCATAAATGGGCCCTGCGCTTTATATTTTGATTGTTTACGCTTACTATCTTTAAAGTTGTTTTCTTTAATTCGGTTAAAGTTTCTTTTGGCAATTAGCGAGGCTAGATCACCATTACTTTCCAGACCGCCAAGATTGGCAGAGCTTACATCGGTAGCAGATTTTATATCTACGTAATTTGCTGTTCTAATCGCATCGTAAGGATTTGCAGTTACATAAAATAGGGCATCATTAAAATCCTGATCGCAACTTGCATAATCTCTTCTTATATCCTCGAATCCAAGGATGAAGCGTTCGTTTTCTGGATCGGCAAGTAGCACGTTGTGATTTCTTAATTCAGGATCCGCTTCAGGATTATAATCAGGATTGGAGAATAACTGCCATTGCCCGGCGGTAACATACCCTTTCCAGCCGTTAGCTAAAAGCACCCATCCAATGCCCGTCCCCGCTTTAAAATCACCGATTCTAACTTTATATCCTGCACGAAGTCCGCCTCCAGATCCGCCTTCAGAAACATTAGGGAAAATAATAGTAATATCTTCTGGCAACGGCTTTTTTACTTTTGGTGCATTGATATCATAAGTGTAAAATCCTAGTACATTTTTGTAGCCTGCGCCTTCCTTTACAAAAGTAACCCATACGGCGGCATCTTTATCTAATATTAGATCGGTATCATAACCTGCAGTGATGTAATGTGGATTGTAATCTGGAACCGGATAACCTTCGGGCAGGGCATCCATGATCATTTTCATGGTCTCAGTACTTATGTCATCACGACCCTCTAAATAATCGGGTACTCCCTGGCTATCATAGGTTCCTAAAAACTGGTAGTTTTGTGCAGTTGCGATAAAGGAAACTAAAAGACTGAGAAAAAGTAATTTTCGCTTCATAACCTGGTTGATTTATAACACGAAAATAAATGAGTTCCAGGCGATCGCTTTTTTTTATCGACAGGTTATTTTTTACTATCGGTGAATGACATAGTATTTTGGATGAATTGTAGTAGGGAGAAAGAGGATTATAAGAAGAAGCGTGTTTGTAGATAGGACTTATCAAATACTTACTCGATCATAGATATAAATTCAGGGTCTCGATGATTATCGTGATGCTTTGAAATAAAAATGATTTTTTAAGAATAGCTTGTAGGCTTACCCCAAGGTAATTTACTAAAATAGTTTAATTTAAGGCCTGTACTTTATAGAGCACAGGCCTTAAATCTGCGCTAGTCTATAAGGTTAACAACTACGATAAGTACGTAGTTATCACGCCTATTTAAAGAAAGATCTACGGATTGAATATGATATTCACCATTCAGGTGGTTTAGCATTCGTTCTTTTATAAGACTTTCTATTATAAATGGATTTTCGAAGTCTATAGGCTCTAATATTTCGAGATTAAATGTCTTGTTGTTCATTTTTCTTTTTTTTAGATAATACTCTGTAAGGTTAATGCTTGTTTGCATACTTTTATTGTAGCCAGAGGCTAATTTTTTTCGGCGCAATGTTACTATATAAAAGCAAACTTTATAAGTTTTTAAATGATTTTTTTTGTCTATTAAATTTATGTTTCTAGAAGTCTGATAAAAAGGGAGTAAGCCTAATATTGAATTAACATTTGGTAACTTTCGTATAACTTATAATGCTATGGATTCGAATATTTTCGTACTAACAAAAAACTTTTCTTCATATTTAACAGTTTAGTGCATTAACAAAAAAGTGGGAAGAATTTAGTTCTTCCTACTTTTTAAGACCACGAAGAAAAGCAAAAATTGTTAGCAGATAAATGACCAGGCTCATAGTTTAATTTGGTAAGAAAAACTAAGTTTAAAAATGACGATTCTAATCTGGAATAGAAATTAAGGGATTAATAAAAGCTAAGCGATTTTTTAAGATGATAAGATATAAAGTTTTATTAGTTGTATTACTTATTTTTGAATGCTGTAAAGCACAGGACCTTAGTGCCTTCCAATATGCCAAAGAAGGTCTTTTTAATCCTTCGCCATCGGTAATACTGGTCGCAGCACATCGCGGAATGCATGTTAATTATCCAGAAAATTCTATTCCCGCAATTCAGGATGCAATAGATCATCATATTGATATCGTAGAAATTGATGTGCAAATAACTAAAGATGGCATTCCTATTCTTATGCATGATCAAACTATCGATCGAATGACAACCGGAACAGGAAAAATAAGGAAACTTACGTATGCAGAAATTTGCGAATTCAATCTAGTCGATAATCAGGGAAACGAAACACCTTTTTCTGTACCAAGTCTTGCCGAAGTTCTGATGTTGAGTAAAGACAAAATTTTACTCGATTTAGATCTGAAATTAAATACCAGAAACTTGAAAAAAGTACTTGATGTTATAAAAGAACAAGAGGCTGTTAATTCGGTTGTATTTTATGAAAGCAGACATCATGTAATGAGAAAAATCAATAAATATTTACCTTCTGCTATGCGAATGACCAAGGTAAGTATGAATCGCAGAGCGATTAAAAGAGCAATGCTAAATGTAGACCCGGATATTGTACACTTAGGGAATTCAGAACGGGATAGAAACCCTGCTTTGATTAAAAAAGTACAGCAATATTATAAAAAGCCCGTTTTTGCGAATGCATTAGGAAAACTTGATAAGGCGGCTGAACAAAATCCAGATACTTTAGAGTATTTTTTAAATAAAGGCATTAATATTATCCAAACCGACAGGCCAGATATTGTTTTAGAATATTTAATAGCCAGGGAAAGACATCTTCGATTTTAAGGGGATATGTTTAAAATCCCTTTATTTACATAGTCATTCTAAGAAAGGTAAAATAGACTTTTTTCATCGCCTTTTAGGTAGTAAGAATTTTCTGGGAAAAAGCTTTAACACGGTTCCAATCAGTAAATTCAATGGGTTGATTTGTTTTTGTAGGACCATTTGTCATTTTCATGATCATTTTAATAAGCATACGATCAACAAAAGAATAGGATTGATAATCTAATCTTCCGGCAAAAACATCTATTAATTTTGGTTGCCATGTTGTGGCATTAAAGAATTTAATAACATACGGATTGGTATTATAATGACTTTTCTCTGGTTTTCTGGCTACTAAATTCACCGAGAAAAAAGCAGCATTGGTATTTTCCAACTCATTTTTATGCGTTTCAATAAATTCAGTTACTTTTTTATTGTGCTTGCCATAGCGAATACTGGCACCTATTACGAAAATGGAATATTTGGAGATTGAACTTTTAAAGTCATTAATATCGAATAATTCGGTTTTAAAACCTGCATTTTCTATATGGGTGACAATTTCTTTACAGATTTTAAGGGTTTGTCCATCTACGCTAGAATATAATATTCCCACTGTTTTTTCCATTTTTTAAGCTTTTGAAAACTTAACTTATTAGCAAAATATGTCTTTTGCCATGACTTTATTTTAAGCTTTAAATTACTGAAATTTTGCCAGATTTAAACACTTAAAAGGGGTGTTTTCAGATAGCTATAATTTTTTGTAAGGTTTAGAATTTAATGCTACTTAATATATACCAAAATTGGTATGATCCAATCAAATAAGAATTAATCTTGCTATTATAGATTTGGAATTAAAACAGGTTGAAAAAATAACAAAAGCACTAGGAGATCGTAACCGACTTCTTATTTTAAAAGCCATTCGTGCTAATGATGGTAATTTAGATTGTTCTGCTATTGTAACTTCTTTAGCGCTTACACAACCTTCGGTTAGTCATCATATAAAAAAGCTGACCGAAGCAGATATTATTTTAGCACATAAAGAAGGGCGTTTTTATTCCTATTCCATTAATGAAAAGCTCTTGGATAACTATGTGAATACACTAAAAAACCTTTAATTTTTAGTAATTAATATATTGAAATATTTAAATATATGAATAAGAAAGATATAAAATATTCTATCCTGGAACTGGCACATGTTTCTAAAGGAAATACTTATAAAGAAACATTAAACAATTCCCGTGATTTAGCCAAACTTGCCGAAGCTAAGGGATATCATCGTTTTTGGTTTGCAGAGCATCATAATATGGAGCATGTTGGTAGTAGTGCTACCTCTTTATTAATGGGCTATATTGCAGAAAATACAGAGAAAATAAGAGTAGGATCCGGAGGGATTATGCTTCCTAATCATTCACCTTTAGTGATTGCCGAGCAGTTTGGTACCCTTGCAAGATTATATCCAGATCGGGTAGATCTGGGATTAGGAAGAGCACCGGGTACAGATCCTAAAACAGCCAGAGCTATACGATCTGATTTTATGCAGGCTGCACAATCTTTTCCTTCTGAAATTGAAAAAATAGAGCGCTTTTTTGCTGTAGAAAATAGAACTTCAGATGTTAGGGCTGCTATTGCTGAAGGTACCAATGTGCCTTTGTATATTTTAGGTTCCAGCACAGATAGTGCACACTTAGCGGCTAAGAAAGGCTTACCTTATGCCTTTGCAAGTCATTTTGCAACGAATCATCTGCATAACGCATTACAGATTTATCGAGAAGAATTTACTCCTTCTGATGTTTTACAAGCCCCTTATTGTATGGCCGGAGTGAATGTGATCATCGCCGAAACCGATGAAAAAGCAAACGAATTATTTACTACTTTAATCCGAATGTTTTTAGGAATTCTAACTGGAGAAAGAGAAGGCTTAAAGCCGCCAACCCCTATGACCTCAGAACTAAGGGGGGTACTTCAGCATCCTTCGGTACAGCAAATGCTTAAATATTCTTTTGTAGGAAGTAAAGAAAGTGTAAAAATGAAAACGAAAGCATTTTTAGAGGAAACTAAAGTAGACGAATTAATCGCAGTGTCTGCGATGTACGATGCTGAAGATCGAAAAAAATCGGTAACTGCTTTTGCTGAAGTAATGCAGGAAATCAACAAAGAAAATAAAACTTTAGAAAAACAAAATTAGCTGTAATTACTACCTTGAAATCAAATAATACTGACTGGTCTTTTAAAATTAAGACGAGTCAGTTTTTTATAGGCAAACTACAAAAATAGTATACTCCCAACTATCCATAATTATCACGATGGCTCGAAATGCTAATTAGTTTTACAGTCCATAGTATATAAGCTTACACCAGGTATTCTGATTGTCTTCAAAAGGAGGCTTCAAATCTTGTAAGACGTTATTTATCGAAGATATATTTTATTAAGATCTTTCTCGTGGTCTCCGGTAAAATAGGTTTGCTTAAAAAATCATCTATTCCTGCCGGTTTTCCTTTGCTAATCATATCTTCCATTTTGCTGGCGCTTAAAGCCACAATAGGTGTAGGTTTACCTTGTACCAATTTTTTTATTTTTTTACTGGCTTCATAACCGCTAATTCCCGGTAATTGCAGATCCATTAAAATAAGATCAAAATTTGACGATTTCCGAAATATTTCAATGCTTTCTTCTCCAGTATCGGCAGTAATAATTTCGGCTTTTGGGTATAATTTTAAAATAATGCTCCGTATTAAAAACTGGTTTACCAGATTATCATCTACAGCCAAAATTCGTATTGGTTTCTGGAATTTCATTTCTAATACATTAGTAAATAAATATACCTAAAAATAGTTTTAGTAAACAAAATAATAAATCATCTATAAATCTAATATTTATAGATGATTGAAGTTGAATACTCCAATCTCATGATGATAAATTAGTGGGAAGAAATAGGAGTCTTTGTTATAAAAAATAATTTTATAATAAATAAGAAGCTTGCTGCGCAGAAAGTTTATGTAAAAACAAAAAAGGCTGGTAAAATACCAGCCTTAATGACAAATCTAAATTTTGAATAATCTATACTAAAAGCTTAGCTTAAAGCCTCTTTTAGTTCTTTTGCCGCTGCTGCTGGATCTTCAGCGCCGTAGATCGCTCCACCGGCTACAGCTACAACAGCACCAGATGCTTTTACTTTAGCAATGCTATTTTTGTTTACACCACCAGCGATAGATACCGGTACACCGGCTTTAGAAGCTTCGTCGATTAACACATCGATAGAATATCCCGGTTTTGCCTGCTCATCTAAACCTGCGTGTAATTCTACAAATTCTACTCCTAGTTTAGAAACTTCCTGGGCACGTTTTACACGGTCCTTAACACCAATAGTATCTACCACTACGGCGCGGTCATATTTTTTAGCCGCTTCTACAGCACCAATAATGGTAGCATCGTCTATTGATCCCAAAATGGTAATATAATCTGCTCCCGCTTTAAAAGCCATCTCGGCTTCCAGAGCACCTGCATCTGCAGTTTTAAAATCAGCAAAAACTTTTTTATCTGGAAATGCTTCCTTCATTGCAGTGATAACACTAAGTCCTTCACTCTTTATAAGCGGAGTTCCTAATTCAATGATATCAATATAAGGAGCTACTTTGGTAGCCAAAGCAATAGCATCTTCAGTTTTTAGCAAATCGATTGCTACTTGTAATCTAGTCATAATCCTCTATGTTTGATTTATATTTTTGGTTCGTAATTATTCCATGTTGGCATGCATTTTCCACAATTGCTCCGCACTGTTATCAGATTGCTTCCATAGGTATTGGATAAGCGCATCAAATAATAGTAGGAATCCCTGTTCAAAAAGACTCCCGGCGTATTGTTGAGAAATAGCATTTTTATGTTCCTGTTTTCCTGCAGCAGGAATTAAAACTGTATAATTTGAAAGTTGTGCTAATGGCGACGAATCGTTTGTGGTAAAACATACAATTTGAGCTTCATTTTTAGAGGCAGTCTCTGCCGCATTTATAATAGACTTGGTCGCACCAGATCCAGACACGGCAATGAGTAGATCATCTTTACCAATAGCCGGCGTAGTGGTTTCTCCTACAACATGTACCTGATATCCCAAATGCATTAAACGCATGGTGGCTGCTTTTACCATAAAGCCGGTCCTACCTGCCCCGATTAGAAAAATTCGATCTGCATTTTTTAAAGCTCCTTCGATAGTTTCAATGTTCTCGAAGTTTAAAGAATGATATAGGTTAACGTGCTCGTTTATAATAATATCATAGGCTTTTTGAATGCTGATTCTGGAATTGGCATTATTTCTATTTTTCATAGCTAATCGTCTTTATAATTATTCTCTATGTTTGGGAGGCACAAAATTAGAGGGCATCATTACGCAAATTTGTATACGATTTGATAGATGTGTGGTACAATTTGCTTATTGATGAAAAATGTTGGGTGAGATTAGCTAGTTTTGTGGTACTTTTTGGAAAGCAGGTGTTTTCAACTATAAAATGAAGTAGATTATGCTAAGTAATAAGGTACTATATATTCGGGATTTAATAGATTGTCCTCCTTCTTATCTTGACGACCCGGGACGTCGGGAATTTTTTGAGATTGTTTGGCTTAAAAATGAAAAGGCTTTGCATGCACCACAACATTCTTTTCAAACCTTACAGGGCGACTGGATTTATCTTATTCCGCCTTATCGAGTACATCAATTAAATAAAGCTGGAAAAAAAGGGGTATTGCTTTCTTTTAAAAGAGAGTTACTGGAAGATGATCTTAAAGAATTTTTACTGGATGTATTTAGAATGTTCAACATCCAGGGAGAATTTTCCTGTTTGCAGGTCACCGAACAAAGCTCTAAGGGCTTGAACGCTATTTATACTCTTCTTTCTGAAGAATACCAAAAAGAAGAAATGAACCTGATTATGATCAAAGCACTATTAAAGGTATTTTTATTGCAACTTATACAATTAAAAGAGCAGCATTTTACGCAGCATGATATTAATGAAAAACGAATTTATGAGTTTATGTTATTGTTGGAGAACTATTATCTTGAAGAACGTGATACCGGGTTTTATGCTAAACAATTGGGCTTAAGTGCCAAACGCTTAAACCAGATATTAAAGGAGAAATTAGATAAAACCGGACTTCAATTAATCCATGATCGTTTAATCCTTGAAGCCAAACGTCAAATCATTCATAGTGAAAATACCATTAAAGAAATTTCATTTAATTTAAGATTTAAGGATCGGTCTTACTTCAGTAGATTTTTTAAGCAACATGCAGGAATGACACCGCAGGAATTTCAGGAGAGTGTAAAACAGCACGTCATTCAGCACGAAAATACTTTAATAAGCTAATAAGTTCAAATTTATATATCTGGAGAGGTATTAGAGTAATAATACAATGTAAATTAATTGTTTCTTTAATATTATTGTAATGTTAAGAAGTTAGAATTCTTTATTTTTGAACCCATACTTTAAAAATGGACTATGAAGTATGATACACCTTATTTATTAAGGCTTTTACTGCTCAATTTTGTTTTTTGTCTTTCTTCCATTAGCGGTTTTTCCCAGTCAGCGGAGGAAAGTAGCAATTCAGTTTTTCAGGATTGGCGTTTTAAATACGGCGAAAAAGGATTCGAATTTAGATCTGGTGATAATAATTATTTGCTTCAGATTCAAAGCAGGTTACAGTTTAGGTTTGCCACACCAAGTGATAACGACCCTTATACGTTCAACAATTTTTCCGATAACAGCAATAATGTTTTTAAGGTAAATCGCTCTAGACTAAAAGTTGGTGGGCATGCCTATAAACCCTGGTTAAAATATTATTGGGAGTATGAGCTTGGGCAATCTAATCTTTTAGATTACCGAATCATGATAGAGCGTTGGGAATGGTTAAATATAAAAGTAGGGCAGTGGAAGCTTGAATTTTCCAGGGAACGCCGTATAAGTAGTGGAGCACAACAAACCGTAGATCGTTCAATTTTAAATCGGTCTTTTACCGTAGACAGGCAGCAGGGGGTAGAGCTTTATGGAAGATTGCGAACCAAAGGCCCCCTGGACTTTAATTACTGGCTTGGTGTTTTTACCGGTAGTGGCCGTGGAGCCAGGGAGAACGACGATAAAAACCTGATGTATTTTGGCCGCATTCAATGGAATATGTTTGGAGAAAATTTAGGTTTTACAAGTAGCGATCTTGGCATTCACCAAAAACCAGCAGCAATTATCGCTCTTGCCGGAGTAACAAACAGGAGTCCCTATACCCGATTTTCATCTTCTGGTGGAGGCTTCTTGGAAGGGTTTGAAGAACAGAATCCCGGCCAATATCGTATAAATCAGGCCAATTTAGAAACTGCTTTGGTTTACAAGGGATTTAGTTGGCAATCTGAGTTGCATTGGAAAAATATTCAAGATCGGGTGAATAATCAGGAAACTAAATTAAACGGATTTTATTTTCAGGCCGGTTATTTAGCACACCAGTCCTTGGCCTGGTGGCCAGAACCTTTAGAAATTGCTGCCCGTTACGCTAATTTTACGCCAAACACACTACAGGATTATTACTTAGATGAAATAACCCTTGCTTTTAACTGGTTTTTTAAAGGGCATAGAAATAAATTGACGATGGAGGTTTCTGAATTTGATCTGGAAACAGCAGACGTTGGAATAAAAGATGAGTTTAGGTTCCGAATTCAATGGGATATTTCCATTTAGGCTTTAACAATAAACTCTCCATATGCTAAAATTGAGTATTTAGAGTGGGAATTTTTATTGAATTGTCTTTTAAAGTGGAATATTATTTTATTTTCGCCTGTCTAATTAATCTTTTAAATAAAAACAATATGAAAGAATTGGTAGAAAATATCAATGAGACATTTGAAGCTTTTAAAACTGATGCTGATGCTCAGTTAGAATCTGGGAACAAAGCAGCAGGAACACGCGCAAGAAAATCTTCTTTAGCTTTAGAGAAGCTTTTGAAAGAATTCCGTAAAGAATCTGTAGCAGCTTCTAAAAAATAAAACTAAAGCCTCTCATTTAGAGAGGCTTTTTCTTTATATACTGTTGGCGCTCATTTTAATTTTTTGGTAGTACCTACTGTAAACTTTTGATGATTTTTAGCTCTTTTATTATCTGAGTACCTATAAGTACCGCTAAAGCTATAAAAATTATGATCGAAGAAATTATAATGTATATATAGAATCCTGCTGATAATTGCTGCTTAAAAATAGGTAGTAATAGTAGGAATCCAAGTATATACGTAGCAAATAACAAAGGAGTCCATAAATAATGAGTTTTTCTTCTGGATTTATAGTACTGAACCAATTGCTTGTTAAAAGCGAGCATACTTTGATAAAGCGGGAAACTTTCTTTTTTTAAACCACTGGCATATTCCATGATAATCCTAATGCACAGGCTGCCAATCATAAGACCCAATCCCCAAAAGGCTCTTGTATTTTTGTAAGCCGAAACGTAAAAGAAAAAAGCAATTAGCAGAAGCACGGTAATGCCCAGGATAATTTTTGTAATTCTTTGTTTACGCTTTATTCCTTGCGACTTTGCTATGATTTCATCGCTATTTTTAATCGGTGCTGGCGCTTGATGGCTTTGCCATTGTTTTTTGATATGCTGAAAATCATTCATTTTTTACACATTTAGAAAGTTGATCTTTAATTCGGTGAATTCTAGTTCGTATTGCGGCATGATTTATCCCGGTGATTTCTGCAATTTCCTTTTGAGGCAAACCTTCCAGCTCTAATAGAATAATCGATTTATTTTCTGCAGAAAGTTTATCGATACAGCGGTACATACTGGCAAATTGCTTTTCGGTTGTGGGGTCTTCGATAGTCTCATTACCAGCAATGTCAATTTTTAATGGCTTTGTTTTTTGCTTCCGTAGTTCCTGTAAGCAGGTGTTTACGGTAATTCTATAAATCCAGGTTGAAATTGTAGCTTCTCCACGAAAATCTTTAATGTACTGCCACACTTTAATAAAAACCTCTTGCGCCAAATCTTTAGCTAAGGCTTCATTGCCATTAAGATATCCCATGCAAAGCCGTATTACTTTTGGGTAATTGGAGTAGTATATTTCCTGAAATTCCAGTTTTTTACTCATTGGTATTCAAGGCCATTTTTATTTGATCGATTAACCATACTGGCTGGTCATACATTATAAAATGCTTGGAATTTTCTGCAAAATGAAGCTTATAATCACTCAGGTTTTGGTATTGGTTTTTATAATTTATGGTGGCCACCTCTTTTCCGTAGGGAAGATTAGCCGCAAGAATATAAACGGGAACCTTAATATTAGCTAATTTTTGCCGTAAATCTAACTTCAAAAGATCGGTATAGCCATACACATAAGTCTTTCGATCGCTTCTAAGCATATCTTCCACAATCCTTTTTTGGCCTTCTGGATCAAGACTTAAGTTTATAGCCATTTGATTTGCCATTGTTTCGAAATCGGCCTCGCTCATTTCTAATAATTGTTGGTTATAAGGCGAATCATATTGTATGGATTCACTGTCATAGTTTGGAAACATCAATGCACCCATGGCAGGTAATGCGTCGATTAAGATTAGTTTTTTATAAACGTCCTGGTCTGAAGCTAGCCATAAGCCTAAAGTCCCACCCATACTGTGGCCTAAGATGCTAATGTTTTTAAGCTTCTTTTTAGTGATGTAGATTTCCACATCTTTCTTTATCGTTTCGAGCCATGCCGACTGGATAGGGGCAACATCCCCAAAACCTGCAAAGGTGAAAGCATGCACCTGGTAATCTTTAGAAAAGTTAGTAATAATCTCCTGATAAACATCTGCAGTACTACTAAAGCCTGGGAAAAGTAAAAGAGGTTCTCCCTTACCATAAACTTCGACTTTAAAGCTATTTTGACCTACAAGTTGGACAGTAGAAATCATGACTACTATGTACCATATCATTTTAAGATTTTTCATAAGAAATGAATTTAAAGTTTAGCCTTTAGATACATTTCAAACAAAATGTTACATGAGATTTAAATAAAATTGAAAAAATAGCATTAATCCTTCTTCTTTAGCATATAAAAATCACGCATCAACCGGTCTTTATAACCCGATTTTTGAGGGTTTATCTGATTTAAATCGTACTGGTCTACTTTTTTAATAGAATACCCTGAAAATTCTTCTGGAGAAATAGTGTCGGTTACATTAAATAGTAGTCCAAATTCTTCTTCTTTAGGCAAAGAAAGGCTATCGTTTTTAATCAAAATGTGGATAGGTTCACCATAATCCCAAATAATCTCGGGACCAAAAGAATTATATTCATAAACCGTAAATTGCTTGTTTTCGGCTTGCTTTTTTAATTCGGCAAAAGACTTATAATTGGGGTTGTCGATTAAAGTATCGATGAGTGGAAAACCAAAAACGATTACTGTACAAATAAAACCTACGGTAAGATAAAATATTTTAGAAAACCTGTTTTTTCTTAGATAATAAAATATCGAAATGCCTATTCCAAATAAAGCAATAGAAGTAAGAGCATACCATAAATAGTAGATTCCGTCTAAATCTAACATGAAATAAGACCCGAAGGGAAAGGCGATACCAATGATGGCTATAAGTCCGAAGTTGAAATAAACCACCCATTTTTCTTTCATTTTCAGTCCCGAAAAATTACTGAAAAGATATTCGATATAAAACGAAGTGTTTAATGCCATTGGGATAAGAACGGGTAAAAGGTACCTTGATTTTTTTTCAGGAATGATGGATAAAAGAATCACTGAAAGTACTGTCCAGAGAATCGCGAATTTATATGCTTTTTTATTGCTCACCTTGTTTTTTAAATAGGGGTAAAGCAGCGCTACCAAAGATGGGATAGTCCAGATACCGCTTTGAGTAAAGAAACTCCAGTAATAATAAAAGGGGCGTATATTATAACTTCCCCAATTTGCGGCTTCGTCTTTAGTGATTTCTAAAAAAGCAATGGGATCGGCTAACCTCACATATACAAACCACCACAAACCAACTACTAAACTTAGTACAAGAAAAACCACCAATGCACCCCATTTTTTCCTAAAATCCTGAAATTTATAGACGATAGCATAAGCTATTAAAAAGGGCAGGAATAATGCGTATAGCGAAACCGGTCCTTTGCTTAGAATAGAAAAGCCAAAGAAAAGTCCTGCTAGAACAGCATTACGCCACAACTTTCTCTCATCCCTAAAAAACTGGAATAGAAAGTAAATAGCCACCATCATAAAGGAATGTGTAAAGATATCCCACTGGCCGTTTCTTCCGGAAAAAATAATGTAAAATGAACTAACGGCGATGAGCGATCCTATAAAAGCCTGTTTTCTGGTGATATTTATTAATGCGGAAAATTTATATAAGGAAACGGCAAGAAGGGTAGCGGCGCAGGCTGCGGGTAGGCGTAAAGCCCATAAATGCTCTATACCGAATATTTTAGCTGAAATTGCGGTTAACCAGGTAGGTAAAGGTGGCTTTTCGTAACGCGGGATGTCATTTAATGTAGTAAGGAGCCAATGATCTAGATGTAGCATTTCTCTTGCTGAACCAAAATTTCTAGCTTCCATGATGTTTACGTAAAGAGCATCGAGGTTAAAGAAAAATATAAGGAGGCAAACACCAATTAGGGCAAGTAGGTATCTATGAAATTTAGGTTTCATTTAATTATCGTTTAGACTTTTGGCTTAAGATAATATTTCTTACGTAAACTACGCTTCCAAAAATATGGCCTGTAAATAAAACAGGATCTTTTCTAATAATAGCGTAAATTAAAATGAGACTGGCACCGATTAAACTCAAAATCCAAAATCCTAATGGGAGAATACTTTCTTTTTTTCTTTCAGAATACATCCATTGGTAGAGGAATCGCAGATTAAAAATGATCTGAGCAACGATACCTAAAATTACGAGCCAGAGGGGGATATTCTCACTATTAAAGAAGCGTTGTAAATCTAATGTACCATTATTATAATTATAAAATACCACAAAAGCGGGGAAGATATAAATGAAGAGCTGTAATATGCGCTTCATTTTTTCCCATTCTCCCTGCAATTGTAAATTACGAATATAAATGTAATAGGTAATGGCCTGGCCAAACATGATCGAAAAATCATCTTTTAAGTCACCATAGATAAAAAGCAGGAAAGAGGCAATTAAGCTTAACTTCCAGAAAAGGCTGGGGGTTAAGACCCTTTTATGTTTTTCTGAAAGTATCCACTGTAACAATAGTCTTCCAGAAAAAAGAATTTGGGCCACAAAGCCTATGGTATATATGTACCAAGGCATCATCCTTTTTTAGCCACGTTATAGTTGATATACTTTTTCTTCATCCACAAATATGCAAAGCAATCTAGGAAAGGACCTAAAAGGCGGTTCCATACATGAAATTTGGCTTTACCGGCAATTCTGGGATAATGTCTCACAGGCACTTGTTTTACACTCCCGTTTTGTAACATTATCATTGCCGGTAAAAATCGGTGTAAGCCTTTAAACATCGGGATACGTTTTGCATAATCTGCCTTAATGATTTTTAGGGGGCAGCCGGTATCGTTCATACCGTCGTGCGTAAAGCTTTTACGAATACCATTAGCGATAAGCGAGGACATATTTTTTACAAAAGAATCTTTTCGATCTGCACGCCATCCCGTCACAAGATCATATTCCCCAATATCCTGCATTAAAAGATTAAAATCTTCAGGATCGGTTTGTAGATCTGAATCGATATACCCAATTAGCGGTGTGTTAGCATAATCGAACCCAGCTTTAATTGCAGCGCTTAATCCGCAATTTTGTGCAAAAGAAATAAAATAAAATGCTTCATTACCAGCACAAATTTTTTCGATCATCGATAAACTGTTATCCGAGGAGCCATCGTTAACCAGTAGGATACAGGTGGGCTTCACAGCAATTTCCAGATAAGTTGATAACTGTTGTTCCAGCCGTTCCAGGTTTTCTTCCTCGTTATAGATAGGAACAATGATCGTAAACTGATATTCCATAATTGATAAATTGACTGCAAATGTATCTTTTAAAAGAAAAAAAAAGAAGGTTCTTACAGGAAATATCGTTTTTTAATGATAATCATTGTACTTTGCCCCCGCAAATTTTCAGGATGTTGATAATTTTAGACTTTAAATGATGAAAGTTTTGGTTACCGGTGCAGCCGGTTTTATAGGTTCTCATGCTGCCGAAGCATTAAGTAAAGAAGGTTACGAAGTGATTGGATTAGATAATTTTTCTGATTACTACGATGTAAAATTGAAAGAATTAAATACAGAAAGTCTTCGTAAAAACAATATCCAGATAAAGAAAGTAGATCTAAGAAAGCCTGAAGATTTTAAAAAGCTTACCAGCGATTTTGATTTTATAATTCATTTTGCGGCACAACCTGGTATATCCTCCAGCAGTACTTTCGATCAATATCTGCAAAATAATGTTATTGCGACTCAAAATTTAATTGAGTTTGCCCATCAAAATAAGAAGCTAAAGCATTTTTTTAATATCTCTACATCTTCAGTATATGGATTGGAAGCTACCTTTCCTGAAGATGCTGCAGCACAACCTGCTTCGTTTTACGGCGTAACCAAATTAGCTGCCGAACAATTGGTATTAGCTGAATCCAGGGCGAAACGTTTAAACAGTAGTTCATTACGATTATATTCGGTTTATGGACCAAGGGAACGACCTGAAAAGTTATATACTAAATTAATTGCATGCGCTTTTAACAATGAAAAGTTTCCTTTATTTAGCGGAAGCCAAAAGCACCTTCGAAGCTTTACTTATGTTGGGGATATTATAGAAGGATTACTTTCGGCGGTGAAAAAGCATCATGAATTAAATGGAGAGATCATTAACTTGGGTACAGAAGCTGAGTATACCACTCAGGAAGGTATAGATTATGTGGAAGAACTTTTAGGGAAAAAGATTGAATTAGAGGTTAAACCAAGGCGTAAAGGAGACCAGTGGCACACTCGTGCTAATATCAATAAGGCTAAAAAAATATTGGATTACCATCCAACTACAACTTTAAAGGATGGATTGCAACGTCAAATTAACTGGTATAAAGCCAATTTTCTATAATTTAGAATACTTTTCCAAAAGCTGTTGAGCAGCGATAAAAGGAGAGGTTTTTTTATCGAAAATTGCCTGTAATTGTTCTTCAAGAGCCACTTTTATCTCAGGATTTTGATAGAAAGACTGTTTTAATTGCTCATTTATACTTTGTAGGAGCCAAAATTTGTTTTGCTGTTTTCTATTCTCTTCAAAATAGCCATTTTCTTTACTATTTTTTTCAAAAGACGTGATCAGCTCCCAAACTTCAGGAATACCGGTATTATATAAAGCACTGCTAAGTAAGACCTTGGGTGTCCATCCGCTTTCTTTTGGAGGGTAAAGATGTAGCGCTCTTCTAAAATCTAATTTAGCGGTATTGGCAGCCTTTACATTTTCCCCATCAGCTTTGTTAATAACGATAGCATCGGCCATTTCCATGATTCCGCGTTTAATGCCCTGTAATTCGTCACCGGCTCCGGCTAATTTCAGCAATAAAAAGAAATCACACATACTATGTACGGTGGTTTCACTTTGGCCAACGCCTACAGTTTCAATTAAAATTACATCAAAGCCTGTAGCTTCGCAAAGCATAATACTCTCCCTTGTTTTGCGAGCAACGCCTCCTAAAGAATCCCCAGAAGGACTGGGACGTATAAACGCCATTTCTTCTTTTACAAGCTTTTCCATTCGGGTTTTATCTCCCAGGATGCTGCCTTTAGAAATACTACTGCTGGGATCTACGGCAAGAACAGCTACCTTTTTGCCTAAACTGAGTAGATACGTTCCGAAAGCTTCAATAAATGTACTTTTTCCTACACCGGGAACTCCGGTGATACCAATTCGAATTGATTGTCCTGAAGAAGCTATAGCCCCTTCGATAATTGCTGATGCCTGTTGCTGGTGTTTTATAGTATTACTTTCAACCAGAGTGATGGCTTTTCCCAGCGCTGTTTGATTACCCTGAAGAAGACGATTTAGAATTTCAGTATGATCCTGTTTCTTCTTCCGCAACGATTTAATTTTTTCCGCAGAAGTATTACTAACATTTGCTGAGGCAGGAATGCTATTACTTTGAGATAGGGCAGATGTATTGGAAGATTTTTTCAAGATGCGTTTATTTATGACAAATTTATGAATACATTTTTTGAATGCGAATTTTGGGAATGTTATATTGAAAAGGAATAATATAAAAATTCGAAAAAATGAAAACTTTGTATTCAGCTAAGGTAACCACTGAAGGTGGTAGAAAAGGCAGAACTATTAGTGATGATGGGATATTAGACCTACAACTTTCAATGCCTAAAAGTCTTGGTGGTGAAGGTGGAGATTATACGAACCCGGAACAACTTTTTGCAGCAGGATATTCTGCTTGTTTTGGTAGCGCTTTAGAAATGGTCGCTAAAAACGCAAATGTAGATCTTGGAGATTATAATGTTACAGTGACGATCGATTTAGGACAAAATGAAGATGAGGAATTAGACCTTTCTGCCATTTTAGATATTTATATTCCGGATATTGATGTTGAAACCGGTGAAGATTTAATCAATGAAGCTCATGAGGTGTGTCCTTATTCAAGAGCGACCAGAGATAATATCGATGTTACCTTAAATCTTCTTATAGACGAAGACTAAGATTCGATAAAAATTGCTTAATTTTTAGAAGGGGCTTCTATGGTAGGAGTCTCTTTTATTTTTATAGGAACGGCCACACTAGTACGATCCCAGGCTAAAACCATAAATACAAAGTCATTGGCTTGTTCAAAATAAATGCTGAATTGTTCTACTGTTTCCTGTAGTTTATTAGAGGGAACTTCAACAATAAGTGCATCAAATTTGGCATCACGATACACCTTGCCATTTAAATCAATCCCCCAGGGATACATTTTATTATTAAAAATAATTTCCCAGCTTTTCTTTTTTGGTATCGTCCATAAGGTATATTCTCCTTTTTGCAGTAAACTCCCATCTACCATTATATCTTTGTTGGTTTTAAAGGTCGTAGCCTCGTTGGCGCCTGTACGCCAAACAGAATCGTAGGGAACTAGATTTCCAAAAATTTCCCTTCCTTTTTTATAAGGGCGGTTATAAAAAACTTCTATGGTAAGATCATTATTGGTGTAGGATACTGTATCTTCTGGACTATATGCTTTGGTATTATAGCGAACTACAAAAAATATGACGGCAATCACCAAAAGGCTGATCCCTAAAATTTTAAGTACTAACTTAAGGCTATTATTCATAATATTATATTTGATCTAAAGGCTTTAAAGCTGATGCAGATTTTAAAGTATTAAAGTAAGGATATAATTAGAAATCTACATTTTTATTCAAAAAAAATATACTTTTTGCAACATAGTGAATTTTAACTCGTCTTTAAAGTGAACAACAACCAATCAAAAAACCATTTTGTTACAACATCAGTTAATAGAAGATTGTAAGAACAATAGCCGCAAAGCGCAGCTTAAGCTTTACAATAAATACTGTGAAGGTATGTATTACGTGGCATTACGGTTTATGAACGATACTCAGGAGGCAGAAGACGCGATGCAGGAAGCTTTTATCAAGGCTTTTGCAAAACTGCATCAATTTACCGGAGAGGTTACTTTTGGTGCCTGGCTTAAAAGAATCGTTATAAACAAATGTCTGGATAAGCTTAAAGCAAAAAAGCTGGAGCAGGTTGCGATGAACGAGCAGGTTCTTGGCATCGTAGACGAGGAAGAGGACTGGAATGTCAACGACGGGATTACTGTTGAAGACATAAAGCGTGCGATTAGTGAGCTTCCGGAAAAGTATCGATATCCATTAATGCTTTTTTTAGTAGAAGGATATGATCATGAAGAAATTTCAGAAATTCTGAATATTAGTCAGGTGGCTTCCAGGACGCTGGTGCACCGCGGAAAGAAAAAATTGCAGGAGAAAATCAGGAATTTTGAAGCGGACTCAGGAGGAATGAATAGAAAAACAACATTATAAGCGAGGATGACTGTTTTACAAAGCAGAAAAATACGCCTAAAAAGAATTGAGATATGGGACAGGATATAAGAAAAATGCTGCAGAAGGATAAAGAAAGCAGAAAGTTTAAAATGCCGGAGGGACATCAGGCAAGATTTGAAGATCGATTAAATAAAGCTTTTCCTAAAAAGAGAAAGTCAGGCGGTCGTAAATGGTTTTTTCAAATCGCTGCGATCCTTGTAATAATACTGGCGGCAGGAGGATTTTTTTACTTTAATTCAGGAACTTCAGTAGATCCTTATGGACCTCAGGTTGTAGAGACTTCCGAAGAAAAACCTGTAGAAGAGAAAAAAGAAAATACCACAGCAACAAAACAATTTCAGCTAAGTGATGTATCGCCGCAATATAAAAAGATCGAAGATTATTATATGGCGAGCCTTAATATGGAATTGGCAAAACTGAGTATTAACAAAGAAAATAAGGAGCTCATCGATTCATTTATGAAACAATTGGCAGAGCTGGATAAAGAATACAAAAGATTAAATAACGAATTAAATGAGTTAGGACCTAATGAACAAACCATCGAAGCCATGGTCGCTAACTTACAGCTGAGATTAGAGTTGTTGTTCAAACTAAAACAAAAGCTAAAAGAAATTAAAGGATCAAAAGACAACAGTTATGAAAATGCACAAGCTTAATTATATTTTACTCTTCCTTTTGGGATGTACATTTAGTGCTTCAGCGCAGGATATGATGCGGCGCAGTTATGATGTAAACAAGGATGTCGTTATTGAGGTAGATGCTAAAAACACCAATATCATCATAGAAAGCTGGGATAAAAACACGGTAACGATCGAAGCTTTTATAAATGATGGTGTGCCAAAGAATAAAGCCACAAAAATGATGGATAACTGGAAGCTTAGTACTAGTGGATCTAAAAATAAGGTTCAGGTTTCATCAAAATCTGATATGAATGTGAACTGGGATGTAGACATTAACGGACCTGAACTTAATAATGCTTTAGCGCAATTACCAGAAATTATGGGGCCAATAATGGATAATTTGGTAACCCCTTTATTACAAAATATATCTGAACATCCTTTACCACCGGATCTATTTGAAAATATGGGAGATTTAAATTTTGATTATGAAGCTTATCGTAAAGAAGGAGATGCCTATTTAGAGCGTTACGAAAAGCAGGTGGATAAAAAGTTTGGAAAAGACTTTGAAAGGAAAATGGAGAAATGGGCGGCAAATTTTGAAAAAAATGCTGAAGTAAATAGCGAAGAGTTCGAAAAAAGTATGGAAGAATGGGGAAATTCTTTTGGTGCCAGTATGGAGAAATGGGGAGAATCTTTTGGTGAGAAAATGGAAGCCTGGGGAAAGAATTTTGAGAAGAAAATGGCAGTTAAAGAGAAAACTGGGCAAAATGTGCCAAATATCGTTATGTTGAATCGAAACAGTGATGGTAGCCAGGCCCAAAAAACCATTAAAATAAACGCGCCCAGAAATGCTAAAATCAAACTTAATGTTCGATATGGTAAAATAGCATTAGATCATGCTGACAATTTAATAGCTGAGCTGGCTCATACCAATTTTAAAGCGAATAAAATCACCGGTAAGGATACTCATGTAAAGGTTTCTTATACGCCGGTATCTATAGAAAATTGGGATTATGGAGTTTTAAATGCTTCTTATCTGCCAAGTTGTGCTATCAATACAGCTAGAAGTATAAAATTGATCTCTAACAGTAGCGACGTGAGTATAAATCGCTTAAGCGAAACAGGGATTTTATCGGGGACCTTTGGAAATTTAGCGATTAAAAATGTAGGCGGTAGTTTTAAGAATCTTGATATAAGTCTTGAAAATAGTGATCTTAAATTAAAGTTACCACAATCTGCTTTTAAATTTAATTACAACGGTACGCAAAGTGAAGTGAATTACCCTGGAGGATTAAAAGTAGATAAAACTTCGTCGTACGACAATGAAATTCTAAAGGGATATCATAAAAGCTCAAATACTGATGCTCAAATTAGCATTTCGGCAAGATTTAGTGACGTGTTGCTAAATTAGAACGCAAAGATTACTTTTGGCGAAAATGCAATCTATGAAAACTAATTTCGCTGAATACATTTCCGGGTTAACTGCAGATTTTACTCCAATTGTAGGAGGAGATTTACAACAGGAAGATTTCATTGCCATCGACCTGTCTGCAAATAACCCGGAACTTTTGAAATTAGAACAACTTTCTTCGGAAGCTTTTTCTATATTTATAGATCATAATCTTAAAGTCGCCGGTAAAAAAGTGGCTTTTGGTGGCTATAATGAAGTGAGAAAACTTTACCAACGTAGTCAGCTTTTCAATAAAAATGTAGAAGAATTTTTAAACCGTAATATCCATATTGGCCTGGATATTTGGACGGCTGAAGGAACCGATGTGCTAGCGGTATTAGAGGGAGAGGTTCACAGCTTTCAGGATAATGCTAATTTTGGAGATTATGGGCCTACAGTGATTTTAAAACATGATTTTGATGATGAGATTTTTTATTCCCTTTATGGGCATTTAAGCAGAAAGTCATTAGAGAAAATAGAAGTAGGACAGCAGGTAAAAGCACAGGAAAAAATAGCTGAACTTGGCGCTGCAGAGGAAAACGGAGATTATGCACCGCATTTACATTTTCAGATTATTAAAGACTTACAGCAAAATAAAGGAGACTATCCGGGCGTAGCTTCTAAAAAAGACCTGGATTTTTATTTGGAGAATTGCCCCGACCCTAATTTGTTGTTGAAGATATAGCTTTTCAGCAAGTTACTTTTCTTTCTTTTTAGTAATTAACGCTACGATTGCTCCGGTAACAATTCCCATAGCTAAAGCATTAAAAATCTGCATAAAAATATACATTTTCATACCATGCATCATTTCAGCATTTTCTGGGGTCATACCCTGTTTTTCTGAAAGTGTAATCATATTTTGAAGATAGTCCGGACTAATAACTGTGACCGCGAAATACTGGATGAGCGGCGTAAGAATTGTGATTACTCCGGTAAGAATTACACCACTGATAAAGCCCTGTTGCCATCCGAATTTTTCGTTTTGGAAGTACTTTTCTCTTTTTTCTCTTAAAGCTGCGTAATAAATTAAAAAAGCAATTACTGCGAAAAATAAAGAATAGACACCCTGTACGTCGATATGCTCATCATGCCATCCCATTATTTTTTCGAAAGCAATCCAGATGAGTTGGGCGATCACAAAAGTGACTCCCCATTTTACTTCAACATTAAATTTTTTCATTCGTTGGTCAACTTTTTAGAGTAGCAAAAATAAGAAAGCATTTTTAAGACTGGTTAGTAAAGATGGAATTTTAGTTTTAAGCCTTGCTATTAGCATATAGACTGTAGCCTTTGTATACTGAATATTAAAGAGTCAGGAAGCAAGGCTATATAAATTCAATGGACAATGGATTATTGAAAATGAGATAATGTAGTGATATGAGTACGGATGATTTGAAAACCGTATAATACAAGGTTAAACCTTTAACCGAATACCGAAAAATGAAATAAAAAAAAGCTGCCTTTTAAAAGACAGCTTTTCAATATCTGGTAAATTAAAATATTAAGCTTTTTTAACCACAACCCATTCACCACTTTCGATTAATGGAATAGCTTGCTTATATTTTACGGTTTTGTTTTCACCTTTAGTGACATGTTTTATTACCACTTTGTCGTTACGACCAATTTTTGGTTGTTCACGAACTATAGTCTCGGTTACCTGAGGACGTTGGGGTTGTTGTGCACCACTGGCAGCATTCCCTGCTGCACGACTTTGCGCCGCACGCTCATCAAGATTCTGAATTTCTTCTTTAGAGGCTTCAATTTTTTCTTGACGGCGTTTTCTGGCCTCATGGATGTTAGTCATGTTTCCTTCCGGGATTTCTCCTTTAAACAAGAAGCCAATCACATCACGATTTACATCTTCAAGCATGGCTTTAAACAATTCAAATGCTTCGAATTTGTAAATTAATAAAGGGTCTTTTTGCTCGTGTACAGCCAGCTGAACACTTTGCTTCAACTCGTCCATTTTACGAAGGTGCGTTTTCCAGGCATCATCGATAATGGCCAAGGTGATATTTTTCTCGAAATCTTTTATTAGCTGTTCGCCTTTGGTTTCGTAAGCTTTTTCAAGATTAGTAACTACCTGGAGCGTTTTTTGACCGTCAGAAAAAGGTACAGATATACGCTCGAAGTTATTCGTTTCGTCTTCGTACACCTGTTCGATTACAGGATATGCTCTGGCAGCACTATGCTTCACTTTTTCACGATAATGCTCGTAGGCAGCTTTATAAACTTCAGCGGTAATTTTTTGAACATTCATTTTTCCAAAGTCAGCTTCAGAAACCGGAGAACTCATAGAGAAATAACGAATCAATTCGAATTCGAAATTCTTATAATCATTCGCTTGCTTGTTGGTTTCAGAAATTAATTCAGAAATATCGAATATCATATTCGCAAGGTCTACACGTAAACGCTCACCAAATAAAGCATGGTAACGTCTTTTATAAATTACCTCACGTTGGGCATTCATTACATCATCATACTCTAAAAGACGTTTACGAATACCAAAGTTGTTTTCTTCAACTTTTTTCTGAGCCCTTTCGATAGATTTAGAGATCATACCATGCTGGATCACTTCGCCTTCTTCCAGTCCCATACGATCCATAAGTTTGGCTATTCTTTCAGAACCAAACAAACGCATTAAGTTATCTTCTAAAGAAACATAGAACTGAGAACTACCCGGATCTCCCTGTCTACCGGCACGGCCTCTTAACTGGCGGTCTACACGACGGGAATCATGACGTTCTGTACCAATAATCGCTAAACCACCGGCTTCTTTTACTTCTTTAGAAAGTTTAATATCAGTACCACGACCTGCCATGTTAGTGGCGATGGTTACGATACCACCTTTACCTGCTTCAGCAACAATATCGGCCTCCTTCTTATGTAATTTTGCATTTAATACATTGTGAGGCACATTTCTAAGTTTAAGCATCCTACTTAAAAGCTCAGAAATTTCTACTGAAGTGGTACCAATTAGTACCGGTCTTCCTGCTTTAGAAAGGTCGGTTACATGATCGATTACTGCGTTATATTTTTCACGTTTTGTTTTGTAAACAAGATCGTCTTTATCGTTTCTGGCAATTGGTCGGTTTGTTGGAATTTCAACAACGTCTAATTTATAGATTTCCCAGAATTCACCAGCCTCAGTAACCGCAGTACCTGTCATCCCCGAAAGTTTACGGTACATTCTAAAGTAATTCTGAAGGGTTACTGTAGCAAAAGTTTGGGTAGCATCTTCAATCTTTACGTTTTCTTTTGCTTCAATTGCCTGGTGTAAACCATCGCTATAACGACGCCCGTCCATAATACGGCCGGTTTGCTCGTCTACGATTTTTACCTTATTGTCCATCACCACATACTCGGTATCTTTTTCGAATAGGGTGTAGGCTTTTAAAAGCTGACGCAGTGTATGAATACGTTCACTTTTTACGCTGTAATCACGGAAAAGTTCTTCTTTCTTCTCTGCTTCTTCTTCTTTAGAAAGACCCTCGTTTTCGATTTTGGCGATTTCCATACCAATTTCTGGCATGACAAAGAAATTGGGATCATCCTGTCCAGAAAGATATTCAATACCTTTATCAGTAAGATCGATCTGGTTATTTTTTTCTTCAATGGTAAAGTACAATTCGGCATCAACCTTAGGCATTTCCCGGTTGTTATCCTGCATGTAATGATTCTCAGTTTTTTGAAGAATTTGTTTTATACCTTCCTGACTCAAATATTTTATTAAGGCTTTATTCTTTGGGAGTGCTCTGTAAGCCCGTAATAGTTGAAGTCCGCCTTCTTTTTGATCGCCTTCGGTAATTAATTTTTTAGCTGCCTGAAGAAATTCTGTAGCCTTTTTACGTTGAATTTCATAGATATTCGAAACAGCTGGTTTTAGCTGATCAAATTCATGTATGTTTCCTTTAGGAATAGGTCCCGAAATAATAAGCGGTGTACGGGCATCATCAATTAAAACCGAATCGACCTCATCGACAATCGCATAATTATGTGGACGCTGTACCAGATCGTCTGGAGCGTGCGACATATTATCCCTTAGGTAATCAAAACCAAATTCGTTGTTGGTTCCGTAGGTGATATCTGCATTATAAGCTTTTCTGCGGGAAGCCGAGTTAGGGCGGTGATAGTCAATACAATCTACACTTAGGCCGTGAAACTCGAATATGGGTGCCATCCAGGCACTATCACGTTTTGCCAGATAATCGTTAACCGTTACCAGGTGAACCCCTTTCCCGGTAAGCGCGTTTAAGTAAACAGGAAGGGTTGCAACAAGAGTTTTACCTTCCCCGGTTTGCATCTCTGCAATTTTACCCTGGTGCATTGCCACACCACCAATAAGCTGCACATCATAATGAACCATATCCCAGGTTACCGGTTTACCGGCTGCATCCCAGGAGTTGTTCCAAATCGCTTTATCGCCATCCAGGGTAACGTAATCTTTTTCTGCGGAAATCTCGCGATCATAAGCAGAAGCGGTAACCTCTAAAGTTGGATTGGCAGCAAAACGTTTTGCCGTTTCCTTTACAGTAGCAAATGCTTCTGGTAGAATTTCGTTTAAAACACCTTCTGAAATTTCGTAGGCCTTATCTTTAAGTCCGTCGATTTCGGCATAGATATCTTCTTTACGTGTAATATCATCAGATTCTTCGGCTTCTTTTTCAAGATTTTCAATCTGTTGATTTACATCTTTTAAAGCTTCTGATATTTTTGATTTAAAATGTGTAGTCTTAGCGCGAAGCTCGTCTAAACTCAATGCTTCAAAATCTGCTTCGAGCGCTTTAATTTTATTTACAATAGGTTGTATTTCTTTGACGTCCTTTTTGGATTTGTCGCCAACAAATACTTTTAATACAGATTCTAAAAAACTCATAGTTTTTCTATTATTACGGGTTCAAAGGTAAGCAAAAAAAAAGCCTCATTAATAAATGAGACTTTTAACTTTATGCGTACAAATGTGATTTAATATTCATCTTCATTCCACAGATAATCATCATCTGTTGGATAATCGGGCCATATTTCTTCGATAGAATCATAAGAGTCACCTTCATCTTCAATGGCCTGTAGGTTTTCAACTACCTCTAGTGGTGCTCCGGTTCTAATGGCGTAATCAATTAACTCATCTTTGGTGGCCGGCCATGGTGCATCACTTAAATAAGATGCTAATTCTAAAGTCCAGTACATTAGTTAATCGGGTTTTTAATTTCTGCAAAAATAATTTTTTTACTGAAATACCCAAGAAAAAAGTCTGCTTTTTATTCAATATAGTTAAGAACATAAGCAAAAGCGCTAAAAGCCTAGCAAATACAGCAATCTTTTACATTTAATCCCTCATAGAGGTTTTAATTTTCATATACGGTCTCGAAAGTATCAAAATATTTTCTGATTAATACATCGTGCGCTCGCCCCAGAGGTTTTTAATGTTGCTGATTTTTATGAATTTTCAGGAATCCATTTAATTTCTTCAGCTTGCAGTTGTTTAGTCAATAGTCGTGCCAGTACAAAGAGGTAGTCAGAGAGTCGGTTTAAGTATTTTAAAACCTCTTCATCAAATGCTTCCTGATTATATAATGCTGTACTTAAGCGCTCTGCACGCCTGCAAACGCATCTGGCTATGTGACAGAATGACACGCTTTGATGCCCTCCCGGTAATATGAAATGAGTCATTTCAGGCAGTTCTTCATTCATTCTATCCATTTCAGTTTCCAGTAAATGGATATCCTCTTCAGAGATACGCGGAATGTTTAGCCTGGATTTACCATTTTTTAGTGTTGCCTTTTCTGGATCGGTGGCCAGTATAGCGCCAATAGTAAACAGTTTATGTTGAATATCAAGTAGAACTTTAGCCGTAGTGTCGTCGATTTTCTGATCCCTAATAAGCCCAATATGAGCGTTAAGTTCATCTACGGTTCCGTAGCTTTCAATACGTATATGATGTTTAGGGACGCGGGTACCACCAAATAAAGCAGTAGTGCCTTTATCTCCTGTTTTTGTATAAATTTTCATTCGGTAATTTTTTCAAAAGAGCATTGAAAAGCGAAATTACAAAGTTTAGCCACCACTCAGTTGGTTTCTTTTTCTTTTTCTTCTTCTTTTTTGCGGGCCTGATATCTTCTTCGAAAATCCAGATTTTCGCTACGTCTTTTTTTTCGCTGCTTGGCACCCATTGAAAATACCAGCAATCCAATAGCAATGATGATAAGATAAATATAGGTTTCCTGATCTAAATCGAACACAAGCTTAAGATTCTACGTTATACATACAAAGTTAAGATTTTTCTTTAAAGCGAATAGCGGTAAGTATCAGCGGTTAGTTTGTTCAGTTTGAATTGAAGTATGAAAAATACACTAGAAATTATCGAGTAGATGAGGGGATGAGGTTGTTTAAGAAGTTGAAAGTTATAAAGTTATAAAGTTATAAAGTTGGAAAGTTGAAAATTATTTTAAATAAAGCGTGCTGTAAATATTTGATTTTCAATCTTTCACTACTCACTACTCACTACTCACTACTCACTACTCACTACTCACTACTCACTACTCACTACTCACTACTCACTACTCACTACTCACTACTCACTACTCACTACTCACTACTCACTACTCACTACTCACTACTTCTTTCCTGGTATCACTTTCAATAATTCCGTCACGTAAGCGAATAATCCTATGAGCATGTTCTGCAATATCTTCTTCGTGCGTAACTAAAATAACGGTATTCCCCGCGGCGTGGATTTCATCAAAAAGATTCATGATTTCTACAGAGGTTTTAGAATCCAGGTTTCCCGTTGGTTCATCGGCAAGAATTATCGAAGGTTTATTGACTAAAGCCCGTCCAACAGCTACACGTTGCCGTTGTCCTCCTGAAAGTTGATTGGGTTTATGGTCCATACGATCGCCGAGCCCCACATTCGTTAAAACTTCTTCAGCCCTTTTTTTACGGTCGGCTTTAGAGGCGCCGGCATAAATCATGGGAAGCGCGACATTATCTAAAGCAGTGGTTCTTGGTAGCAAGTTAAAGGTCTGGAATACAAACCCAATTTCTTTGTTCCGTACTTCCGCCAGTTCACTATCGGTCATTTTACTTACATCTTTTCCATTTAAGATATAGGAACCGCCGGTAGGCGTATCCAAACAACCCAATAAGTTCATTAAAGTTGATTTTCCCGATCCCGAAGGCCCCATGAATGCTACATATTCACCACGATCAATATCCAGATCGATACCTTTAAGCACTTTTACAATTTCTTGCCCTAAAGGGAAATTTCGAATAATATTTCTAATTTCGATAACCTTCTTGCTCATAGAAAACCAGTTTATATGAATATGACGCAGGGATTTGGTTTTTGTTACAATCTAATTTTAAAATCTTGTTTTGCCTGTTCCCTGCGGAAGAACAACAGGCCTAAATAAAAAGTGTCGATCGTCACCTGCACTTTTGGATGTTGCTTAATTTCTTTCCAGGCTTCTTCCATTTCTTCGGAAAGGTGAATATCGTCAAAAATAAAAACCGAATCATTATGCGCTGTGGGTAGAAGCATTTCGAAATACTGAAGGGTAGCGGCTTTTTGATGATTACCGTCGAAGTAAATTAAATCGAGTTTTTCCGAATTTATGAAATCAGGTAAATAGTGCTGAAATTCACCAATTTTTAGATCAATATTTTTAAAACCGAATTTCTCGAAATGCTGCCGGGCGATCTTTGCGGTTTCCGGGCAACCTTCAACCGTAATCAATCTTGCTTTTTCAGCGGAAGCAATGGCTGCAGAGGCAATTCCCAGGCTGGTGCCAAGTTCCAAACAATTCTTCAACTGAAGATATTTAGTGATCCTGAATAAGAATTTTGCTTTTTTTGAAGTGATTCCGGCTACTTTAGCGATTTTAGAAACCGTTCTATTATTGCTTTTAAAAATTCGGCTACCGGCACCAAAATCGGTTACTTCAATTTCTTTTTGGTTAGTTAAGAGCTCGGTTTTGTAATTCCTAATTTTGGTGTATTCCGGATATTTTTTTTTATCGTAAAAGCAGTTGGTCACCAAATCGTAAACAAAAGGAGAGTGTAAGCCGTGTTGGTTTTGTGACGAAAAAAGGAATTTTATATAAGCTTTTAATTGGTGCAATCTTTTTTTATAGTTTAACGGTTTACAGTTTTTTAGCTCTAAGCTGTCAGCTCAAAGTAATTCAAAATTTTATCCTGATTCCTGATTCCTGATTCTCCCTTTTTACTTTCTACTTAAAACGTTCTAACTTATCCCCGTTCACCACTATAGCTTCGATTTATTGTTCTTTTTAAAATGACTCAACCGTCGTTAGCCTGGTGCACTGAGTGATTTCTTAGAAATCGTATCGAAGTTCCGGGAGTGGTAGCCGTCAATCTACAGTTATCAATAAAAAATTAGCTTTCAGAGAATTCAAAATTTAAGATTCAACATTCAAAATTAAAAAATCCATCATCAAATTTTCAAATCACCACATGATCTTATCTAAATTAGGACCATGAGTATAATCCTGATTTTAACAGCAAAGTAAATTCTATTCTATTTTCTAAATGCTAACTCTCCATTTTCTCCATCAGCTCGAACCATCGTTCGGTTTTGGTTTCGATTTGTTTTTCAATGTCTTTTAAGGCTAAAGAGGTATTGTCGATTTCTTCTCCGCTCATCTCTTCAAGAAACTTTTTCTGCACTTCTTCTTTTTTCTTTTCGAGCTTAGCAATTTCCTTTTCTAATTTTTGATATTCTTTTTGTTCGTTGTAACTCAGTTTAGATCCCGTACTATTGTCTTTCCAATCGCTTTTAGTAGTCTTTTCTGAGGTTTCGTTTTTTTCTTCTGAAGTAGCGGTACTTCCTTCATAGGCACGGTAATCTGAATAATTTCCGGGGAAATCTTCGATTTGTTGATTTCCAGGGAAAACAAAAAGGTGATCTACGATTTTATCCATAAAATAACGATCGTGGGAAACGACCAATAAACATCCCGGATAATCTAAAAGAAAGCTTTCTAAAACATTAAGTGTAACAATATCCAGATCATTGGTAGGTTCATCCAGGATTAGAAAGTTTGGGTTTTGAATCAAAACGGTACACAAATACAATCGTTTTTTCTCGCCACCACTAAGCTTTTCTACAAAATCATACTGCTTTTTACGATCGAAAAGAAAACGTTCTAATAATTGCTGCGCAGAAATTTGCCTTCCTTTTTTTAGCGGAATGTAATCCCCAAATTCACGAATCACATCGATTACTTTTTGACCGGGCTTCACTTGAATTCCGTTTTGTGTGTAATAACCAAATTTAATGGTTTCACCTACTACTACTTTCCCGGTATCAGGCTTTATTTGGCCTGTAAGAATATTTAAAAATGTTGATTTTCCGGTACCGTTTTTACCTATAATCCCGGCGCGTTCTCCTTTCTGGAAGTTATAATCAAAATTTTCGAAAAGTGTTTTGTTTTCGAAACTCTTGGAAATGTTATGGAGTTCGACCATTTTACTGCCCAATCGTTCCATATTAATTTCCAGTTGCACCTCGTGGTCTTTACGTCGTTTAGAAGCACGATCCTTTATTTCGTGAAAATCATCGATTCTTGATTTCGATTTCGTGGTACGCGCTTTAGGCTGGCGGCGCATCCAATCCAGTTCTTTTTTAAAAAGCTGTTTCGCCTTTTCGGTATTGGTATTTTCCAGCTCAATCCTGGATTCTTTTTTATCTAAATAATAGGAATAATTTCCTTTGTAGGTATAAAGCTGGCCTTCATCCAGTTCTACAATCTCATTACACACCCGCTCCAGGAAATAGCGATCGTGAGTTACCATGAAAATGGTAAAATTCTCTTTCCTAAAGAATTCTTCCAACCATTCAATCATATCCAGGTCAAGATGGTTGGTAGGCTCATCCATGATTATAAAATCAGGTTTTTGTAGCAGCATATTGGCTAAAGCCAGTCGCTTTTTTTGCCCTCCGGAAAGGTTTTTTACTTCTTTTTGTAAATCTTCCAGTTTAAGCTGAAATAAGATTTGTTTATACTGAGTTTCAAAATCCCAGGCCTGTGCAGCTTCCATGTCCTCAAAGGCTTTTTGATAAGCTTCAGTATCTGATGGATCTTTCAGGGCAGCTTCGTAACGTTTTATGATTTCAAGCGTTTCGTTTTCCGAAGAGAAAATGGTTTGCTCTACCGTTAAATTAGGATTTAGGTCGGGTTCCTGCGGTAAAAACGCAGTTTTAATATTTTTACGATAGACCACATTTCCTTCATCTGGCGTATCAAATCCGGCCAGAATATTTAACAGGCAAGTTTTTCCCGTACCATTTTTGGCTACAAAGCCAACTTTTTGCCCCTCATTAATTCCGAAGGAGATATTCGTAAATAAAACACGCTCGCCATAGGACTTCGCAATATTTTCAACAGAAAGGTAATTCACAATTGATCAGTTTATCCGCAAATAAAGTTAAATTATCGAGATTGATGTTAATTATTTTATTATTAATCAGCAAGAATTATATTTGTTAAAAATTTGCAAATACCCCTATGCAGAGATATTTAGTATTCTTAGTGCTTTCACTTTTATTATTGTCGACCTCGTGTATTTCTACAAAAAAGTTATCTTATTTACAGGAAGAGAAAGCTAGTGTGGATAGTATCGTTGAAGTTCACCGTTTAAATAAACCTTATCGTGTGCAGGTAGGGGATCTTCTGAGTATACGAGTAAAAGCTTTAGATCAGGACATTGTGGGGATGTTTAACCCTATAGATGAAGGTAATGTTAATGCTACAGGAGAAGAAAGAATGTACTATGATGGTTTTTCTGTAGACGAACATGGCAATATTCGAGTACCTACTTTAGGTGAAGTAAATGTAATGGGCTATACAGTTGAAGAAATTAGGGAGCGAATAGAAGAGCGACTTTTATCTGAATATTTTAAGCAGGAGGCTAATATTTTTGTTACCGTTAAATTGGCAGGAATACGCTATACGACTATAGGAGAGATAGGTGCCGGTAGTAATGTTTTGTATAAAGAACGTGTTACTATTATGGAAGCTATAGCAAATGCGGGGGGGATAAGTGATGTAGGTAATCGGGAAGATGTCAAAATTTTACGGCAATATCCGCATGGGGAAGAGGTACATCATATCGATCTTACAAATTTGGATGCCGTAAAAAGCGAATATTATTATATTCAACCAAACGATCTAATTATTGTAGATCCATTACCCCAAAAATCTTTAGGTGCTGGAACAACTGGTTTGGAGAGTTTTCGGACTATTGCTTCAATTATATCATTATCAATATCAATGATATTAATTTTCACAAGACTATAAATGGCGCATGAAGAAGATCACATATCAGATGTAGGTTCCACCTTCGATTTTAAGGGCTTTGTTCTTAAAGTTATAAGTTACTGGAAGCTTATTTTATTCTCTATTACGGTAAGTCTGGCAGTAGCTTATTATAATAATGTGCGAAAGTTACCGGTTTATCGCTTAGAGAATTTGATTTCTATAAAAGATGATCAAAATCCATTTTTTACCAGTAACACCAGTTTGACGTTTAACTGGGGAGGAACTTCAGATAAAGTAAATACGGCTATAACAATTTTAGGGTCCAGAACACATAATGAAGAAGTCGTAGAGCGGCTGGGATTTTATATAGATTACAAAGAGGACGGTGAGTATCAAAGAGTAGATGCCTATGGTAGCACCCCTTTTGAGGTTATGGCAGATACCAGTAAATTTCAGGCACTAGGTGTAAATTATACTATCCAGGTGATAGATGAGAAACATTTTAATATTTCGGCTGCTATTCCAAATAATTTTACGGTTCAGTCTTATGGATCAAAAGAAAAGGAAGGAAGAAATATTGGGGAGACAGCATTTAACAAACAATTTCAGTTTGGTGAAAAAATCAACACTCCATTTCTAAATGCGGTTATATCGCGTAATGACAATGCTTTACAACAAGGTAAAAAATTTTATATTAGTTTTTTAAATTTTGATTCGGCGGTGTCCAGATATAAAAATGTTGCTGTAAAGCCAGAATCTAACGGAGCTTCCGTATTACAATTGGCTCAAACGGGGAATAATAAAGCAAGAATAGTCGATTATCTAAATGGCTCGGTAAAAGTACTTAGTGATAATATGCTTGCCAGAAAAAATCTTTTTGCGACTAAAACTATTGCCTTTATCGATAGTAGCTTAAATGTAAAGTCCAGAGAGCTAAGGCTGGTAGAAAATGAGCTGAATTCTTATAAAAACGATAATGAAATCTTGGATATTTCAGCTGAAAGTCGGCAATTATCCTCAAAATTACTGGAATTAGATTCCAGAAAAGAAGAAATTGAACGACAGTTATCGTATTATAGAACGCTGAAAACGTATCTTGAAACTCGGACTGATTATTCCAATATCCCCGCACCATCTGTAGCAGGAATAAGTGAAGGAAGTATTTCATCGGCAGTAGCCAGGTTGATTACGCTGGCTGAAGAACGTAGTAATTACCAGTATAGCTTAAAAGAAGGCGCTCCTATTTTTGCTGATATCGACCGACAGATCAATAGTGTAAAGTCGGTTTTACTCGAAAATATAAATAGTTCACGAGGTCTTTTAGAACAAGAGATCAGGGATGTGAACGGACGTATTTCGAATGCAGAAAAGCAAATACGGGAATTACCAAAGGAAGAACAGGATTTACTTAAAATTCAACGTAAATACAATATTAGTGAAAGTACCTATAATCTTTTTTTAGAAAAGCGAAATGAAGCCGGACTGATAAAGGCGGCGAATGTGAGTGATGTACTTATCATAGACAAAGCAAAAGATATTGGAGGCGGAAAGATAGGCCCCAATACCCAGCTGAATTATGTGATGGCCGTCATGGTGGGAGGTGTTATCCCTTTAACTTTTGTGTTTTTACTGGTGTTTTTAAATACTAATATTCATAATGCGCAAGAGGTAGAGCGATTATCACCTATTCCTATTTTAGGAATGATAGGTAAAAGTAAAATGGATAGTAGCCTGGCTGTTTTTGAAAGTCCCAAATCCTCGATTTCTGAAGGATTTAGGGGGCTAAGGTCTAGTTTACAGTTTATGTATAAAAAACAGGGGGTAGAAGGTGCAAAAACATTATTGATTACCTCTTCAGTTTCGGGAGAAGGGAAAACATTTTGCGCGATGAACATGGCGACTGTATTTGCGATGAGTGAGCGTAAAACGATCCTGGTGGGACTGGATTTACGTAAACCAAAGATATTTGATGATTTCGGATTGAATAATGATCTTGGAGTAAGTAATTATTTAATACAGGATGCCACCTCTAAAGAAGTTATTCAGCACAGTAAGATTCCCTATTTAGATGTTATTACTGCCGGGCCGGTGCCTCCGAATCCATCAGAGCTATTAATGAACGACCAGATGGAAGTCCTTATAGAGGAACTTCGTGAAACCTATGATTATATTATTTTAGATACGCCCCCAATAGGTTTGGTAGCAGATGCTTTAAATTTGGTGAAGTATACAGATGCCACTATTTATATGGTACGGCAGGATTATACAAAAAGGGGCATGTTAGAGTCAATTAATCAGAAATATGCAAAGGGAGAAATAAAAAACATCAGTTTTGTATTAAATCACTTTGTGCATAGGGCAAAGTATGGTTATGGCTATGGTTACGGCTACGGTTATGGTTATGGTTATGGTTATGGTTATAATCGTTATAATAATGGTTATGGAGAAGCCGCTTCTAAAGTGTCACAGCTAAAAAAATCCTGGAGAAAATTTAAGCAGAAGTTTGAGTAGGTCTTTAGTGATTAGTGAATTGTTAAGAGTTAATGGTGAATAGTGAAATTGATTTAATTTTTTAATGGATCATAAAGATTTGGAAGTGTGGAAAAAAAGTATGGAATTGGTGGAGGTTACTTATAAAATTTCTGCCAATTTTCCTGTTAGTGAAATGTATGGTTTAACAAATCAGCTTAGAAGGGCATCAGTTTCAGTTGTTTCAAATATAGCCGAAGGATCTGGTAGAAATAGTGATAAGGAATTACTCTATTTTTTGAATGTATCCTTAGGATCTCTAGCGGAAGTTGAAACTCAATTTGAAATAGCATATAGACTTAATTTTATCTCGGATGTAGACGATACATTCCAACTAATAACTGAAACTAGGAAATTATTAATTGGTTTTAGAAATTATATAAAGAAACGCCAAATCACTAATCACCAATTGACTGAAGCTATGAATGATAATTGGTTATATGAAATTTCGCCGAAGCGAAAATTAATTGATCTTAATTTTCAGGAAATTTGGCGTTATAGGGACTTGTTGATTTTGTTCGTAAAGCGTGATATCACAACAGTTTACAAACAAACTATACTTGGTCCGCTTTGGTTTTTTATTCAACCTTTATTTACTTCGGTTATTTATACCCTGGTGTTTAATAATATTGCCAGTGTTTCAACGGGGAATGTTCCTAATTTCTTATTTAACTTAACCGGAATTACTGCGTGGAATTATTTTAATCAATGCTTTACGAGTACTTCTAATACCTTTAATCAAAATGCAGGATTATTTGGAAAGGTTTATTTTCCCCGGGTTATTGTACCATTGAGCAAAGTGATTGCCGGATTGGTAAAATTTGGGATTCAGATATTAATTCTGATAGTTTTCTACATCTATTATATTTATCAGGGAAGCACAGTTTCCCCTAATTCCAATATTATTTTATTCCCGGTTTATGTCTTATTAATGGCGCTTTTAGGATTAGGTTTTGGAATGATCATTTCTGCAATGACAACTAAATACCGAGACCTAACGGTTTTGATAGGCTTTGCCACATCTTTATTGGTATATATATCGGCTGTTCCCTATCCATTAAGCCAGGTGGAAGCAAAGATGCCAGATATTGCCTGGATTGTTCGTTTAAATCCTTTGACGCAGATTATAGAGGGATTTCGATATATGATTTTAGATGAAGGGATTTTTAATTTAGGTTCGTTTCTGTATACCGTAGGAATAAGTATCATGCTCTTTATCATCGGCTTAATAATATTTAATAAAACGGAAAAGAATTTTATAGATACGGTGTAATGAGTGTCATACTAAAAGCTGAAAATATTTCGAAGCAATACCGTTTAGGAACGGTAGGAACAGGTACATTAAGCCATGATTTTAACAGGTGGTGGCATCAAATTAGAGGTAAAGAAGATCCTTATTTAAAGGTAGGAGCAGTAAATGATCGCTCGGCTAAAGCCAGCGAAGACTATGTTTGGGCCTTAAGAGATATTAATTTTGAAGTGAAAACCGGGGAAGTTTTAGGCATAATTGGAAAAAATGGCGCAGGCAAATCTACATTACTGAAATTATTATCCAGAGTTACTTCTCCAACAACAGGAAGTATTAAAACTAAAGGTAGAATCGCTTCTTTGCTGGAAGTAGGAACGGGTTTCCATCCTGAACTTACCGGAAGAGAAAATATCTATTTGAACGGAGCAATTCTAGGCATGACGAAGCCGGAGATCAAATCTAAAATTGATGAAATTATTGCCTTTTCCGGTTGTGAAATGTATATTGATACTCCGGTAAAGAGATATAGTAGCGGGATGCGTGTGCGTTTAGGTTTTGCGGTGGCCGCGCATTTAGAACCTGAAATTTTAGTGGTTGATGAAGTGTTAGCCGTAGGTGATGCGGAATTTCAAAAAAAAGCCATTGGGAAAATGCAGGATTTATCTAGTGGTGAAGGAAGAACAGTACTTTTTGTAAGTCATAATATGGCGAGTGTTAAAACTTTATGTGATAGGGCACTTATTTTGGAAAGTGGTACATCAGTATATAATGGAGATATAAAAAAAGCAATCGATTTTTACCTGAATCAAGAAAGTGTTCAGCTAAACTCTGGGAAAATTACATTTAATGAAAAAGATTTAGGGACTGAAGAATTTAAAATAAGAGAAATAGAAATTTTTGATTCTAAGAATAGAATAAGATCAACTTTTGATCAATCAGAAGAGATTTTTATTCGAATAGTTTTTGAAGCTTTCACTGAAGTCAACGGGATGAGAGTTAATTTAAGAGTGAAAACAACTGACGATCAAGTTGTTTTTATGACGAGTTCTCATTTTATTACAAAAGACAATTGTCCTATGGGGATTAGTATCCTAAAACTTAGTATACCGTCCTATTTGTTAAACGATAGAAATTATATTTTAAATTTTAATGCGGGAATACCTGGTAAAAAATATTTTATTAAGCCGGTAGATTTGTTAGAATTAAATATTATTAGGGATAATGCAGGAGGATCTAATTTTAATGAAAAATGGCCTGGATTAGTAGCTCCCAAAATAAGATGGTCTTATGAAAATTAATTTAAAAAAGATTATTAAAAATAAACTTTATGGTCTTTTACATATTGATGATAAGATAGAAAATGTAAGTGAGCAAAGAAGTGACCAAAAACTTAAAAAATTAAATTTAGAACCAATAGAAAATACATTAGCGCATGATGTATTTATTGCAGGTTATCCAAAATCTGGTAACACGTGGATGCAAAACCTGATAGCAGGATTAATTTATGGTTTGGAACCATCTTATGCGCAAGATTCTTTGATTCAGGATTTAGTTCCCGATGTTCATGCAAAAAAGTATTATAAGAGATATTCTGAGATTACTTTTTTTAAGAGTCATAACCTGCCATCTCCTAACATGAAAAAGGTAATACATTTAGTGCGAGATGGGCGGGATGCAATAGCTTCCTATTATTCGTATTATAACAAATTAGGACGTAAATGTTCGTTTGAAGATCTAATAATAGATGGAAATCATTTGTCTTATTCAAAATGGCATGAGCATACAAAGGCATGGATTAATAATCCATATGATGCTGAAATCCTTATTTTAAAATATGAAGATCTTATAGAAAATCCTTATTTACAACTCAAAAGAGTTTTAAATTTTATAGGCTTGGAACGTCCTAATGAAGTTTTGGAGAGAACAGTTGAGGGAAATGCTTTTCAAAAAATGAAAGATAGAGAGAAAAAATTTGGGTGGGAAGATAAAAAGTGGAAACCTAAAGAAGGTTTTATCCGTAAAGGGAAAATCGGAAGTTACAAAGATGAAATACCTGAAAATTTAATTGATTATTTTGAGAAAGAGTCTTTTAAGGAATTAAGGCATTTTAACTATATCTAATGTTATTCTTATAATTTTCAATTTCAATGCCTCTTATCACAGTTATAACAATCAATCTAAATAACCTGTCTGGTTTAAAAAAAACAGTGCAAAGTGTTTTAGATCAATATTTTAAAGATTACGAATATATTGTAATTGATGGAGGCTCTAAAGATGGAAGTAAAGACTACTTAAAAGAGAAAAATGAAGATATAGATTATTGGATTTCAGAAAATGATAAGGGAATTTATGATGCCATGAACAAAGGTATCAAAATAGCAAAAGGCAAATATTTATATTTTTTAAATAGCGGAGACTGGCTTTGTAATTCAAGTGTGTTTAGTGAGGTTCAGAAACAATTAATTGATAGTGATTTTGTTTATGGAGATTTAATAAAGTCTTTTCCAAATGGTGACCTGAAGTTAGATAAAGGAGTTGCTGGTAAGCAAATAAATTTTCAAACTTTTATTACAGGAACAATAAATCACGGCGCGTGTTTTATAAATCGAAAAATGTTTCAAAAATATGGATTATACGATGATACTCTAAAAATCGTTTCAGACTGGAAATTCTTTTTAATAGCCTTAGGATTGAATAATGCCCATGTTAAATATATCGATATGCCTGTCGCGTATTTTGATATGACTGGTATGAGTAATAATTTGATCTTGAGGGGGAAAGAGAGGGAGAAGGTTGTTGAGGAAGTTGTACCTAAACCTATATATAGGACTTATATTGAATTTATTGAGAAACAGAAGAAATTTACCTCTTACCGATATAGAAAATTTGAAATTACCGATAATAAGAGATTTTCAAGAAAATTACATTCTATAATTTTTAGACTATTTTCATGAATAAGAATCACCAATCTCCTTTTTTTTCGATAATTATACCGAGCTTTAATAGAGCCCGATACCTAAGTGCGGCAATTAATTCGATATTAAATCAGGAATTTAATGACTGGGAATGTATTGTTGTAGACGATGGTTCAACAGATAATACGCAAGAAGTGATTTCTTCGTTTACGGATTCTCGGGTTAGATATTATTATAAACAAAATGAAGAGAGGAGTATTGCGAGAAATTTTGGTATTAAAAATGCTGTCGGGCAGTACATTTGTTTCTTAGATAGTGATGACGAGTACTATCCCTATCACTTAAAAACCTTGTATGATACTATCATCAATAAAGATTTTCCGGTAGCCATGTTTTATACAGGTATTGTAGAAAATAGAGATGGGAAATTGGTATATAGAGACTTTTATGATGAAAAAAAGTTTAAGAACCCTATATTCTATATTTGGGAAAATTTTTTATTGATTAACTCGGTTTGTCTTCATAGAAATATTTTAGAAGAACATAAATTCCCAGAAAAATTTAATGTTTGGGAAGATACCCACTTGTGGTTAAGAATTGCAGCACAATATTCTTTTTATCAGATACCGGAAAATACGACTGTTTGGAATATTCATGATAAAGCTTCTGTATCCAGAGCATTTAGTATGGTTAACACTCAACATGTTAAAAATTATTTGAATTGTATATCCCATTTATTTGAAACACACGGTGATTTGCTAAAACCGTTTTTAACTGAAAAAAATAAAAAAGAATATCAACTAAGAAAGTTAAAAATGTTCTTATGTATTACTTTTAATACAGCAGATTATAAAACATTTTTAGAGTTATATTTTTTAGGCTTAAAACATGTTGATAAAAAGATATTGTCCAAATTAGTTTTTAGAAAAGTTTTTAAAAGATTAAGACGAAGAATTATTAGAGATTGATTTTATGAAAAAACTGAGAATAGCCTTTATAGTTCAATCTTTTCCGTCGGTATCTGAGACGTTTGTTGTTAATCAGATAATAAATCTTATTGATGAAGGATATGATGTTACTATTTTTTCTTTTAATAAAAATACTAATTCTATAATTCATAAGAACATATTAGATTATAAATTAATAGATCAAACTATTTATTGGGAAGAAACGAAGATTTCGAAAATAGGACGGTTTATTGAGTTTTTAACTTTTTTATTGAAAAATCACGAGCATATTAGTTTTAGAAAAATTTTCAGGATTTTCAATTTTAAAAAATATGGTAAAAAAGCTTTAAACCTTAGAAATTATACTCGTTATCGCTGGATCGTCAAAAACGCTTCCTTCGATATTTTTCATGCTCATTTTGGTCCTTCTGGGAAATACGTGGCTGAAATGAAATCATTTGGTTTTTTTTCTGATGCGAAGTTTATTACCTCTTTTCACGGATATGATATTAACCCCAAATTCCTAGATAAATATGTTTATTTATATCAAGAACTATTTGATGAGGTCGATTTGCTAACGGTTAATAGTTTTTATACCAAAACTCTTTTAGAAAGAATAGCTCAAGGTAATAAAATTGAAATTTTACCAGTTGGTTTAAATACTCAGTACTTTAAAAAAAATAATTTTAAGGAAAATGAAAAATTGAATATTTTATTTGTCGGCAGGCTAATTCCTTTGAAAGCTCCAGATTTGTTAGTGAAAATTGCAGAAAACTTAATTGGAAATGGTAATTTAATTAATGTTAATATTATAGGAGAAGGAGAAATGTTTTCTCAATTGGAAGAGTATATAAATCAAAAATCTTTAGAAGATAGTATAAAGTTGAGAGGTGCACTTGCTCAGAATAATGTTTTAGATTATATGGATAAATCTGATCTTTTTGTTTTCCCAGGAATACATGATAAGCATGGCCGTGCCGAGACTCAGGGTTTGGTGCTTCAAGAAGCACAGGCGATGGAATTACCGGTTATAGTTTCAGATGTAGGAGGAATGAAATACGGAATGATAAATGATATAACAGGTTTTGTGGTTGAAGAAAAAAATATAGCTGGTTTTGTTGATAAGATAGAATTGCTTATAGCAGATAAAGAGTTGAGAAAGGAAATGGGCAAACAGGGAAGAAAATTTGTTTTAAGTAATTATGATTCGAAAGTATTAGGGAATAAGCTTACAGCTTTATATGATCTAATTTTAAATGAATAATCCTTTAGTTTCCATAATCATTCCAACTTATAATCGGGCTCATTTTATTGGTGAAACACTGGAGTCTGTTATCGCCCAAACCTATCAAAACTGGGAATGTATTGTAGTAGATGATGGTTCTACCGATTATATAGAAGAGTTGATGAAATTTTATTCCCAAGTAGACGCTCGCATACAATATCATCATCGTCCTGATAACAAACCTAAAGGAGCAAATGCTTGTAGAAACTATGGATTTGAATTAAGTAAAGGTGATTTACTAATTTTTCTTGATAGTGATGATTTTTTAGAGAAACAGTGTATTCAGCTAAGAAAAAATAAACTTATTGAATCAAAGCTAGATTTCGTATGTGCGGATACCGCAAGATTACGAAGTGATTTAAATAATAAATTTCCAATAAATGGCACTTCATCTAAAACAGAACACTGCTTATATTTATTTGCTAGCTACAATTTCCCTTGGTGGTCTACTCTTAGTGTGATGTGGAGCCGAAGGGTTATCCACGAAAACCGGTTTAATGAAAAACTCGCAAGATTTCAAGATGTAGAACTCTATATTCGAATTTTAATACAACAAAGGTATGAATTTGATTTTTTAAACAGGGTCGATAATTTTTATCGTATGCCCGAAAATGAGAGAATAATAAGTGATTCTTATAAAAATAATGTAGTAACCAGTTTATTCAAATTAATTAATATTTATTTGAATTGTATGAAGAAAGATCCGAAATTATATATTTCTTTTAGAAAATTTTTTTATAAGATAGGAAAAGAATTCCTTTTCAAGGATAAAAGTACTTTTTCGAATAATCTTAAAAATTTATCTTCTTTAAGAAGAAAAAAATTCTTGAATAACATAGATTTCCTTTTTTTAAGCATTCAGTTTATAATAACTTATTGGCATCTAAATGATGTCAAAGGAATTTTAATTTTTCAGTTCAATAATATAATGAAAAAAAATTTCCATTATTAATCTGGCATCTATGGTAGATAAAGACTTTTCTGGGGTACCTAATTTAACGTTTGTTGTTCCTGTTTTTAATGGTGATCAATTTATAAATGCATTATTTATTTCTGTTTCAAATCAGTCTAACGCTAATTGGCAATGTATTATAGTTGATGATGGTTCTACAGATAATTCAAAGAAGCTAGCTGATTTGTGGTCTGAAAGAGATAATCGTTTTAAAGTAGTTAGTAAAAAAAATGGCGGACTTGCCAGTGCAAGAAATTTGGGGATATCTCTTGCAGTTACAAAATATATAATGCCATTAGATTCAGATGATATAATTCATAAAGATTTAGTCACTGAATTTAATAAATCAATTCAATCTGAAGAATTCGATTTAATTTCATTTGATGTTGAATTTTTTGGAATACGAAGTGGAAAACTTGTTTTTCCAAATTTCTCCTATCAACAGTTATTATTGCAAAATTGTTTCATCGCTTGTTCTATTTTTAAAAAAGATTTATGGACTGAAGCTGAAGGTTATGATGAAAACTTGAAATCATTTGAAGATTGGGATTTTTGGATTAGGGCTTTAAATCATAAATCGAAAATTAAGCATATTCCAAAAGTCTTATATTTTTATCGTAAGCATAGTACCGGTAGTCTTACAAATACTTTTAAAAATAACCCAGAATATTATTTTGGATTATATGATTACGTTTATACGAAGAATAAAAGTATTTATCAGGAAAATTTTCCTAACCCAATTTTAGCATATCAGGAAAATGAAGCATTAAGACAATTCAATAGTAAAGTGAAAAACACGTTTTTTTTTAGATTATATACAATATTTAAGAGAATTATTAAAAAATGATTTCAGTAGTTATCCGAAACAAAAATGAAGCAAAAGATTTAGAATTTTTATTATTCAATCTAACCAATAGATATTCTCATGCTATTGATGAAATAATAGTAGTTGATAATGAATCCACAGACGGTAGTGAAAGGGTAACTAAAAAATTTAATGCTCGTTTTGAAACCATAAAAAACTTTTCTTATGGCGGGAGTGCAAATTTTGCAGCTGAAAAGGCTAAAGGTGATATTGTAGTAATATTTAGTGCGCATTCTTATCCCGTAAGTCCTGAATTTTTTGATGTAATAAAAGAAAAATTCGATACTAATAAAAAATTGGCAGGTGTTAGATGTTTGCATGCCCCAAATGATTATCGAAATTATATTCTGAGTATAGATGCTGAGAACGACCCAAATAAGTCGGGCTTAATTTTTACAGGTTCAGCATTTAGAAAAAAGGTATGGGAGAAAATTCCATTCAATGATAAAGTACCCACTTTTGAAGATAAAGACTGGACAAAAAGGGTACTTAAAAAGGGATATCAGATAGAATTTGCTCCGGTAATATTTGCTTATGAGGTAAGCAGAACGAAAGCTCAGGCTTATTTTCGAAGAAAAAATGATTTGTTAGGAAATTATCAAATATGGCATATGGAAATAAAAGTGAGACAAGCTTTTAATAATGTTGTGGCTACATTTTTAAACGGATCTAAAAGATTATTTATAGACGTGTATTATGCAATTAAATTTTTCTTTTTTGTTTTGGAATTTAAGAAAAAAAAGCCTGAAAAATTTGAATACTAATTTTATCGGATGAGGAAAGGACATAATCCAAATAAAGATAAAGTTGTATCGGAAGTTAAATTTTTCCATCAAATCCTTATTCCGGTTTATATCCCTAATCAAAAAGATTACTTTAAAGATGCTTTTAAAATTTTTAAAAAGTGCCTTCAATCTATATTTGATACAGTCGATTTAGAGTACACTTATATCGCTGTGGTGAACAACGGAAGTTGCGCTGAAGTTGAAAACTATCTTTCAGCTTTAAAAAGTGAAAATAAAATTCAGGAGCTTATCAATACCTCGAATATCGGGAAGTTAAATGCAATCTATAAAGGTATGGTAGGGCATAATTTTGACTTGGTAACCATTGCAGATGCCGATACTATGTTTTTGTCTGGATGGCAACAGGAAACTATCAGGGTTTTTAATACATTTTCTAAAGCAGGTATGGTAGGTATTGTACCTCAATTTAATATGTATGCCAATTTTTGCACCAATGTGATATTCGATAATTTTTTTAAAAAAAGAATGCGATTTTTTAAGGTAGAGGAACCAAAGAAGATGCAAAAATTTTATCAGAGTATTGGATGGAATATGGATGAGGATCATTATTATTTGCAATATATTTTGGGAATTGAAAAAGGAGGATTGAAAGCTTGTATAGGTTCGAGCCATTTTGTGGCAACGTATAGAAAAGAAATTTTAAATAATGTAAAAAAATTTGTTCCGGCTAAAATGGGGGATAACAGCGAGCGTTTATTAGATGTAGCTCCATTAAATATGGACTTATGGAAGCTTACTACATTTAAAAATTACGCCTACCATATGGGTAATGTTTATGAAAATGGGATGGATGAGGTGAAATTTAATCAAAACAAAAACAAATTAGAATATAATAAATTTCAATTAAATCAACCTTCAAAATTAGCTTTCCTAATAAAGAATAAATTTTTTAAAAAAATCATGCGTATTAAGCTTATTAATGATTGTTATTTTGAATACAAGGGGTTACCCAAAACTTTTCTATCTAAATACGGTAAAACATACTATTAATTTGCTTCGTAAAAATAAATATTATTTCAAATTAGATTCTTTAATCAAGACTTTTAATGCTTAGCCTCGTTTTAACATATCGTAATCGCGATTTAAAAATCGTAAAGCGTTGTTTAGGATCCTTAAAAATTCAAAGCGATCAGGATTTTAAAGTTTTTCTGGTAAACTATGGAAGTTCAGATAAATTTACAGCCGAGATAGAAGGTCTTGTAAAATTATATGACTTTATAGATTATATTTTTGTGCCAACCTATGGGCAACTATGGAATAAGAGTAAGGCAATTAATATCGCTCTAAAAAAATGTACGACTTCATATTTTTTAATGGGTGATATCGATTTGATATATCATCCGGAAATGATTGAAAAATGTAAACAATTGGTAAAGAATTATGAGGTTGTTTATTTTCAATACGCTTTCTTAGATCAAAAAGAATCTTTAAAAGATTACGATTTTTTTGGTTTTGAGGCCTCTTTTCTAGGAAATGAGGAAATCACCGGTACAACTTTATATAAAACAGAGACTCTTAAAAAAATCAATGGCTATGATGAATTTTATCATGGCTGGGGTGCAGAAGATACCGATGTGCATTTACGATTTAAGAATGCCGGTCATTCTGTATATTTTTACGATCAGGAAATTCTGGTAAAACATCAATGGCATCCAAAACAGTATCGAAGTAAAGAAAGTGAATATCCTTTTCATACCAATCTCGAAAAAATTAATCATCGATATATGGTGTTGCAAAATCAGCATAAAATTACCCAAGCTAATCCCGAATTTGAATGGGGTAAAATGCCTGATATTGAAAATTTAAAAAAATTACAAAAACCAATAAACAAATTGGAAATCACTTCAGAATGTTTTCAATTCGATGCTTTTATTGTCGGTATTTTTCCTAGCCTAAAAGAAGCTTCTGAAATTAAAATTACTACCGATAATCGCGCAAAATCAATAAAAAATCAGATAAAAAAAATTATTGGCAAAAAACATCTACAAACGTATTCTCTAGACTTCATCAACAATAAGCTTTTAGAAGCAATTATTCAACAACATAGGTTGGCATCTTACCACTATAAAATCGATTGGCAAAAGGAAGAGATAATGCTAAAAATTGTACCCGATGCCTAAAAAAAAGAAAATATTAATGGTATCGATGCCCAGTTTGCATTTTTTTAGATGGGTGGATCAGCTAAAAGATAGTGATTTTGAAGTGTATTGGTTTGATATTACCGGAGCCGGTAAAAGTATAGAACGTATTAGCTGGATACATCAAATTACTAATTGGAAAATGAAATGGGATGTTCCCGGTCGAATTTTTATAAAATCGAAACTTCCGAGTGTATATCGTTGGATTCAAAAAATTAACGAGCGTAGTATTGCTTCAGAATTTGATAAAACACTTGCTAAAATTCAACCCGATTTAGTACATAGTTTTGCACTTCAGCATGGTTGCCTGCCTATTTTTAATTCAATGATTGGCAATGATATTTTATGGCTATTTTCCACCTGGGGGAGCGACATTTATTATGAAAATAACAAAATCAATTTTGAAGAAAATTTAAAAAAAATTTTATCTCGGGTAAATTTTTTAATCACAGATTGTAAAAGAGACTACAATATTGCTAAGGTTAAAGGGTTTTGCGGAGAATTCTTAGGGGTTTTTCCGGGTGGAGGTGGGTTTTTTTTAGACGAAATTCAGCCAATACCTTTTAATGAAAGAAAAATAATTTTAATAAAGGGATATGATAATAAATTAGGTAAAGCAATTAACGTCTTAAAAGCATTAGCGTTCTTTAAAAAGGAAATAATAGATTATAATGTTATAATTTTTGGGGCATCACCTGCTGTGAAAACTTATTGTAGTGAAAATGAATTCTGGGCCAAAAAAGCTCGAGTATATGATTTTATTCCCCATTCTGAACTAATCAAACTTATGAGTAAAGCAAAACTGTATATAGGAAACAGTTTGTCTGACGGAATGCCCAATACATTGTTAGAAGCTATTTGCTATGGTGCTTTTCCAATTCAATCTAATCCTGGCAATGCAACAAGTGAAATTATTAAAGATGGATTTAATGGATTGCTTATTCAAGACGCTAAAAATGTAGATAATATAAAACAAGTTCTTCATCAATATTTTCTTTTAGATGATATAGATGAAGGTTTAAATTATAATTTTTCAAATTTGAGAAAAAATTATGAGCGTGAAATGATCAAATTAAAGGTGATCTCAAAATATAAAGAAATACTATATGATAATTAAATCACCTCAAAAAAGAATTCTAGATGATAAATGTCGTGTAGAATGTATTTTTACTATTCATGAGACTGAAAAAATACTTTATTATGACTTCCCTAAAGAGTACTATAATTTTTTAGTGACAGAGAATTGCGATGCTTTTTTAGTAGGATTAGTGCTTCTTGCTATGAAAAATGGAGAAAATATTGAAATCGATGGAAAAGTATCTGCAAAATTATATTATAATTTGCTAAATTATTTTATCCCTATATTTTCTACCATACATGATCATTTTTCAGTTATTAATTTAAAATGCAAAAATTTAAATTATAGTCCTTTAGAATCTGAATCAAAGGTCGGAACTGGTGTATCGTGCGGAGTAGATTCTATGTCTACAATTTTTTCGCATCTAAATGACGAAGCTTACCCTATCGATTATTTAGTTTATTTAAATGCTGGATCACATGGACATTGGGCAGATCGAAAATCTAAATTAATTTTTAAAAGAAGGTTAGATAATGCGATGCTTTTTTCTGAAAGGATAGGAAAAAATATCATCGAAATCACTACAAATTTAAGTGAAATTATACAGATTGAATTTCAAAGTAGCCATAGTATAAGAAATCTATCCTGTATTTTAAATTTACAAAATCTTTTCAGTCATTATATATATGCTTCTGCTCAAAAAGTGCAATATCATAGTGTAAACTCCAAAGATGGGAGTGGTTGGGATATATATATTAATAAGTTACTGGAAACCGAAACAATAAGTTTTAGTACATCTATGGTTCAATACTCACGGTTTGAAAGAGTAAAACTAATTTCTAATGAAAAAGAAGTTAACCATTTTTTAGATGTTTGTGTATCTCCTGATCCTAACGCTAAAAAATTGAATTGCTCAAGATGTTATAAATGTTTAAGAACTCTAATCAGTTTAGAACTGATAGATAAACTACATGAATTTTCTGAAGTTTTCGATATGGAAACTTATAACTCACATAGAGATTTAGGTATTTCTGAAATTATCTTAAAAAGAAAAGAAAATGTAGATATTGGAGAACTATATTCTCAATTAAAAAAATACAATAAAATAAAGGTAAAACATCTGGTTATGGTGCAAAAAATGAGAATAGATAAAAAAAAGAAGAACATCAAACAATTGATTAAAAGCAAATGAAAAATATCAGACTTTTTTGGTGGAATGAGCGTATAATTCAACAAAAACCAAAAGAAAATTATGGCGATATGTTGGGGAAATATCTTGTTGAAAAAATATCAGGTAAGAACGTTGAATTTGCCTGGCCAAAAAAGTGGAGTTATAAGGATTATTTTTCCCCAATCTATGTGACTGTAGGCAGCATTTTAACTCATATAAATAAAAAATGTATTGTTTGGGGAAGCGGTATAATTAGCAAAGAATACCATATAAAAAATGCAAAGTTTTTAGCTGTACGTGGACCTCAAACGCGTATGTTTTTGATCAATCTTGGTTATCAGGTCCCAGAAGTTTATGGAGATCCTGCGTTATTACTTTCCAAATATTTTAATCCTCCTGTAGAGAAAAAGATACGTTATGGAGTGATACCGCATTATAATGATTATGATAAGATCAAAGATTGGTTTAATGAATTTGATGATGTAAAAGTTATTGATTTAATGACTAATGACGTTGAAAAAACTACCATTGAAATCATGGAATGTGAGAATATAATATCGTCTTCATTACATGGTTTGATTGTGAGCCATGTTTATAACATTCCTGCTATTTGGCAAAAATTTTCTAATAAGGTTTTTGGAGATGATATCAAATATCAGGATTATATGGAATCGGTTCAACTTTCTTTTTACAAACCCGAAATTCGGCAAACGCCATATACATATTCAGAATTAGAAATGCTGTTTACCAGTTATCCTAGTTTACCAGATGCTCAAAAAATGGAAAACATTAAAATAGGCTTATTGGAAACATGCCCTTTCAAGAAATAAAAATGACTATTGATAGTCACTATCTTCCAGTTACAGATAAAATTTAGCATTCATCGAATTCAATTTCAAAGGAAATTATAAATAGTATATTAGCATTTAATTAACAAAGTAATGAAAGCGTTAGGTTTTGTTCCATTGCGGAAAGGTTCTAAAGGTATTCCCGGTAAAAATAAGCGTAAAATGCTTGGTAGACCTCTATTTTGTTGGGTACTTACCGAAGCCATTTTTTCGAAACTTGATGAGGTTATTGTTTTTACCGATGATACTGAAATTATTGAATTTGTTGAAAATCAATTTAGTTGGACAAGCAAAGTTAAAGCCATATTACGTTCAGAAAAAAGCGCTGATGATATTGCTTCCACCGAATCCGCTATTTTAGAATATTGTGAAAAAGTAGCTTATGATTTTGATATATTTTGTTTGTTGCAGGTCACTTCTCCGTTTACAAAAGTAAGCGATATAAATGCCGGACTTTTAAAAATAGAGGAAGGTGCAGATGCCTCATTAAGTGTTGTTAAAACACACCGGTTTATTTGGAATCAGAAAGGAGAGTCTATAAATTATGAGTATGCAAATAGACCCAGAAGACAAGATTTTAAAGGCTTATTAGTTGAAAATGGCGCTGTTTATTGTACTACAAAAAAGGCCCTTCAGATTAGCAAAAATCGAATAAGTGGAAACATAGTTCCGTTTGAAATGCCTGAAGTTTCCTATACAGAAATCGATAGTGAAGCCGATTGGATTACTGTGGAAAATCTTTTAGCAACGGACTTAAGAAAACAAAAAGTTAATAGTAAAATCACTCATTTGGTATTAGATGTAGACGGGGTGTTTACTGATGGTAAAGTCTTATTTTCTGAAAATGGAGAATTAGCCAAATCTTTCGATATGCGAGACGGTATGGGCTTAGAAATTTTACGCCAGTACCAGGTAAAAGTGATGGTGATGACTTCTGAAAATTCTGCTCTGGTAACCGCAAGAATGAAAAAACTCAAAATCGAGACGGTATTCTTAGGGGCAAAAGATAAGTTTGGATTGCTTCAAGAATATTGTTTAAAAAATAATTTAGAAATAAGCAATTTGGCGTATGTAGGAGATGATGTTAACGATATGGCTAATATGTGCCGGGTAGGATGGAGTTTTGCTCCTGCCAATGCCATGGAAGAAATTAAAAGAATTGCCGATGTGAATTTGGCAAAAAAATCAGGAGAAGGTGCTATTCGAGAGGTAGCTCAATTTATACAAAAATACAATACTAGATTTTGAACACTTATAAGGAACCTTACGTAATTGCCGAAATTGGGTGTAACCATAAAGGCGATATGGAAATTGCAAAAGAGCTTATTAAAGTAGCTAAAATATTTTGCAAGGTAGATGCTGTAAAATTTCAGAAACGGAATAATAAAGAATTATTAACTGAAAGTCAATATAACGCGCCACATCCTAATCCTGTAAATGCTTATGGAGATACCTATGGTGAGCATCGTGAGTTTTTAGAATTTTCGATAGACCAACATCAGGAGTTAAAAAAAATTTGTACAGAAATGGAAATTACCTATTCTACGTCGGTGTGGGATTTAACTTCAGCACAGGAAATTGCCAGTTTGCAACCTGATTTCATAAAAATTCCTTCGGCTTGTAATAATCATTTTGAGATGTTGACCTGGTTGTGCGAAAATTATTCTGGGGAAATTCATATTTCTACGGGGATGACGACTAAAGACGAAATAGGGGAGTTGGTCAATTTTTTCACTGAAAAAGGTAGAAATCAAGATTTAGTAATTTACAATTGTACCTCTGGCTATCCTGTTCCATTTGAAGATGTATGTTTATTAGAAATTACAAGAATGAAACAACTTTATGAAGATAAAGTAAAGCACATAGGATTTTCTGGTCATCATTTAGGGATTGCAGTAGATGTAGCAGCGTTTACCTTAGGAGCCAATGTGGTGGAACGGCATTATACTTTAGATAGAACCTGGAAGGGAACCGATCATGCGGCTTCTTTAGAACCTTCAGGCTTGCGAAAATTAAAACGAGATTTGAGCGCGGTATACCAATCCTTAACCTATAAAGAAAAAGATATTCTAGATATTGAAGTGGTTCAGCGCGAAAAATTGAAATTCAGAAAAAATTAATGGCTAAAAAAAAGGTTTTTGTTTTTTTACCCGATGGTGTTGGCTTGCGTAATTTTGCGTATACTAATTTTAATGATTTAGGTCTGGAATTAGGAATGGATGTGGTGTATTGGAATAATAGCATTTTTCCCTTACAAGAAAAATTAGGATTAAATGAAGTGAAAATAGCATCGAATAACTTACATCCATTAACACCTATTTATTCCCGAGCTAGAAAACGAATAGAGCTTAATTTATGGCAAGCAGAGTTTAACGATCCGGTTTACGATACCTACAAATTTCCTTTACAATACAACACGATTAAAAATGCGACTCGTAGTGTATTGACTAGTCTTTTAATTACCAAGCATGGCTCACAAAAAGGATTAGCTGTAATTAAAGAAAAAATTAAAAAATTAGAACGAAAAAATCCTAAATATCAATACTGTAAAAAGCAATTAGAAGGTCATCAGCCAGATTTTGTTTTATGTACTACTCAGCGTGCTACGCAGGCAATAAGTGCATTATTAGCAGCTAAAGATTTAGGAATTCCCACAGCCACTTTTATTTATAGTTGGGACAATGTTCCTAAAGCGATGTTAGTGGTAGAAACCGATTACTATTTTGTATGGAGTGATTTAATGAAAGCCGAAATGCTGAAGTATTATCCATTTCTAAAAGATAATCAGGTTATTGTTACCGGTACCCCGCAATTTGAACCTCATTTTAATCCAAATCGGATTACACCTAGGGCTAAATTTTTTGCAGAATATGGTCTCGACGAAACCAAAAAATATATTTGTTTTTCAGGTGATGATACAACTACTTCTCCTTTAGACCAATATTATTTAGAAGATTTAGCCGTTGCTGTACAGAATCTTAACAAAGAAGGCTATAATTTAGGAATTATATTTAGGAAAGCACCGGTAGATCATACAGGTAGATATCAGGAAATTATTGAAAAATATAATCAGGAAATTACAGAAATAGCACCAGCGTGGAAAGCAATTGGAAAACAATGGAATACTATTCTTCCTGAACCTTATGATTTTTCCTTATTATCAACAGTTTGCGAGCACTCAGAACTTGTAGTGAATATATGTTCTTCTATGGTTTTTGATTTTGCGATTCATAATAAGCCCTGTATATATATCAATTATGAGCAACCACAATTGAAAAAAGGGACCAGGGATATTGGGCAAAATTATAGGTATGTACATTTTAGGTCAATGCCTTCTGAAAAAGCAGTGGCTTGGGGAACTTCAAAAGAAGCTTTACAATTTATTCTAGAAAATTTATTGAATGATCCGAAACCTGTTATAGCTCAAGCTAAAAAATGGTTTACAGTGGTGGCCGGTAAAAATCCGAAAGATTCCTCTTTGGAAATCTGGAAAGCAATAGAAAATATATTGAATTAATGCACATAGGTTTTCTAACTCCCGAATATCCTCATGATAAAATAAACCATTCTGGTGGTTTAGGAAGTAGTTTGCAAAATTTGGCGATATCTTTACAAGCAAAAGGCGTAAATATTAGTGTTTTTGTATATGGTCAAAAAACAAATACTGAATTCGATGAGAATGGGATTCATTTTTATTGTATTAAACAGAAAACCTATAAAATTGGCGGATTTTATTTATATCGAAAACACATAAATAAAAAACTAAATTATTGGATTCAGAATACCAATATAGATTTATTAGAAGTCCCAGATTGGACAGGTATTACTGCTTTTATGAAGTTTTCGATTCCGGTAATAATGCGCTTTCACGGAAGCGATACCTATTTTTGTCATATAGAAAAGCGTCCCCAGAAGATTAAAAATCGAATTTTTGAACAACAAGCTGTAAATCACGCTTTGGCATTTATTGCTCCAACAACTTTCGCTGGAAATGTTTCAAAGGAATTGTTTCATATTAAGAATAAGACAGTAAAAACAATTCATTATGGGGTGGATTTAGCAAAATTTAATAATGAAGATCCCCAAAATTTTGATTCATTTTCTATATTATATTTAGGTACGTTAATTCGGAAAAAAGGTGTTTTAGAATTACCTGATATTTTTGAAAAAGTACAACAAAAATACCCAAAAGCAACATTGCTATTAATAGGGAGTGATAGTGCAGATATCAAAACAGGAAGTACATCAACTTGGGCACTAATTCAACAAAGAATTGAAGAGAAGAACCTTTCTGGGGTTCAGTATTTAGGTAAAATGCCATATTCTGAAGTAAAAAAGTATATTAAAAAAACTCATGTTTGTGTTTTTCCATCGTATGCTGAAACCTTAGGGATGGTTACTATAGAGTCAATGGCTTTACAAAAAGCAGTGGTTAATACTAATATTGGCTGGGCTAAAGAATTGATTACGCATCAAGAAGATGGATTATTAGCATATCCTGCAGATCATAACGCATTTTCAGAAGCTATAAAACAAATATTTGAAAGTGAGGATTTTCGGAAACAAATTCAGCAAAGTGCTAGAAAAAAAGTGGAAAATATATTTGATATTCAGCAAAAGGCCGTTGAAAATATCGAATATTATGAAGAAATTTTAGCTAGGCAAGTATGATTAAGTTGGTTCATCAATATAGCGAGAAAATAGTAGCCATTTATAAAGATGGAAAGCAAATAGAAGGATATGCTGATGAGGTGGTAATAACTGCTTTTTGGGCAATAGCAAGTGATTATCCAGATCAATGGATTTGTTGGATCGAAGAAAGACAAATAGATAATTTCGACGAAGCTACTTTTTTTGAAATTTTTCATCACAAGTTGATAATGGCTTCCTGTGCCGTTGAAACAAGTTTTTTTAACGAAGACATCGGTTATGTCGATCAATTTCCATTTGTAGCTGTAAATAGATCGGTGAATTATCCTACATGGTTAATGAGTAGTGATATAGGTGCTATACATGCTAATGCGCTATTGAAATTTAAGAGAAGCGTAAGTATATTTTCTAATTTTGATTATCTTCTAAATGCGATAGCAAAATTAGGTCAGCAAAACGGGCTTTTTTGCTATCATTCACCAAACTTGGCTATAAAAAGAAATCAAAATATTACGTATAAAGCGTCCGAAGCTGATTTATTTTCGTTTACATTTCAATTTTATAAAAAAATAAGGGCTGTTATCTTGTTCTTATGTTTTATACAGTACAAAAAAAAATATTACTTACAATCTTTCATTTTTAATTGTTTTAAGCGAAATTTTTTTTCTATTGATATTGATTTTTCTGATATAGCAATTGAATCTTCTAAACTGGGTATCAATAATGCGGTAGATGTTATAATTCCGACAATTGGGAGGCCTAAGCATTTGCTGAATGTCCTAAAAGATTTAAAGAAGCAAACCTTGCTTCCTCATAAAGTTATTGTAGTTGAGCAAAATCCGGACGTAGGAAGCAAAACTGATTTTACTTTTATTGCTGAAGATTGGCCATTTGAAATTAAGCATATTTTTACCCATCAAACTGGTGCGTGTAATGCACGCAATATGGCTTTGAAAGAAGTAACAGAGAGTTGGGTGTTTTTTTGTGATGATGACAATAAATTTGATACTAACCTACTAAAAGATACTTTTTTAATAATAAAGAAATATGGAGTACAAGTATTGGTAACATCTTACCGGACGAAGAATGAAAGCCTATTATACAAAAATGCTAAGCAATGGGGGACTTTTGGAGCTGGAAATGCTATTGTTAAATCGAGTACTATAGCTAATATTCAATTTGATAGATCTTTAGAGCATGGTTATGGAGAAGATACAGATTTCGGAATGCAATTGCGTAATAAAGGTGTCGATATTATCTATCATCCAGATGTCGAGATTATTCATCTTAAGGCACCGATGGGCGGTTTTAGAACTAAAATAATCAAAGCTTGGGAGCAAGTAAAGCTGATTCCAAAACCGTCACCTACCGTAATGATTTATATTCAAAAGAATTATACTTTAGAACAACGAAGAGGATATAAACTCATTCTATGGTTAAAGTTTTATAGATCTCAAAAAATAAAAAATCCATTTAAGTATAAAAGGCTTATGCAAAAACGCTGGGAAGAAAGTGAGCGTTGGGCGGCTAAATTGCAACAAAATAGAGAGGGATGAAGTTTGCTTTAATAATTTGTACTTTTGAAAGAGCAACGGCTTTACTTAGGCTGCTTAACTCTGTAAAAAGACAAGAGGTCTATCCTGATGAGATTCTTATAATAGATGGATCTTTAAGTCATAATACCAAAAAGGCATTAAAGGAGTATGCTATTTCAAACTTAGACTATTATTATGTTCAAACAAAGTATCGGGGTCTAACCAAACAGCGAAATTTCGGAATATCTAAACTTTCATCTGGACTAGATATTGCTTTTTTTCTTGATGATGATGTGGTCTTAGAACCCCATTATTTTGAAAATATACTAAATACTTACAGAAAACATCCAGATGCTTTAGGAGTAGGAGGCTATATAATAGATAATAAGATTAATTGGCATAAAGTAGAAAATACCACTGTTTTAAATGATGAATTTGAATATGATGGCTGGAAACGAAAGTTAGGAAGTCGGAACTTTTTACGAAAAAAGCTGAATTTATTGAGCGATTGCGCACCTGGAATTATGCCGGAGTTTTCTAATGGTTTTTCAATTAGTTTTTTACCTCCTAGCGGAAAAACATATCCGGTTGAATTTTTTATGGGAGGTGTTTCTTCTTTTAAAACTAAGATTCTAAATGAGGTGCAATTTTCAGGATATTTTGAAGGTTATGGTTTATATGAAGATATGGATTATTGCCTTCGAGTATCTAAACTAGGGCAATTGTATGTAAATACTTCCGCCCGTTTGTATCATTATCACGATCCCGACGGTCGGCCAAATCAATTTAGATATGGTACAATGGTGAGTCGAAATGGTAAATATGTTTGGCGAGTAAAATATCCTAATCCTAGATTTAAAGCTAAAATTAAATTTTATAAAATATCATTGCTACTAACGCTAGTTAGATTGGGAAACGCTTTAACTACTTCTAAGCGGAAGGAAGCTTTTACTGAAGCTTTAGGGCGTTTTTATGGAATAATAACAAGTACGAAATGAATTTAAGATCTCTTTTTAAAAAGCGCAACTATTTATATTTATATAATAAATATAAATCTTATCCATCAACAGTTAATTCATTTCCGAATGATTATAGTGAATATGAAAGTTTTAAGGATATTCTAAAATACATTGCAGTTGAAAATTTTGAAAAAGTAGTTGCAGTAGCAAGTGGGCCTACGGCTAAAAATATAGAGTATAATGATAAATATTTGTACTTCTGCACGAATAATTCTATTGAGCTGGTAAAAAATAAAGTAAATTATATTTATACTGTAAGCGATGAATTTTATCTCTATAAGTATTTAAATTCTTTCAAAGAAGATCAATATTGGGTTTCAACTTTTTTTTATTTTTATTTGAACTCAGCCTCGGAATCTAGGAAAAATGATATTTCAAAATATCTGACTAACAATAGTCGTAGCCGGAAGGAATTTCTAATTACCAATGAAAAAAACTCTTTTAATTCGGATAAAATAAATTCCGATATAAAAGAAGTATTTGTGAAATGGAAATATAATCATTTTGGTGTTAATTCAGGATTTAATAATCTCGTACTTTCTTCAATAGTTGCCAATTTCGCTAATCTACCTCTTGTTTCCTATGGGTTGGATATGGGAGAGGGAGGGCAATACTATTTCAATAAACCTAGTTCTTTAGGAAGAAGTATCAAAGGTGATTTTTCTAAAGCAAAGGTAACTGAATTTCTGAAAGTGCTAAATAATGAAGTTACTTTTGAAAATAATTCAAATTTCAAATAATGTATAATAGTTGTAAAATATGTAATAGTGATGTTTTAACAGAAAACCGTACTTATAGTTTAGTTCGATGTCAGTCTTGTGACCTTGTTTTTTGTAGTAAAGAATATAGAGAAAATGATTTCAAAGTTTTATATGATAATTTATATAACGTTGGAAACAATCCTAAATATGAAATTCATAGTGGGGTTGAATATAATGAAATGAAATCTGGGAAAATTGCTATTGGATATAATAGACGAAAATTAATTAAAAACAATGTTAGGGCTAGCGATCGTGTTCTGGAAATAGGTTCAGGAAACGGTTTAGTCGGCTTGTTTCTTAAAAAGAATTTTGATGTTCAATATACGGGGATTGAAATAGATCACGAAACATCAAAGAAAGCTATTGCTTTTGGATTGAATGTTATTAATAGCGATTACAAAGTCATTCAAAATTTATCAGAAAAATTTGATGTGATAATGATGTGGGAAGTATTGGAACACATTCAAGATCTGGATTTTTGTCTAAAACTCCTAAAAAAAAGTCTTTCAGAAAATGGACGTATAATATTATCAGTTCCTAATTATGATAAAAGACTTAATTATAATAACAGAAAAGATAAATTGTATCAAAGTGGTCCTCCAATTCATTTAAATTTTTTTACGGAGCGTTCGCTTAAAAATACTTTTAAATACTATGGGTACAGTATAGATAATATTAGACAGAAAAAACTACCATATATGAATTTTAAAAACCCTGATTTTCTGCGATTAATATGGATGAAATGCATGGGCAGATTTCAGGGACCAACGCTTTATTTAATCACTTCTGCTTAATGAAATTTGTTATCATTACACATGTTGTACATAAGCAAATAAAAAATAATTATTTTGGTTATTCACCATATATTCGTGAAATGAATAGATGGTTAAAATATGTTGGTGCAGTGAAAATAGTCGCACCTCTAGATATAGACTACGCGTCTAGAATAACAGCAACCTACCATCATGATCAATTAGAGTTTGAGAGAGTTTCGCAAATTTCATTACTTTCAATATTGGATGTTTTAAAAACTTTTTTTAAACTACCAGTTATTTGTTTTAAGATATGGAAATCAATGAGATGGGCCGATCATATTCATTTACGTTGTCCTGGCAATTTGGGATTGTTAGGAAGTGTAATTCAGGTATTTTTTCCATCCAAAACAAAAACAGTAAAATATGCCGGTAATTGGGATCCCAATTCGGACCAACCGTGGAGTTATAAGCTGCAAAAGTGGATTTTATCCAATACTTTTTTAAGCAAAAATATTAAGGTTTTGGTTTATGGGGAGTGGGCAGGTCAAACTAAAAACATTCTCCCTTTTTTTACGGCATCATTTTCTGAAAAAGATATAGAATTTATCGATAAGGATTTTTCAAAAAATCTAAATTTTCTTTTTGTAGGCAGTCTGGTGGAAGGAAAGCAGCCGATTTATGCTATTCGTTTAGTAGAGGAATTGAAAGCAAGTGGAAAGAATGTTTGCTTGAAAATCTTTGGAGAAGGACCTTTACAATCTGATTTAGAGAATTATATTGAATTAAATAATATAAAGGATTTTATTAAAATTTGTGGAGGAATTTCGTTGATTGAATTGAAAGAAGAATATAAGAAATCTCAATTTTCAATTTTGGCGTCCAAAAGCGAAGGTTGGCCCAAAGCAGTAGCTGAAGCGATGTTTTTTGGCTGTATCCCAATCGCTACCAAAGTTTCATGTGTGCCTTGGATGTTAGGAAATGGTGATCGTGGAATTTTACTTTCTGAGAAACTGGATAAGGATAGGAATACTATTCTTGAAATATTGGATAATACTAGACAATTAAAAATAACCTCCAGAAATGCGATGGAATGGTCGCAATATTATACTCTTGAATATTTTGAAAAAGAAATAGCAAAGCTTTTATGAGAATTTTACAGATAATCGATTCTTTAGATTCAGGCGGAGCAGAGCGTATGGCGATTAATTATCACAATCATTTGAATGAATTAAAGGATATTGAAAGTTTTTTAATTTCTACTAGAAAGAAAGGAAAACTTTTAAGTATGGTGAAATTTCCTGAAAAATATTATTTCCTAAACCGAACAAAAAAAGGATTTTTTTATTCGGTATTGGATTTAAAAAAGTTTCTAGAAGATAAAAATATTCAGATTATTCATGCTCATGGAACTTCAATTTTTTTTGTTGGATTTCTTAAAATCTCAAAATTGCTCTACGGGTCAAAGGTAGTTTGGCACGATCACAATGGTAATAGTCCTAATATAAAAGGATTAAGAAAAATCATTTTATTTAAGATTTTAAAGAAAATAGAAAAAATATTAGTTGTAAGCAGTTATCAAAAAAACTTTTATGAAATTAATTTTAAGGCTGATTTCATTCAATATTTACCAAATTACTCTTCAGTAAAAAAGAAATATAAGGAGAGCTGTGAAGATGATGTTTTTAGAATTGTACTTACAGCAAATTTACGGTATCCTAAGAATCATCTCCTAGCCCTAAGGGCTTTAAAAATATTGGTGAAAAAAGGCTATAAAATACATCTAACTTTTATAGGTCGCATTACAAATGATGATTATTTTATTGACGTAAAGAATTTCGTAGTTTTAAATAAATTAGATGATTATGTAACCTTTTTAGGTGAAGTTAATAACACGGAAGAACATTTGCATAAATTTGATTTGGGCATACTAACATCGTTTTATGAAGGCTTTCCGGTATCCCTTATTGAGTATGGAATATTTGGTCTCCCTGTTGTGGCCACTGATGTTGGAGAGTGTAGCTCAATAATTGGAGGTGCAGGCACTATTATTTCATCGAACAATTTAGAAGAATTGGTAAATGCCATAGAAAAGTATTATATCGATAGATCTTTATGTGATGTACATGGTAGGATTTTTAGGGAAAGAGTAATGCAAGAGTTTTCTCGGGATATAGTATTAAAGAAATTGGTGAATGTTTATTCTGAAGTAATGGAAAATGGAGCTACAAGTTAATCAAAATAGAAAGCAATATTTTCAATTATTACTTTTACATATAGCAATGGCATTTGCCATTTATATATTTCGTCCTATTTCCTTCATTCTAACGAACGGAATTCTGCTTTTCTGGCTGATTTATATACTTCAAAAGAAAAATAGAAATAATGAGGCTTTGATGGCTGCTGCGTATGTAGCGGGTGGGGAGGTCTATTTTAGAATGACTGATGGAATTATTTTCTATGAAACTGGAAAATATATGGTTATTGTATTTCTACTTCTCGGGATGTTTTTTAAAGGAACTTCTTCCAAAACAGTTCCTTATTGGTTATTTATTTTAATGATGGTACCTGGAATTTTGGTATCTGCAATTAATATCAGTTATGGCGCTGATTTTAGAAAACTAGTGGCTTTTAATCTTAGTGGACCGGTTTGTCTGGGGATTGTAGCCGTTTACTGCTATTATAAAAAAATAAAGAAATCTGATTTTGAAAAAGTTATTTTAATGCTTCTTCTTCCTCTGATATCCAATATGTTTTATCTATATTTATATACTCCAAGTCTAAAGGAGTCACTTATTAATGTATCTGCGAACTATTTAGCTACTGGGGGTTATGGGCCTAATCAAGTGTCTACTATTTTCGGAATGGGCTTTTTTCTGATATGTACCCGATTATTTTTAGTAAAAGATAAATTAGTAAATCTTATTGATTTTATCTTGTTGGGATTAATGGGCTATAGGGCAGTGGTTACATTTTCGCGTGGAGGCGTGTTTACAGGAATTATCTGTATAAGTACTTTTCTGATTTTCTATTATTATAAAATGAATAGAAAATCAAGATCGGCTGTATTTAGGAAAATTCTTTTTATAGGAGCCGTAGGGCTGGGAGTCTGGACCTTTAGTTTGGTGAAAACCTACGGGTTGATTGGGAATAGATATACAAACAAAGATGCCTCCGGTAAATTGAAAGCTGATATTACTACTGGGAGATCTGAATTGATCGAAACCGAACTACATGCTTTTATAAATCATCCTATTTTGGGTATAGGCGTTGGTAAAGGAACAGAATATAGAGAAGAGCAATTAGGGATAAGCATTGCTACACATAATGAAATCAGCCGTATGCTTTCAGAACAGGGCTTGCTTGGTTTGATAAGTTTACTTATATTAATTTTTGTTCCTGTTATATTTTGGTTTAAATTCGAAAACAATTATTATTTTTTAGCCTTTTTAGCTTTCTGGTTTTTAACAATTAATCACTCCGCCATGCGAATAGCTTTACCAGCATTTGTATATGGTTTGGCATTACTTTATATAGTAGATGACAAAAAAGATCCTGTATATAGGAAACGACTTGCGGGTAGATAGTTTTACGGCTACTTATATCTCTTTCTTAAGTAAAATGCTAAGAAAAGAGGGCTTTAAGGTGAAAACTGCATCAGCAAAAAATAATAAGCTTGTCCGTTTGACTGAAATGTTGTGGCTTATTTTTAAATATCATACTAATACAGATATTGTACTCATAGATACTTATGGAGCCACTAATTTTTATTATGCCTATTTAGTAGGTCGCCTTTGTCAGCTCTACCAAATTCCGTACGTACCGATCTTACATGGTGGCAACTTACCGGAACGTTTAGATAAAGATCCTAAATTAAGTAAAAGTCTTTTTAAGAATGCTTATGTAAATGTAGCGCCCTCCAATTTTCTTAAAAATGAATTTGAATCAAGAAACTTTAAGGGGGTGAAGTTGATTCCTAATTCTATAAATCTTAAAGATTATCCTTTTAAAAAACGAACGGTTTTTCAACCAAAGTTGCTTTGGGTACGGAGATTTCAGCGTAGATATAATCCGAAAATGGCATTGAAAGTTTTAGAATTATTATCTATTGAATATAAGGAGGCCGAGCTATGTATGGTGGGGCCGGAAAAGGACGGGAGTATGCAGGAGTGTAAACGAATGGCTCATAAAAAGAAGCTTAAGGTTAAGTTTACCGGAAAATTAAAAAGAAAAGAATGGGCGGCACTATCTTCAGAATACGATTTTTTTGTAAACTCAACTACCATAGATAATACACCCATAAGTGTAATCGAATCGATGAGTTTGGGACTTCCCATTATTTCAACCAATGTAGGTGGGATGCCTATATTGATCGAGCACGAAAAAGATGGTATTTTGGTGAATTCAGAAGATGACCATAGGATGTTTTTGGAAATTAAAAAGATCGTTGAGAACCCTGAAATTGGAGAACAATTAGCTTGGAATGCCAGAAATAAAGCCGAATCTTTTGGATGGGAAAAGGTTAGGAAAGCTTGGTTAGAAGTGATTAATAATGTCGGATAAAAGTATACTTTACCTGGGGAATAAGCTTGCACGTTTAAATCGTACCCCTACTGCCGCCGATATTTTGCCAGGTTTACTAACGGAAGAAGGATTTAGGCTCTATTCCTTTTCTTCCAAGAAAAATAAAATTTTGCGCCTGAGCGAAATGTTGTATCAGACTATGATTTTATCTATGAAGGTAGATTGGGTAATTATAGATGTTTACAGTACTCAAAATTTCTGGTATGCCTATCTCTGCGGAATGATCTGTAAGTTAAAAAGTGTTCCTTATATTAACATTTTACATGGAGGTAATTTAGAGAACAGATTAAGAAAAAGATATTTTTCTTTTTTTAATGGGGCTGATTATAATATAGCGCCTTCCAGATTTTTGTATACTAAATTTACGGATGCCGAATTAAAAAACTTAAAGTTTATACCAAATGCTATAGCTTTAAATGAGTATGAGTTTAAGCAACGCGGAAAATTAAAACCAAAATTACTTTGGGTACGAGCTTTTGCAGAAATTTATAATCCTTTTTTAGCCATTCAATTATTGGAAAATGTTATACAAAAATATAGAGATGCAGAACTTTTTATGGTGGGGCCTAAAAAGGATGGAAGTTTTGAAAAGTGCCGTGCATATGCTCGTAAGCATAAACTGCCAGTTCATTTCACCGGAAAACTGGAAAAAAATGAATGGCACCAGCTGTCAGAAGAATGTGATGTTTTTATAAACACCTCCACTATAGATAATACTCCGGTAAGTATCATTGAGGCCATGGCACTAGGCTTGCCTGTTGTGAGTTCTAAAGTAGGAGGGATTCCTTTTTTAATTGAAGATGAGGTGGATGGAGTATTGTTCGAGAATAGAAATCTTCAGGATTTTACCAACAAAACTATCGATTTATTAGAAAATAGATTAGATTCTATGAATATTAGTATGGAAGCTCGAAAAAAGATTGAGAAATTCGACTGGAAAATTGTTAAGCATCTGTGGATTAATGTTTTAACTTAAAGTAGTATCTTCGCTAAAAGAAATTTTATAGGAATGGCAGACAAACCCCTACTACATTTCGAAATTTCAGAAAGAAAAGTACTTCTACGGATTTTTGATGTGCTTTTTGTTCTGATAGCGTTACTTTTATTAAATAATTTCACCGATTTTGATTACTTTAGAATAACTAAAGACTTTTGGTATTGGACGTTTTTACTGGTTACTTATCTTGAAGTATTTGCACATATTTTTGAACTTTATGACCTTCAGAAAGCCAGTAAATTTGATATCGTTCTTAAAAATGTTGTTTTAACAAGTTCGATTACCGTACTCTTTTTTATTCTTACCCCAATTATTAGTCCCAGTTTGCCAGATAACCGTTTTCAAATTTTATATTTTTTCTTAACCATAAGCATCACACTTTTATGTTGGCGTGCAGCTTACATATATTTGATCGCTTCCCCGAGATTTAATAAAAAAGTCATCGTCGTAGGAGATAGTTTTGACATCCAAATGATTGCTGAAGCTTTTAAAAAAGCCGATCCTAATTATGAGATAGTCGGTTTTGTAAATACAGATGGGAAGATAGAGACTTCTAATGATGAACTTATCCAATTTAATGTGAAGGAGCTTCGGGAAGCTGTACAAAATTATCATATCAAAGAAATCGTTGTGGCCAGCGGTTATAAAACGGGGTTAATGCTGCCTTTATATAATGAACTGAGTTTCTTATTAAATAAGGGTTTCCCCATAAGGGATTATATGCAGGTTTATGAGGAAATTACAGCCAGAATTCCCGTGCAAAATGTAGATCATGATTTTTATCGCTACTTTCCATTTAGCCGAAGTAATCAAAATAAATTTTATTTATATGGATTGCGATTGTTTGATATTGTTATTTCGTTAATCGGAATTTTATTTGGAATTGTTTTAATACCTATAATTCTAATAGGCAATATGATGGGTAATCGAGGCCCTTTATTTTATATTCAGGAAAGAATAGGAAAAAATGGAGAGCCTTTTAAAATTATGAAGTTCAGAACAATGGTTAAGGATGCTGAAGCCGAAGGACCTCGTTATGCAGAAAAGAATGATTATCGCACTACTTCGTTTGGTAAATTTATGCGTCGCGCACGTATTGACGAGATTCCACAGTTCCTTAATTTATTAAAAGGAGAAATGAGTTTGATAGGTCCAAGACCGGAAAGGCCTGTTTTTGTTCAGGAGTTATCTCATTCGATTCCTTTTTATAATATCAGACACGTTATAAAACCGGGGCTAACCGGTTGGGCACAGGTTAAAGGTGATTATAGTGGCGAGGAATCAGGAGCGCTTGAAAAGTTACAATACGATCTTTTTTATATAAAGCATAGAAGCCTATTCCTGGATATTAATATCATTTTAAAAACACTGAGTACCGTTCTATCCATGCGAGGACAATGATTAGGGCTTAGAGAATAATTAGTTTGATGATGTGGGATTCGAAAATGTGCTGATAGTTGATTGAGAGCTAAAATTCAGGAAAATAGATCATAGAATTTAGAAAATAGGCTTTTTGATCTTTTAAATTGTAGAAGGAATTTTGAGACGTTATGTAATCTGAAATCTTCAAGTTCTTAGTTTCTGTAAACTTTAAACGTATGATTATTTTTAGCTGAAAACTGACTACTGTAAGCAAATAATTTTTTTATAAAACTTAAATCCGGAGCGAGCCTAGCTTTGTTGCTAATTGCAGAACGCTAAATTTTAAAAGTACTTACTGCGTTTAAAGCCAACGATTGCAAACAAAAAAATAAATAGCGCCAAAAATTTTGAAATTCTGGCAATATAGTCTCCGTGTAATGCATAAAAGGTGATTTCATCATTCAGTATGATTTTCCCAGAAAGAGTCCCTTGTTTTTCATAACCCAATTTGTGAGTTACTTTTCCTGTAGGATCAATTATTTCTGAAATTCCGGTGTTGGCGCTTCTGGCAACAGATCTTCGGGTTTCTATAGCCCTTAGTTTAGCATAACTGGCATGTTGCCGGTGTCCCGCAGTATTTCCCCACCAGGCATCATTAGTAATTATGCTTAAAAATTGAGCTCCGTTTTTTACGTAACCCGTAACATATTCGCCGTAAATAGATTCATAGCAAATGATAGGAGCGGTACTCACACTATCTTTTAATGTAAAAACTTCACGGTCTGGCTGTGTTGTTTTCATAGCCACGGTTCCGCCAAGATCGATCATCACATCACCTAAAACAGGTTTCAGGATATCCTGGTAAGGAAAATTTTCTACGCCTACCACTAATTTTGATTTATGATAAAGTTGGTTTTCTGAAAAATTATTGATTAGAAATGCCGAATTATAGTCATTAAACCAGTCGTTTTCTCGCAATAAATTGGATTGGGGACCAACCTTGGAGGAATCTGAAAAGCGCTCGTATAAAGAAACACCTCCTAAAAAGCTTAGATTAGGCTGAAGGGAAGCAATCTGTCTTCCAAAAAAAGCAGCTTCGGAATTATCGAATCCTGGCAATATTGTGCCGTCAGCAAAAACAGTTTCTGGGGCTAATATGATAGCCGTTGAGTCGGTTATAGCTTCTCGACTCATCTTCAATAATAATTCTCCGATTTTAGTGTCGTTTGTGTTATATTTTTCGGTGTAGGGATTAATATTCGGCTGTAAAATTAATGCACTTATGTTGTCTTTGGGCATTTCATAGTTCCACAAAATCAGGTATGATACTAAGATTGGAAACCCGATCATTACGACCAATTTGAAGCCTGCACGATAGATTATGGTTTTTTCTTTAAATTCATTATAAGATAAATAGGCCTTGAAAAGCATAAAGTTAACAAACAGTATCCATAAAGTGCCGCCAAAAGTTCCGGTAAACTGGTACCATTGAATCCAATTAATATAGGCTGAAAATCCATTTCCCAAGTTTAACCATGGCCAGGAAAATTCCCATCCAAGATGAATTTTTTCAAAGACCATCCAAAAACTAATAAAAAAACTGGCAGAGGCTTTAAAACCAGTTCTTTTAGCTACCATATGATAGATAAGAAATACCACAGACATCAACAATGAATTGGCCAAAATAGCGAAGGCACCCCCAAAAGGTGTTGAAAAATAAATCCAATAAGTGGTTAGTAAATTCCAGATGAAAAAAGCCAAATAGGAAATTCCAAACACTTTCCATTTAACAAATTTTGTTTTGGAGTTTCTAATTTTAAATTCAGCAATCAGTAGAGGCACGAAGCTTAAAAATAATAAAAGTGGAAATCCATTTACAGGCCAACCAAAAGCCAGTAAAAGTCCGCTTAAAATGGCTAAAAGGATGTTTTTCATAAGGAATTATTTTCTTAACTGATTGCAATCTAATATTACTGTTGTTAATGCTGCAAATTTGCTTTTGGTTTCAGACATCAAAAATAATAAACTCAGGTGCGAAAATAGGTTTTAAGGAAATTTTATTAGAGATTGAGGTGTAAATACCTATTTTAGTTGCACTGAAATTTAGCCAATCAATGAAAAAATATATACCTAACCTAATAACGCTTTGTAATTTATTTAGTGGTAGTCTTGCCGTAATTTTTGCCGTTCAGGGAAATTTGGTGGCGGCGGCTTTCTTTGTAGCACTAGGAATTTTTTTCGACTTTTTTGATGGATTAGCGGCTAGAGCTTTAGATGTAAAGAGTGATGTGGGTTTACAATTAGATTCCCTTGCCGATGTAGTGACCAGTGGTGTAGTGCCGGGTATTGTGATGTTTCAGTTATTCACTATGGCATTGCCAGGTGATAATGGTGTAAAGCAATGGACGGCTGATACCAATTGGCTGGAATTTACGTTCAATCCCTTAGCTCTTTTTGGTTTACTAATCATTTTAGGTTCAGCTTATCGATTGGCGAAATTTAATGTAGATGATCGCCAAACCGACTCATTTATTGGCTTGCCAACACCGGCAAATGCCTTATTGATCCTTTCATTACCTTTAATCTTGACTTATCAACCCAATAGTTTTGCTACCGGAATCATTCTAAATGAATGGTTTCTTTTTGCGCTAACAATTATTAGTGTGATTATTTTGAATGCTGAACTACCTTTGTTTGCCTTAAAATTTAAAAACTGGGGTTTTAAAGGAAATGAGATTAGATATATTTTCCTGATTCTTTGTGTGGTTTTAATTGTGTTATTTCAGTTTTTAGCAATACCGATGATTATATTGAGTTATGTGTTGTTATCGGTTTTCTTTGGAAAGAAAAATTAAAAAGATAATAAAAACATACAATTTTTGACTTATAATATTCTACTGAAAAAGCTTTTTCTTTCTAAGTTCGAAGTTTTGGCCAAGATAGACTTTTCGAACCATTTCATCTTCGGCAAGTTCTTCCGGTATACCGTGTTTAAGAATACTTCCTTCAAACATTAAATACGTGCGGTCTGTTATTGCCAAAGTTTCCTGTACATTATGATCGGTAATTAGGATCCCGATATTCTTATTTTTTAGTTGCGCTACAATGCGCTGAATATCTTCCACCGCAACAGGATCTACACCTGCAAAAGGTTCATCTAAAAGAATAAACTTGGGATCGGTTGCCAGGGCACGAGCAATCTCAGTACGACGACGCTCCCCACCACTTAAAAGATCTCCACGGTTAGTACGAATATGATTTAGGCCAAATTCTTCAATTAGGGATTCCATTTTCATATGGCGTTCTTTTTTAGAAAGCTTGGTAAGCTGCAAAACGCTCATAATGTTATCTTCTATACTTAATTTTCTGAAAACGGAAGCCTCCTGAGCCAGATAACCAATCCCATGCTGAGCCCTTTTGTACATAGGGAAATTCGTAATGTTTTCTTTATCAAGAACAATACTACCACTGTTTGGTTTTATAAGTCCGACAATCATATAAAAAGAGGTTGTTTTTCCGGCTCCGTTAGGTCCCAGGAGCCCAACAATTTCACCCTGATTTACTTCAAGGGAAATTCCTTTTACTACTTTCCTTCCTTTGTATTGTTTTATAAGATCGTCGGCTCTTAATTTCATGCTAGAGGTTTAATTCAGTATAAACATAAATTATACCGATTTATTTTTCGGTATTTGCTTGTTCTAAAGATTCCCAGTATTCAAAGGCCCTTCTTAAGTGAGGAATCACGATAGTGCCTCCTATTAAGGTTCCGATACTTAAAGTTTCCATTACTTCTTCACGCTTTAAACCTTCATTAAAACTGCTCTCTAAATGGTATTTTACGCAGTCGTCACAACGTAACACCAATGATGCTACAAGACCTAAAAGCTCTTTAGTTTTTTTATCTAATGCTCCTTCAGCAAAAGCATTGGTGTCTAAATTAAAAATACGTTTTAGAACTTTATTATTCTCTCCAAGAATTTTATCGTTCATTTTTTGGCGGTACGAATTGAATTCGTCAACCTGGTTGATCATAGCCTAACTTTTTTCTTTAATTTCTCTTTTATAAATAATATTCGAAATAATAATACTTACCTCGTAAAGTATAAGTACCGGTACAGCAACAATAATCTGACTTACAATATCTGGAGGTGTAATTACCGCAGAGACTATAAGTACAATTATTAGTGCATATTTTCTATATGTTTTTAAAAATTGAGGGGTGACCACGCCCACTTTTGTAAGAAAATAAATAAGGATAGGAAGCTCGAATATAAGTCCTGTTGCGATTACCGAAGCCCTTACCAGGCTGATATAACTACTTAAGTCAAATTCGTTTAACACCAGTTCACTAACCTGATACTTCCCAAGGAAATTGATGGATAGTGGGGTTACTACATAATAGCCAAAAAGGACACCTAGAAAGAATAAAAATGAAGTTACAAAAATAAAACCTTTGGCATGTTTACGTTCATTTTCATGCATTGCCGGTGCCACAAACTTCCAAAATTCGTAGATTACAAAAGGGAAGGCTATAATAAAACCGGCGGTTATCGAGGTCCATACGTGTGCAGAAAACTGGCCACCCATGGTTCTACTCTGTATGGTAAATGGCAGTTCCTCAAAACAAAAACCACCATCAATTCCTACCATTTCGGATAATTTACAGAGCATATTGTACGACCAGAAATCACCTTTACTAGGGCCAAAGAGAAGGATGTCAAAAATAAAGCCTTTCAGAAAAAAAGCTACAGTTGCCGCAATAACTACGGCGAGCACAGCTCGTATTAGATGCCATCTTAACTCTTCAAGATGATCTAAAAAAGACATTTCTGGTTCCTCTTGTTGTGGCAGTCCTATTTTTTTCATTATAAAATTCCTTCTCTTATTAAATTATGAATATGAACCACCCCACTGTATTTTCCGTTTTTGGTAGCTAATAATTGAGATATTTTATTTTCCTCCAAAAGATCGAGTGCCTGGGTAGCCAAAGCTTCTTCATCGATACTTTTAGGAGAGGTACTCATGATATCACCAGCGGTAAGGTTCTTAAATTCGTCATTGTTTTTTAGCATTCTACGAATATCGCCATCGGTTATAATACCAACAATTTTATCGTTTTCCAAAACGGCAGTTACTCCCAGCATATTTTCAGAAATAATAATGATGGCATCGGTAACGGTGGTTTCTGGAGAAACACTTGGTTTCATATTTTGCTGTGCGATATCCTTAACGCGCAAATATAGTTTTTTTCCCAGACTGCCGCCTGGATGATATTTCGCAAAATCTTCCTTTGAAAAACCTCTTAATTCTAACAAACAAATAGCTAAAGCATCGCCAATAACCAATTGTGCGGTAGTACTTGTTGTTGGCGCCAGATTATTAGGACAAGCTTCTTTCTCTACATAAGAATTCAAGATGAAATCTGAAGATTTTCCTAAAAATGAATCTCTGTTGGCAGTGATGGCAATAAGCGTATTATGAAAATCCTTAATAAACGGAACTAAGACCTTAATTTCAGGACTATTCCCGCTTTTACTAATACATATAACGATATCGTCTCTTTGAATAATGCCTAAATCCCCGTGTATAGCATCTGCAGCATGCATAAATATGGCTGGAGTTCCGGTAGAATTTAAGGTCGCAACGATTTTACTACCTATAACTGCACTTTTTCCTATACCGGTAACGATAACCCTTCCTTTAGAATTATAAATATTTTCTACGGCTTCTACAAATTCATTATCAATAAGATGTTCTAAATTTGCAATCGCTTTAGCTTCGATTTTTACAGTTTCTTTGGCGACATTTAAAATTTTTTGCTGAAGTTTCAAATTTTGAAATAATTAAGGATTGCAGATACTAAAGAAATATGTATATTTAGATGTGCAAATGTATGTAAAATTGTAACACAATTGAATGAGTTTGACTGAAATTGATTTACATAAACAACTGAAGAAATATTTTGGCTTTAGCCAGTTTAAAGGTCTTCAGGAGGATGTTGTGGCCAGTATCGTACATAAAAACGATACTTTTGTAATAATGCCAACAGGAGGAGGTAAATCCCTATGCTACCAGCTACCTGCATTGATTGAAGAAGGAACAGCAATTGTAGTATCGCCCCTAATCGCCTTAATGAAAAACCAGGTAGATGCCATTCGTGGAATTTCTTCGGAATACGGTGTTGCTCATGTTTTAAATTCTTCGCTTAATAAAACGGAAGTAAAACAGGTAAAAGAGGATATTATCAACGGTGTGACCAAGCTACTTTATGTAGCGCCAGAGTCGCTTACAAAAGAAGATTATGTTGATTTCCTTAAAGAACAAAAGATATCTTTTCTGGCTATCGATGAAGCGCATTGTATAAGCGAGTGGGGACATGATTTTAGACCTGAATATCGAAATTTGCGGCAAATTATTAAACGTATTGGAGAGAATATTCCAATTATTGCCCTTACCGCTACTGCCACTCCAAAAGTGCAGGAAGATATTCTTAAAAATCTTGGGATACCAAAAGCTAAAACCTTTAAGGCAAGTTTTAACCGCCCTAATTTGTATTACGAGGTAAGACCGAAAACAAAAAATGTTGATGCGGATATTATTCGTTTTGTAAAACAAAACAATGGTAAAAGCGGGATCATTTATTGTCTTAGCCGAAAAAAGGTAGAAGAACTTGCGCAGACGCTTCAGGTAAATGGAATAAATGCTATTCCCTATCATGCTGGCTTAGATGCTAAGACAAGGTCGAAACATCAGGATATGTTCCTGATGGAAGAAGTAGATGTTGTAGTCGCTACCATTGCTTTTGGAATGGGAATAGATAAGCCTGATGTACGCTTTGTAATTCATCATGATATTCCAAAAAGTATCGAGAGTTATTATCAGGAAACGGGTAGAGCAGGGCGTGATGGCGGAGAAGGACATTGCCTTGCATTTTATGCTTATAAAGACATTGAAAAGTTAGAGAAGTTTATGAGTGGTAAGCCTGTTGCAGAGCAGGAGGTAGGCCATGCATTGCTTCAGGAAGTGGTGGCTTATGCAGAAACTTCGATTTCCCGTCGAAAATTTATTCTTCATTATTTTGGTGAAGAATTCGACGAAAAAACAGGAGATGGTGCGTCGATGGATGATAATGTTCGTAATCCTAAAAAGCAACACGAGGCCAAAGAGGAGTTAGAACTTCTCATAAAAGTAATTAAGGACACGAAAGAGTTATACAAATCCAAAGAAGTAGTAAAGACCCTTATGGGGAAAAGTAACGCTTTAATTGTATCGCATAAAACCGATGCTAATCCTCTTTTTGGAAAAGGGAAAGATAAAGACGAAAGCTTTTGGATGGCGTTGACCAGGCAGGCACTTGTTGCTGGCTATCTTAAAAAAGATATAGAAACCTATGGTGTAATAAAATTAACACCAAAAGGGGAAGAGTTTTTAAAGCAGCCCGAGTCATTTATGATGACTCACGATCATATTTTTGATGAAAATACCGATAATGCCGCTGTAACATCTAAAGCTTCAACCGGAGTCGATGATAAATTAGTAGGCATGCTAAAGGAACTACGAAAAAAAGTGGCCAAGAAAAACGGTGTTCCACCATTCGTGGTTTTTCAGGATCCGTCTATAGAAGATATGGCGCTTAAATATCCCGTAGATCTAAAAGAGCTAGGAAATATTCATGGTGTTGGTGAGGGAAAAGCTAAAAAATACGGTAAAGATTTTGTGAACCTTATCGAAAGATATGTAGAGGATAATGAAATTATTCGTCCAGACGATTTGGTCGTAAAAACGACAGGAGCAAATAGTGGTTTAAAATTATTTATCATCCAGAGTGTAGATAGAAAATTACCACTAAACGATATCGCTTCAGCTAAAGGTATGGAAATGCCTGAATTTATTAAAGAAATGGAAGCTATTGTATATAGTGGAACCAAACTTAATATCGATTATTATCTTGAGGAAATTTTGGATGAGGATCAGCAGGAAGAATTACACGAATATTTTCTGGAAGCTGAAACCGATAAAATTGAAGCCGCACTTGAAGAATTTGATGGAGATTACGATGATGAGGAACTTCGCTTATTTAGAATCAAATTTATAAGTGAAGTCGCAAACTAAAAAATATAAAATGCTAAGAAATTCAAGTAATAAACAAGCACTAATACTACTAATTTTAGGGTTAGCTTTAATAGTGGTTAGTGTAGTTTCTTTTAAAGTAGAGATGTTTACAGATACCTGGAGAGGATTTTTAAACGGAGTTGCTATTGGTATTTTAGTAGTTTCGATTATTGGATTTGCGAAAAACAAAAAACTTGAGAAAAAATAATTGCTCATAAAACAATAATAAAAAAGCCTTTTTGATTTCCAAAAAGGCTTTTTTATATATTAAAACAGTCAATTATTTTCCGCCGTTTGCTTGAAGATCAGCAATACACTTTGGTCCAAGTTCAGGAGGTGTACCACGAATCTGATTGATAATGCCCGTACCAAACTCTAAAGAAGCGCGCATTAAACATTTTTCTTCAGTACAATGCCCATCAGAATCAGGATCTTCATGATCACTTTGAAGTTCGGTACCAACATTTACCAAGCCAAATAAATGCCCAAATTCGTGATTTAATACCGCAGTTTCTATCACGCTTTTGCTAGGCGCATTTACTCTGTTTGCAAATTTATTTATAGTCTCCCCATATATAACCATGGAGGTATTACGATAAGCCGATCCCAGAACATAACGTTGATCCGTATCATCTTCGTTGCTGCCGTCAGCAAAATAAATATAAATACTAATTTCGTCGCCTACATTATAGAAACTTCGCTGCTCATCTTCGATATCTACAATTTCCTGAATTTCGAAAGGTGCAAGGCCTGATGACGCCACTGGTCGGGAACTAATAGAAATGCCATCAGGTTTGTAAACCCGTTCTTCCAGGAAAGCCTTAAAATTATTCATAGCCGCAACGGTAGGCTGATAGCCATCTACATATAATACTTCGATTTTAATCGAAGTATAAGTATCATCGCTTAATAGGTCATGGGCAGAATCCCCAAGTCCTTTTTTATTTAATGATCGATCGATTGCTGGTTCGTCATCAGTAGGATCATCGATCCCATTGCCATCACTAGAACAAGAGGTGATTGCTACAAATAGGAAAAGTGTATAAAAATACTTGTAAAACTTCTTCATGAATTATATAATATAGTGTTCAAATTTAATCATTTCTAATGGTAAGTTTTGCTAGATAGTCGTAATGCTTTCCTTCGACTATTAATTCGCAATTAAAATTATTTTTTTCGGCTGCTAATTTAAGCAATTCAAAGTCCATATAGAGCCATGGAAAATAATTGGACTTTTCTCCTTTATAGCTTATACAAAAATCAATTTCTCCTATATACTTACGATCTAAATCATTATTAGGTTCTTCCTCATCTTCGAGAAAACTAAGATCTGAAGAATCGATTAAAATCTGCCCCCCCGGTTTTAGCACTTCTTTACAGATAGCTAGAAAGTTATCGGTATTTATAAGGTTACCAATAATTCCGGTTCCATTCATTAAAAACAATAAGGTGTCATATGTTTCATGTTCGGCATAAAAATCTTTTACTTCAGCATTAATAACCCCGCGTTCTTTAGCAATGGCTATGGCACCCGCAGAAGTATCAATCGCTTTTACCTTAAAATTTTTTCGCTGAAGATAAAGTGCATGACTTCCAGCACCGCAACCTACATCAAGCACAGTTCCGTAGGCGAGTTGTAACGCCTGCTGCTCGGTTTTTGGCATTTCAGAAAAATCCCTGAAAAGGTATTCAATGGCAATCTCGTCATTGTCAAAATCTGGCGAATGTACAATAATCGGAGTTTTATCTTTTTTGAAATAATAGGCCTTCATCGCCATTCCGAAGATATCTTTTTCCTTCATAATCTTATTATCTTTGCGGCATGCAGGAAATTTTAAAAGAGCTGCCGGGAAAGGCCAAAGATAAGCAGAAGGAAAATAAAAAGTTTTTTTCTAAGCTAAAGAAACGACCACCAAAAGATTTAGACGTTAAAATGCAACAAATGCATGAGGAAGAGTTTGCCAGAACCAATTGTTTGGACTGTGCAAATTGCTGTAAAACTACGGGGCCGCTGTTTACAAATAAAGATATAGAACGTATTAGTAAATTTTTAAAACTGAAGCCACAGCAATTTATCGATCAGTATCTTAGAGTAGACGAAGATAAAGATTATGTGTTGCAAAATGTTCCCTGTACTTTTTTAGGAAATGATAACTACTGCTTAATCTACGATGTGAGACCAAAAGCCTGCCGGGAATATCCCCATACAGATAGAAAAGACTTTCATAAAATATCGAATCTTACTATCAAAAATACCGCTATTTGCCCTGCTGCTTTTAATATTGTAGAAGAAATGAAACGCCGGATAAAAGTTTAAATTCGATAATTTTGAACTATAACTTTTCTGCGATAAAACGGAGTACAGATCCGGTGCCATTGTGATATAAACCTTCTTGAAGTGCTACAGGCTTTTCTTCTAAAAGAATCACTTTAAAATCTTTGAAATCCTTCTGTACTTCCTTTTTAGAAAATAAAGAAGCCTGATCCTTAGGACCACCAACATTAGGATTTTCTTTGCGATATTTTAAATGATGTTCTCCAAAAGCTTCAAAAATAATACGACCACCTGGTTTAAGATGAGTGCTTAATATTGAATGGAATTTTTTACGAATTTCGGCAGGAAAATGAGCGTAGATTAATGCTATAACATCAAAGTGGTAAGGTTTAAACTTTAAATCGGGGAGATGACCAACCCTATAATCAATATGAACTTGATTTGATTTTGCTAATTTTAAGGCCTTATTTTTACCTTCAGTACTAATGTCGAAAGCTGAAACATTCCAGCCCTCTTTAGCTGCATAAACGGCGTTTCTTCCTTCACCTTCAGCCCAAAAAGTATTTTTCCCGGTTTAAAGTGGTTAAGTTGCTGTGCTAGAAACTTATTTGGTTCAATTCCGTAGGCGTATTCCTCTTTTTTGAAAACGATCTTCCCATCTTTGCAACCATTCATTTTCCATAGTTTTTCTTTTTATTGATATAGCAAATATTGTTCTCGTTTTATCTTAAACTGTTTTAATCCGCTTTTCCAGGTTGATCTAATTTCTTCTTCGCTTAGGCCATTTTCTATTTGTTTTTGTAGTTTTTCTGTACCGGCAAGTTTAGTGAAAAAGCTATTGAAAAATCCGGCTTTATTTTCAGTGTTATTATATGCTCTTATAAGCCATTTTAAGTTGATTTTATTTAAATACGTACTTTCGCTAAGATCTTCACCAAAACATTTTTTGCCTAAGTGTTTAGGGCTTTTTGCGCCATCCATTGATAGTGGCGTATACGTATACGAAAACTCTTTAGCATTTAAAAAAGGGGACCCAAAAACCTGAAATTGTTTATGGGTACCGCGACCGGCGTTAACATTGGTTCCTTCAAAAAAACAAAGACTAGGATAAAGGTTTATAGATTTATCATTGGGTAGATTAGGAGAAGGTTTTACCGGTAAACTATATTTTTTTTGGTGATCGTAATTACTCATTTTAATTACTTGCAGATTACAATGAATACCGTTTTTTAACCAGTTTTCCCCATTGATCATTTTGGCGTATTCTCCCATCGTTAAACCATGTACAACGGGAATAGGATGCATTCCCACAAAACTTTGATATTCTTTTTCGAGAATCGGTCCATCTACATAATGTCCGTTAGGGTTTGGGCGGTCAAAAACCAAAAGTTTAATATTATTTTCAGCACAGGCTTCCATTACATAATGTAACGATGAAATATAGGTATAAAAGCGAGCCCCGACGTCCTGAAGATCAAAAATCAATATCTCGATATCCTCTAATTGTTCGGGTTTAGGTTTTTTATTATTTCCATATAGGGAAATTACAGGTAATCCTGTTTTTGGATCTTTGCCGTCTTCCACTTTTTCACCGGCATCGGCTTTTCCTCTAAAACCATGTTCAGGTGCAAAAACTTTTTTTAGCGCTACATTGAGTGCCAGAAGCGAATCGACCAGATGCACATACTCTTTATTTTTATTAAGTATTAAGGAGGATTGATTTCCTACTACTCCAACTTTTTTGCCGTGTAGCAATGGCATGTATAAATCTGTTAGATTAGCACCTACAACAATATCCTCTATTATTTCTTCGGAAGAATTGATATCATTCTTATTTTTTGTTGAAGAGGACTGAGTTCTATTTTTATCGGCTTCTACGTTTCCGCAAGAAAGAATTACGATAAGAGTGAATAAAAATGTACTTTTGAATAACCGGTTAATCATATAATTGTAGCTCTTGAATTTTGAATTATTTGTAGTTAAGCGTTTAATAAGCGCCAATAAAGATAAAAGTAGTATTTCCTCGCCTATTATAAAAATTGCCATTGCTGCAATTGCAATCGGAGTGGTGATGATGCTGGTATCTTTTGCTACAGGTTTGGGGTTGCAAAAGAAAATCAGGGATAAAATAGCAGCTTTTAATGGGCATATTATTATTACCAATTACGATAATAATAGCAGTGAAGTGACGCTAGAGCCGGTTTCTAAGGATCAGGATTTTTATCCAGATTTTAATGCGGTTTCTGGAATAACGCACATACAGGGTACCGCTACTAAAGCAGGAATCATTAGAACTGCAGATGATTTTGAAGGAGTAATTGTAAAAGGAGTAGGGACCGATTATGATTGGTCTTTTTTTAAAGATTTTTTAGTTGCAGGAAAATTACCCGATTATTCATCCAACCTTAATGATGAGGTTTTAATTTCCAGATATCTTGCAAACCGGTTACATTTAAAAGTTGGGGATCGCGCGCCTACTTATTTTCTTAGGGAAGGCAGGGACCGCCCTTTTGTGCGCGGATTTAAAATTGTTGGAATTTATGACTCAGGTTTTCAGGATTTTGATGAACTGTATTTAATTGCCGATTTACGACATATCCAAAAGTTAAATGGCTGGAAGGACAACGAGGTTGGTAATTTTGAAGTTTTTATAAATGATTTTGATCAGCTGGATGAAAAATGGAACGAGGTTTATCTAAACACCGGGTCGTTTTTGGACGCACAGCATATTGGCCAGAAATATTATAATATTTTTGAATGGCTTTCCCTTTTCGATTTTAATATTGCCCTGATTATCGGCATTATGATTTTGGTAGCCGGGATAAATATGATCACTGCGTTGCTAGTACTTATTTTAGAGCGTACGCAAATGATAGGTATTTTTAAAGCATTGGGCACCCAGGATTGGTCGGTTAGAAAGATCTTTTTGTATAATGCGGGCTACCTCATTTTGCTTGGCCTATTTTGGGGGAATGTGATAGGTTTGGGATTACTTTTTATCCAGAAGTATTTTAAATTAATTCCTTTAAATCCAGAGACCTATTATGTAAGCGAAGTTCCTATTTATATAAGTTGGGATTATATTTTGGCCGTGAATGCCGGGACGCTTATTCTGTGTATGCTAATGTTGCTTATCCCTTCGATGATTATCGCTAAAATATCGCCAGTAAAATCGATAAAATTCGAGTAAAATTTATCAAATTTTAGAATTTTATTACCCTACCTGTCTAATTATTTCTTTTCATTAGAAAACTTTATTGTAGTAATCCGGATAGGGGGAATTGAGTTGCGCTGGAATATTTAGTCCTTTTATATTCTACGTAACGTATAACTTTTGGTGCTATCTTTTTTGATTCTGTCAACTTCAGGATTTTTCCAGGACAAAACATTGTCTGATACTTTAAATTTCTGATTGTTCAGGATAATCAAAGAATCATTTTCGCTCCATTGATATTGGCCGGTTTCGGTTTTAATTTCACCTGCAACGCTATCATTTTCGTTGTAATTTTTTACAATTCTATAAGAGTTATCTTTTTTTAATTGCAGTTTAACGATGATTCCTTTACAATCGGCGCAGGGTAAAGTTACCTGATAATTGCCGGTATAATCCCATTTTTGTCTGGGACTTTTTTCTTGCCATTCGCTTTGAGAATCCAGATTGCTTTCTTTCTTTTCGTTCTGGCAGGAAATATTAAATAATAAGGAGGTAATCCCAAGAAAGATAACCTGTTGTGCAATAAAGTTTCTCATGATTTTTTTGCGCAAAAGTATATTCATTTTCCAGAATTCAAATCTAAAAAATTATTAAAATTTAATAGCAAGTTTTAATTTTTCTTAAACAGAATTATCCTTTTGGATTCCCTACATTGTGAATCCAAAAAAAATTGCATGACTTACGCTGAGAATATCCTGGAAACCATTGGGAATACGCCTTTGGTGAAAATGAACAAACTTACTGCTGAAATTGATGCGCTTGTCCTGGCTAAATACGAAACGTTTAATCCCGGTAATTCAGTTAAAGACCGTATGGCTTTAAAGATGCTTGAAGAAGCTGAGGCTAAAGGATTAATACAACCGGGCGGAACTATTATTGAAGGAACTAGCGGTAATACCGGTATGGGACTTGCACTAGCCGCGATTGTAAAAGGTTATAAAATGGTGTGTGTAATGTCTGATAAGCAAAGCAAGGAAAAAATGGATATTCTAAAAGCCGTAGGGAGTAAGGTTGTAGTTTGTCCAACCGATGTAGCTCCAGACGATCCTCAAAGTTATTATTCTGTAGCTAAAAGAATGGCTGAAGAAACACCAAACTCCTGGTATGTAAACCAGTATGATAATCTTGCCAATACCAAGGCACATTACGAAAGCACCGGTCCGGAAATCTGGAAGCAAACCGATGGTAAAATCACTCATTTTGTCGTTGGTGTTGGTACTGGAGGAACTATTTCTGGTGTTGGAAAATATCTAAAAGAGCAAAATCCTAAGATCAAAGTTTGGGGGGTCGATACTTATGGATCTGTGTTTAAAAAATATCACGAAACCGGCGAATTTGATGAAAACGAAATTTATCCTTATGTTACCGAAGGTATAGGGGAGGATATTATACCTAAAAATGTGGATTTTAGTGTAATCGATGGATTTACCAAGGTAACCGATAAGGATGCTGCCATCTACACCCGAAAACTGGCAAGAGAAGAGGGCTTTTTTTTAGGTAATTCTGCCGGAGCCGCAGCAAAAGGACTTTTACAATTAAAAGAGCATTTTGAAAAAGATGATGTTGTGGTTGTACTATTTCACGATCATGGTAGCCGGTATGTGGGAAAAATGTTTAATGATGAGTGGATGAAAAAACAGGGATTCTTATAGAGAATAAATCCTGTTGCAGTAATACCTTACCGAAGATTCTTGCTAAAGAAAATAAATTAAATAACGACTGAATTATAATTTAATCTAATTATTTATGCGAAGAAACTACATTGTTTGTTTTTTATTAATCCAATGCTTTTTTACTTCATTATTAGCACAAAACGAAGCTGATTTTCAGGTTTCGGTGGCCACGAATAATCCTTCTCAGGAGATTAACGATGCTGAAGCAATAGTGAAGGTTAAAGGAGGAACCCCGCCCTATCAATATAAATGGAGCCAAAAAGAAACACCTTTGGATGCTAAAAAAGCTACAGGTTTTATAGAAGGCTTAACGCACCAGGTAACAGTGACCGATGCTAACGGTGAGAAGGTCAAAAAGAGTTTTAAAATTGAAGCTTCATCTATTACCGAAAAAGTAAATAGCCGCGCCCAACCGGCTGTAGATTTTTTAGAAGGAATCTTATTTTGGGACCCGTTCGAACCCTTAGGACTTTATGATCCTGTAGTGTATACCGATGAACGACCTGTTTTAATTCCTGAATTTGATGCTAAAACCAAGAAAAAATATACGCTACAAAGCTGGTTAATTCAAGAAAATGGGAAAATTGAAAAAGGAGATAAAATTGCTATTGTACAAAAAGGGAATGAGGAACAAATTCCTGTTTACGCGCCAGCTGGCGGAACATTAAAGCATGCGGTAAAAGAAGGTGCAATTATTTTTAATCCAGACAATAAAGAAGATGTGATAGAACAAAATGCACATCAATTAGCAAATATAATTTACGATTCCCCACAACCAGTATTGTATCCTAATGGAGATGTGCGTAAGAACTCTATCCCTTTTATAGTAATATGGCTTATTTTAGGAAGTATTTTTTTTACGTTTCGTCTTGGTTTTATAAATGTTAGAGGTTTTACGCATTCTATAGATCTTGCGAAAGGAAAATATGATAATCCGGATGCTCCTGGGAGAATAAGACATTTTGAAGCAATGACAACGGCGGTTTCAGCAACTGTTGGATTAGGGAATATTGCAGGGGTAGCAGTTGCTATTTCTTTAGGGGGAGCAGGAGCGACTTTTTGGATGTTTATTGCTGGTTTTTTCGCCATGTCTTTAAAATTTGTGGAGTGCACACTTGGAGTAAAATATCGCCATATTAATGAAGAAGGACGGATTTTTGGTGGTCCAATGAATTATCTGCGATATGGACTGGAAAAAAGAAATATGAAAGGAGCCGGTAAAGTACTGGCTATTTTATTCGCTGTTTTGGGTGTAGGAGCTTCTTTTGGTGGGGGAAATATGATTCAGTCTAACCAGGCGTTTAAAATTGTTTCAGACCAGATTCCTTTTTTAGAAGGTCATGGATTTTGGTTTGGTTTAGGTTTTGCCGTTTTGGTAGGAATTGTAATTATTGGTGGTATTAACAGTATTGCTAAAGTAACCGGGAAGGTAGTGCCATTCATGGCCATTGTATATATTTTAGGATGTTTTGTGGTAATAGGGACCAATATTGAAAATATAGGAAATGCGTTTCATGCAATTTTTGATGGGGCTTTTTCGGCCAGTGCCATGAAAGGCGGTTTTATAGGCGTGTTGATTGTAGGGTTGCAAAGGGCGGCATTCTCTAGTGAAGCTGGGGTTGGATCTGCTGCTATTGCCCACAGTGCATCTAAGACTAAAAATCCCATTGCTGATGGTTTTACCTCGCTGGTTGAACCATTTATAGATACCATGGTTGTTTGTACGATGACAGCTTTGGTGCTTATTTTTACCGGAATGCACGAAGTTGACGGTATGGGGGGTGTAGAACTTACTGCTGATGCTTTTGGGAGCGTAATTTCCTGGTTTCCTGCGGTACTTGCTTTCGCTGTTTTTTTATTCGCATTTTCAACAATGGTTTCCTGGTCTTATTACGGCATGCGTTCGTGGACGTATCTTTTTGGAAGAAGTAAAAAATCAGAACTAATTTATAAGATCATGTTTCTTTTATTTGTGGTGGTGGGAGCTTCGGCAAGTTTAGGTGCAGTGCTTAGTTTTTCTGATATGATGATCTTAGCAATGTCTTTTCCAAATATTATTGGATTGTATGTAATGTCTTCTGAAATCCGTGGAGACCTAAAAAATTATATGAAGCGATTACGTAATAATGAGATTTTTATTAATCCAAAATTCGAAAAGGCAGATTAAGTAAATAGTATACTATCTCAATTCTGTATAATTTAGTTAGTTTTTTCTAAATGCTGGATGCCATAAAAAAGGAAGGCACCCAAGAAATACATTATGGCATCCATAAGATCAGCAGTATATCGCTGCATGAACGATGGCAGGATTAACTCAAAATAGATGGAATAAAGAAAGCTTAAAGTTATTATCGGTAGTATTGGAATGTTATATAGTGGATCTTTTTTTATCCATTGAAGAATCAATAAACAACATCCAAAAACTATAGGCATACATAAAAAGTCTTTAAAATAATAACGAATCCAGAATGGTAGGTATAATGGATATCGAATGCTATATTCTATTATAACAAACAATAAAAAGCAAGTGATTACGAAATACCATATATACCTCACAAGAACATATTTAAGTTTAGCAGTGATTTTTTGTTAAGTTCAAAAAGGAAATCACTTGATTTTTAGTCGGTATGCTATACTATAGAGTAGCCCATATAGTAATGTTAAGCACCTAAGTTATTTTGTATTCTTTCTAAATCAATCGATTATAGCAATGAAGCTTTGATCTTGATTTGGCTATAAAGCGACTATTGTTGCAAAAAATGCAAGGATGCCACCTATTCCTAGAATGATAATCCAAATGGCATATCCGCTTTTAGCAAAAAATCGAATAACCGGGTTTTTATGGTCTCTTAATGATCTTTCTGATTCGGGGCTTTTAGAAGATTTATTCTCAGTACGGGAATCTGGACGACGTTCCGTTTGGTGATTATTAGAAGCCATTTTTTCTTTAGAAAAATATTGAAATCTATCATAAGTTCAAAACTGACTTTCTATTTATAAGTTTAATTTAACTTTATCTGAAAATAAGATTGAAATGTCGCAATACTTTAAGAAGACCTTTACTAGCTTAAATGCTTAAATATGTATTTTTACTGCGTAATCAAGATGAATTGCTATAATCCCATCTAGCTACTTTTACTGTTATTTGATTAGAATACAAGAAAAACTAACAAATTCTTTATGTGTTTGCTACGGAGAGTTTATTTATAAAAGCTTGCTTTATTTGAATTTCCAGTGTTATAAGCTATTCATTAATCTAAAATCCTAATACTATGAAACTATATTACTCGCTGTTATTATTGGTTTTTAGCGCTATCAGCATTTCTTGTAGTTCTGGTAAAAGTATACCTGAAGCTCAAAAGGACAACGGATCAGAAGGGAATCCAAAATACAGTTATTTAGCTTTAGGAGATTCTTACACCATTGGAGAAAGCGTTAAAGAATCTGAGCGTTGGCCGGTACAGCTTACCAAAGGCTTGAGGGAACGTGGATATGCCATGGCAGCACCAAAAATTATAGCGAGAACAGGATGGACTACAGCAGACCTTATCGCCGGGATAAATTCAGAATTAGACGTGCAGCGAGATTTCGATTTGGTTTCTATTTTAATAGGAGTGAATAACCAGTATCAAAATAAATCAATTACAGAGTATGAAGAAGAACTTCGTGAGATCTTTAGAAAGGCCATAAACCATTCTAAAAAGATGGAGGCAGGTGTTTTTGCAGTAAGTATTCCAGATTATGGTGTAACTCCGTTCGGCGCTGCCAAAAAAGATGAAATTGGTCGTGATATCGATGCTTTTAATGAAGTTTTTAAACGAGTAGCGCAGGATTTCAATGTAGATTTTTACAATATTACCCCAATTTCCAGAAGAGCGGCTGATGATCCGGATCTTATTGCTGAGGATGAATTACATCCTAGCGGATTGATGTATCGCTATTGGGTAGAAGATTTTATCCTGAATGTAGTTGAAAAATTACCTAAGGAGTAGAGATATTTTATGATATTGATTTTTAGCGTATTAACTGATTCTTTCATAACTTTAGGAAGTGAGAGAAGAATTTTTACATTATATATGGCAATTTCAGAAGTTTGATAAAAAGCAACTTCAAACAGTTAATGGCGAACCGCTAGAAATCTATCATACCGGAACTCACAATGCTGAGAGTGGCCCCGATTTCTTTGCTGCGAAATTGAAAATAGATAAACAGCTTTGGGCGGGGAATGTAGAAATTCATCTAAAATCTTCAGACTGGTATTCCCATAGTCACCATACCGATACCAATTATGATAATGTAATTCTTCATGTGGTCTACGAACATGACATTGATATTTTTAGAAAAGACGAATCTGTTATTCCTACCCTTGCTTTAAAAGAAAAAATTCCACCTCAAATTCAACAAAATTGCCTTCAATTATTTGAAAAGGATCACGATTGGATTAATTGTGAAAAATTCTTTCCTGATTTTAATGATTTTGATGTAGAGAACTGGTTAACACGTTTATATGTTGAGCGTCTCGAAGAGAAAACACAGCTTATTTTTGATTTATTGAAAGAAAGCAACAATGATTGGGAGGCGGTCATGTTTAAATTACTCGCTAAGAATTTTGGATTAAATAGAAATGGCAACGCTTTTTTAAATTTGGCTATTTCCATTGATTTTGAAGTGATTCGCAAACTTTCTCAATCTCAATTTCAATTAGAAGCTGTTTTGTTGGGACATGCAGGCTTACTACAAGAGGATTTTCAAGATAGTTACTTTAAAGCATTGAAAAAAGAATATAACTATCTTCAGAACAAATTTAAAATAGGCGAACCAATACAAACCTCTCCAGTATTCTTCAGGTTGCGTCCCGATAATTTTCCTAGTATAAGATTAGTGCAGCTGGCGGCTGTTTTTGCTAAATCTACTTCGGTGTTTAATACTCTTAGTAAAGCTAAGATCAAAGCTAATATCTATAAGGTTTTTGATGTAGAAGTGACTGAATACTGGAAAACACATTACAACTTTAATAGTTCGCACGATCCCAGGCAAAAGAAACTCACCAAATCTTTTATAGATCTATTAATCATTAATACTGTTATCCCTGTTCAATATGCTTTTGCGAAAAAAAACATGAATAAAGAAGAATACTATCTTGATCTAATTGCTGAGCTTGATCCTGAAAAGAATGTTGTTATTCGGCATTTTCAGGAATTAAAACCCAAATTGTTTAAAAATGCAATGCACTCCCAGGCGCTATTGCAATTAAAACATAGGTATTGCGATAATAACAAATGTTTAAAATGTGCTTTAGGGGTGAAGCTTGTGAGAGGGAAATATTAGTTATATTTGGCCTGTGAGACAAAATTTTTACAACTTAAGATATTATTTAGAACGTAATGGCTTTTACGTTTCTTCTCGCCTTGCCGATAAAATTGGAATGCGGGCAAAAAGTGTAAGACTGTTTTTTATCTATGTAACATTTTTCACTTTCGGGGTAGGTTTTGCAGTATATCTTACATTGGCTTTTTGGTTAAAACTTAAGGATTTGGTATATACTAAAAGAACTTCGGTATTCGATCTTTAGCAAGAATCGTATAAAAAATAGGGGGATAATTAATATTTTTGTTAAGTTTCATTAACAAAACCTTGACATTTTAACGACATAAAATTTGAATTAGCCTATTTTTTTAGCATCTTGCTGAGCGGAAAAAATAAATCTAAATTAAACACTAATCTGTATATGAGAAAGTACTTACTTTCAATGTTATTGCTACTTCCTGTGGCATTACTTCAGGCACAGGAGCTGGAAGTAAAAACAAAAGTCGGAAACCCCACAAATAAAATTAACGACGGATTTATAGACGTTGAAGTAACCGGAGGAACCCCACCTTACACTTATAAATGGTCTAATAAAGAGACTCCGCTTAGTTCTTCAAAAGCTGAAGGGCTAACTGAAGGAGTTCCTTACACTGTAGTTGTTCAGGATAGTGATGGGAATACGGCTACGGTAGAAGCTAAGGTGAAAGCTGAAGCGATTACTGAAAAATTTAATGGAATATTTACGCCAGCTGTTGAGGGATTAACAGCTGTTCTTTTTTGGGACCCTTTTGCAGCGATAGGTATTTATGATCCTATTGTGTACGCTGATGTGAAAAATGTCGAAACTCCGGGTTGGAGTGCAGATGTTCAGGATAAGTTTATGCTAAAAAAATGGCTTATAGCAGAAGGTTCGCATGTAGATAAAGGAGAGCAGATAGCTGTAGTGACCTCTACCAAAGGTGGTGATGTTCCCGTTTATGCAAGTGCTGCTGGTAAATTAAAGTACCTGGTAAAAGAAGGAGGCTCAATTTACGATTTTCAAAATACCGAAGATTTAATTGAGACTGGAGCACATTATCTGGCACAAATAAAATATGATGAGCCGGTAATTCTTACCTATCCAAATGGTGACCCACAATCTCACCCAATACCATTTATTGTGATCTGGTTGATTTTTGGTGCAGCTTTCTTTACGATAAGAATGGGTTTTATTAATATTAGAGGATTTAAGCATTCTTTTGAACTTGCTAGTGGAAAATATGATGATCCAGATGCACCGGGAACGATTACCCATTTCCAGGCCTTAGCGACAGCAGTCTCTGCTACGGTTGGTCTAGGGAATATAGCAGGGGTAGCTGTAGCCGTTTCACTGGGTGGTGCTGGTGCAACTTTTTGGATGATTATTGCCGGTTTACTGGGAATGTCTTCTAAGTTTGTAGAATGTACTCTTGGTGTAAAATATAGACATATTAATTCTGAAGGACGTGTATTTGGAGGGCCTATGAATTATTTACGTTATGGTTTGGAAAAACGTAACATGAAAAGTTTTGGTCGCTTTCTTGCTGGCTTCTTTGCTATTTTAGGTGTAGGAGCTTCTTTTGGAGGAGGTAATATGTTCCAGGCCAACCAGTCTTTTGAGATTTTGTCTGGTCAATTTCCAATGTTAGAAGGAAACGGATTTTGGTTCGGTATTATTTTAGCTGTTCTTGTTGGTGTTGTAATTATTGGAGGAATTAATAGTATTGCAAATGTAACGGGTAAAATTGTTCCCATAATGGCAGCAGTTTATATCATAGGAGCTTTTGTGGTTATTGGAATTAATATTGAAAATATCGGACCGGCATTAACCGCTATTTGGGATGGAGCTTTTAGTCCTTCTGCTTTAAAAGGAGGAGTTATTGGTGTATTGATCGTAGGATTCCAAAGAGCAGCATTCTCTAATGAAGCTGGTGTAGGTTCTGCTGCAATTGCGCATAGTGTGGTAAAAACAAATAATCCTCCTTCTGAAGGCTTTGTGGCATTATTAGAGCCTTTTATAGATACGGTTGTTGTTTGTACATTAACTGCTTTGGTACTGATCTTTACCGGAATGCATGAGGTTGAAGGAGTAGGTGGTACGCAGTTAACATCAGATGCGTTTGCAAGTGTGATCGACTGGTTCCCTTATGTGCTTTCCGTAGCGGTCTTCTTATTTGCTTTTTCAACAATGATTTCTTGGTCGTATTACGGTATGAGAGCCTGGACCTTCCTTTTTGGAAAGAGTACAAAATCAGAACTTATTTATAAAGTATTTTTCTTGGTATTTGTCGTAATTGGAGCTTCCATTAGTCTTGGTGCTGTACTGGATTTCTCTGATATGATGATTTTATCAATGTCTTTCCCTAATATTATTGGTCTTTATATAATGAGTGGAGAGGTTAGAGAGGACCTACGTGAATACTTTAGGAAATTAAAAGCAGGAGAATTATTTACTAAAGACGGTAAGCCAAAGACTACGATGCAATAATAATGTAGTCTAAACATATAAGTATGAAACACTGGAAATCCCATTTCGTTTTCAATAAAAGTGAACGGAATGGGATTTTTGTTTTAATTGCTCTTATTATTATCCTTCAGGTGTTTTATTTTAAGTCTCCTTTTCTATCCCTCGAGGAGGATATTCCCAAAGAAACGAATGCTGAAATTATTCAATTCCAGCATAAATTAGATAGCCTAAAGCAGGTCGATACCGGTAAAGATACTATTTATCCTTTCAATCCTAATTACCTTAAGGACTATCAGGCTTATCGAGTTGGACTGTCTTTAAAAGAGATTGATGCACTATTAGACTTTCAGTCTTCCGGGCAATGGATAAATTCTGCCGAAGATTTTCAGAGGATTACCGGTGTTTCAGACTCGGTTTTGGAGCAATTAATCCCTTATTTTAAATTTTCCGAATGGATTACTGATAACAACAATTCAGTTTCGATAAAACAAACCGCAGTTTTAAAGTTCGATCTAAATTCCGTGGGTGCTTTAGAACTTCAGAAAGTAAAGGGAATAGGAGAGGTACTTTCCAACAGAATAATAAAGTATAGGGAAAGTATTGGCGGTTATAGAAGTTTAATTCAGTTAAAAGATATTTATGGGCTTTCTGACGAGGTTCGGATCGAGCTTTTAAAATATTTAAATGAAATTCCGCCCAATTTCAACAAAAAGAATATCAACACTATTGGAGTTTTAGAGCTTTCAGAGCTTCCCTATTTTAATTATGACCTGGCAAAAGCAATTATAGATTACAGAAACCTTCATGAAGGAATAGATTCAATTGAAGTTTTGTTAAAAATAGAGGATTTCCCGGTCTTAAAAATTGATAGAATTCAATTATATTTAAGTTTTAATTGATATATTGTAAAAAAATACTATATTCTTAATTTTAAGTCCATTTTGTAAGGTAAATCTAAAAATGAATTTAATTTAGCGGTATTTTTTATAGAAATAGATCGACTATTTTTTACATTATTAAGATTAAATGAATTCCATGTATTTTACTGAAGAGCATGCTCTATTCAGAGAGAGTTTTAAAGAGTTTTTACAAAAGGAGGTAGTTCCACACATTGATAAATGGGAAGAGACAGGAACTATAGACCGTTTTATTTGGGAAAAGTTTGGTGAAATGGGGTATTTTGGTTTATATCAGCCAGAGGAATATGGAGGATTAGATCTTGATATATTTTATACCATTATATTCCTGGAGGAGTTACAAAAAATAAACTCAGGAGGTTTTGCTGCGGCAATGTGGGCGCATGCTTATTTAGCAATGACGCATGTTAAAGTAGAAGCCAGTGAAGAACTAAAAGCAAAATATCTTATTCCAAGTATTAGCGGAGAGAAAATAGGTGCCTTATGTGTTACAGAGCCTTTTGGCGGCTCTGATGTTGCTGGAATGAGATCGACTGCAGAAAAAAAAGGAGATACCTATATATTAAACGGTTCGAAAACTTTTATCACTAATGGGGTTTATGCTGATTATTTAGTTGTGGCAGCAAAAACCAGCCCTGAGCTTAAAAGTAAGGGGATGAGTATTTTTATTGTAGATAGAAATGCGAAAGGAGTTTCTGCTTTAAAGTTGAATAAACTCGGGTGGAGAGCTTCAGATACTGGAGAGATTGCTTTTGATAATGTAGAAATCCCGGCCAGTAATATGTTAGGAGAGGAGAATAAAGGTTTTTCATATATTATGCAGCACTTTGCAATGGAGCGATTGATAATGGGGGTAAATGCGCATGCCAGAGCCGAATTTGCCCTGGATTATGCGATTAATTACATGAATGAGCGGGAAGCTTTTGGGAAGAAGATAAATGAATTCCAGGCCTTACGACACAAAATCGCAGATATGGTAAGCGAAGTAACGGTTATCAAAGAGTTTAATTATGCTACTGCCTATAAATTAGGAAAGGGAGAGTATCCGGTGAAAGAAGCTAGCATGTCTAAACTTTTAAGTACCAAAATTGCGGACGAAGTAATCTACGGAAGTCTGCAAATGTTAGGTGGCTACGGTTATATGGAAGACTATCCGCTAGCGAGAATGTTTAGAGATAGCCGACTTGGACCAATAGGCGGTGGCACCTCTGAAATTTTAAGGGAAATTATCGCCAAAATGGTCATAGATAGGAAAGAGTACAAGGCACCGGTGAAGGAGGTGTTTAAATCGTAACCCGTTTTGGCGAAAATGATCCAAAGATTATCGCCAAAATGGTCATAGATAAGAAAGAGTACAAGGCACCGGTGAAGGAGGTATTTAAATCGTAACCCGTTTTGGCGAAAATGATCCAAAGATTATCACCAAAATGGTCATAGATAAGAAAGAGTACAAGGCACCGGTGAAGGAGGTATTTAAATCGTAACCCGTTTTGGCGAAAATGATCCAAAGATTATCGCCAAAATGGTCATAGATAAGAAAGAGTACAAGGCACCGGTGAAGGAGGTGTTTATATGAAAAAGAGTGGAACAGTTTGAAAGTTAAAAGTTCTAAGCGTGAAGGTTTGATTTTGGTTTGAATGAGATTGTTCTTGTCGTTTTCATTTAAAATCTAATAGTCATTGTTTTTTGAGAATGTTACGTTTCACCTTGTACCTTATTTAATCATTATACGTTATACATTTTACATGAGCTGTGCCAGCTGTAGATTCTAAATTGTAAGCTGGCTAAAGTTAAAGGATTTTAATTTTGAAAAGTTTCAGGTTTAAGATTTAAGGTTGAATAATACATAAACTATCCTTTGGTTTTAGAGTGAATAGCCAATAGTTGATTGCTTATTGCTAAAAATTATATTTAATCTTTTAAATAAAGTTGTGAGGAAGTAAAATTAGATTATATTTGCACCCTAATTTTCAAAGAAAGGAGGTGGATCTATGTTAATAATACCAGTAAAAGACGGAGAAAACATTGATAGAGCGCTTAAGCGTTTTAAGCGTAAATTCGATAAAACAGGAACAATGCGTCAGCTAAGAAGTCGTCAGCATTTTACAAAACCGTCTGTAGAACGTAGGGCGCAAGTTCAAAAAGCGCAGTATATTCAGCACCTTAGAGACCAGGAAGATATCTAGTATTTCCTTTCTTTTTTAAGAGTGAATATCGGTAAAGAAGCCCTGCTTCTTTGGTAAAAATATAACTGTTGATAGATAAAGTTTTTTAACTTTGTTTGTCAACAGTTTTTTTATGTCTATTCCGAAATTTAAAGATTATCTTCTTTTAGAGAAGAATTATTCCCTCCATACTCTTAAGGCTTATGAAGCCGATCTTCTCTCATTTCAGGAATTTTTATTGGCTGAATTCGAATGTTCGGATTTAAAGAATGTGGATTATGCCCAAATCCGGAACTGGATTGTTTCTCTATCAGAATCAGGTGTATCTAATAGAAGTATTAATCGTAAGATATCTTCGCTAAAATCCTATTATTATTTTCTGCAAAAAGTAGGGGAGCTGTCTATTTCACCTTTACAAAAACATCGGCCGCTTAAGATGGCAAAAAAGCTGCAGGTGCCATTTTCTAAAGTAGAAGTGGCTACTGTAATTAATGATATTGACACGGATAGTTTTGAAGGGATACGCGATAAAGCGATTATAGAGTTGTTTTATTCGGCAGGTTTAAGGCGAATTGAATTGATAAACCTGGGGATTAATGATCTGGATCTTGCCAGACTGAATATTAAAGTGCTTGGGAAAAGAAATAAAGAAAGATATCTGCCGTTATTAAAGAGTGTAGCGAAGACGATTGAATTGTATATAGAGCAACGAAGCCATATTGTGCCTGATACTGCAAAAACTTCTCGTTTATTTATCTCTTCTAAAGGAGACAAAATGAGTGAAAGTCTTGTTTATAGAATAATAAATACCTATTTTAGTAAGGCGTCGGCTAAAGTAAAGAAAAGTCCTCATATACTTAGACATTCCTTTGCCACGCACTTATTGAATGAAGGGGCAAACTTAAATGCGGTAAAAGAACTCTTAGGTCATTCTAGCCTGGCGGCTACTCAGATCTATACGCATAATAGTATTGCAGAGCTCAAAAATATTCATTCGAAAGCTCACCCTCGTAACAATAAGGACTAGCTTAACCTTTTTGTTTAATTAAATTTTTGAAATTATGAAAGTAAACGTGCAATCTGTAAACTTTAACGCAGATCAGAAGCTGATTGGTTTTATTCAGAAAAAAATGGATAAACTAGAGAATTTCTACAGCAAGGTTATTTTTGCGGATGTTTATCTGAAAGTTCAGAAAACAAGTGATAAGGAAAATAAGATTACAGAAATTTTGCTGAGTATTCCAGGAGGGGATGTTATGGTGAAAAAGACATGTAAAACTTTTGAAGAGTGTGTAGATGAGTGTGTTAACTCATTGCAAAGACAGTTGATTAAACGTAAGGAAAAGTCCAAAGCTTATGCTTAGACAAAAAAATCTCAAAAATATATTTTGAGATCTAAATAATTTATATACATTTGCAGTCCGTTAGAAATAGCGGACTTTTTTATTGTGAAAAGTAAAGTGTTGCCGATGTAGCTCAGCTGGCTAGAGCAGCTGATTTGTAATCAGCAGGTCGTGGGTTCGAGTCCCTCCATCGGCTCTGAAATTTTGAATCTGAAAGCTTTAGTTTGCTTAATTTATTGAAAATTAACAAACTAGAAATTTTTCGAATTTTTTTTGAAAAAAGCTTTGGATGGTGCTGTAAAATTACTTTAATTTGCAGCCGTTTTGATACCATCATAAAGCTGGCCTTCGGGTTGTAGTTCTATGAAATAATGGTATAATAATTTTGAGGGGAGATACTCAAGCGGCCAACGAGGACAGACTGTAAATCTGTTGGTTTTTACCTTCGCAGGTTCGAATCCTGCTCTCCCCACATAAGGAATTCAAGATTTAAAAAGTTAAGATTCGAAATTGAATTTTTAAATATTAAATATTGGATAAATAAGCGGGAGTAGCTCAGTTGGTAGAGCGTCAGCCTTCCAAGCTGAATGTCGCCGGTTCGAACCCGGTCTCCCGCTCAACAAAATTATTAAATGAGATCAATGATATCCGTAAGCTATTATTAGCTTATGGTTTTTGTTGTTTAAAGCAATCGGGTAGCTTAGCTATCCATGTTTGCCGACGTAGCTCAGGGGTAGAGCGCTTCCTTGGTAAGGAAGAGGTCACGAGTTCAATTCTCGTCGTTGGCTCTGGTTTAGTATAAAATTGAACACTAATATATAACTAAGATTAAATAAGTATTAATTATGGCAAAGGAAACTTATGATCGTTCCAAACCGCACTTAAATATAGGTACGATTGGACACGTAGATCACGGAAAAACTACTTTAACAGCAGCTATTACTAAGGTGTTAGCTGACGCTGGATATTCTGAAGCTAGAGCTTTCGATCAAATCGATAACGCTCCTGAGGAAAAAGATAGAGGTATTACCATTAACTCTTCTCACGTAGAGTACGCGACTGCAAACCGTCACTATGCTCACGTTGACTGTCCAGGTCACGCCGATTACGTTAAGAACATGGTAACTGGTGCTGCTCAGATGGACGGTGCTATCCTTGTTGTTGCTGCGACTGATGGTCCTATGCCACAAACTCGTGAGCACATCCTTCTTGGTCGCCAGGTTGGTATCCCAAGAATTGTTGTGTTTTTAAATAAAGTTGACCTTGTAGATGATGAGGAGCTTCTTGAGCTAGTAGAAATGGAAGTTAGAGATTTACTTTCTTTCTATGAGTATGATGGAGATAATGGTCCTGTAATTTCTGGATCTGCTCTTGGTGCTTTAGAAGGTGATGATAAATGGACACAGTCTGTTTTAGATCTTATGGAAGCTGTTGATAGCTGGATTGAATTACCACAGCGTGATGTTGATAAACCATTCTTAATGCCAATCGAGGATGTATTCTCTATTACTGGTCGTGGTACAGTAGCAACTGGACGTATCGAAACTGGTGTAGCTAATACTGGAGATCCTGTAGAGATTATTGGTATGGGTGCTGGTAAATTGACTTCTACAATTACTGGAGTAGAAATGTTCCGTAAAATTCTTGATAGAGGTGAAGCTGGTGATAACGTGGGTCTTTTATTAAGAGGTATCGAGAAAACTCAGATCTCTAGAGGTATGGTAATTACTAAACCTGGATCTGTAACTCCTCATGCTAAGTTTAAGGCAGAGGTTTATATCCTTAAAAAAGAAGAAGGTGGACGTCACACTCCATTCCATAACAACTACCGTCCTCAGTTCTACGTACGTACAACTGATGTAACAGGGACAATTAGTCTTCCTGAAGGAGTAGAGATGGTAATGCCAGGTGATAACCTTACAATTACTGTTGATTTGATTCAGCCTATTGCAATGAATGTTGGTTTACGTTTCGCTATCCGTGAAGGTGGTAGAACTGTAGGTGCTGGTCAGGTAACTGAAATTTTAGACTAATCATAGTTTGAATATATAAGGTATCCTGTGAAGAGCAGGATACCTTCTCTTTATCTTACGGGTTTAGCTCAGTTGGTAGAGCACTGGTCTCCAAAACCAGGTGTCGGGAGTTCGAGCCTCTCAACCCGTGCAAATACTTTAAGGAATGGCAGGAATTGTTAATTATATATCAGAGTCTTATAACGAGTTGAAAAACCATGTTACCTGGACAAGTTGGCCTGAAGCTCAAAGGCTAACAATTCTAGTTGCAGTTTTTTCTATTATTTTTTCTTTAGCTATTTGGGGTGTTGATACTTTATTCAGTACCGTGATTGAGCAATACTTTGAATGGGTAAAATCGTAAACTAGTTATGGCAGAAGTTAAGGATAAGAAATGGTATGTAGTTCGTGCCGTAAGTGGACAAGAAAATAAAGTAAAAGATTATATAGAGCGTGAAATTTCCCATATGGGTATGGAAGACTGGGTGGATCAGGTATTGGTTCCTACAGAAAAGGTTATCCAGATTAGAAACGGGAAGAAGATTAATAAGGAGAGAGTATACTTTCCTGGATATATAATGATTCAGGCCAATTTAGGTGGCGAAATTCCTCATATTATTAAAGGTATTAACGGAGTGATCGGTTTTCTTGGAGAAACAAAAGGTGGTGATCCTGTCCCACTTAGACAGTCTGAAGTTAATCGTATGCTAGGAAAAGTAGATGAGTTATCGGTTAAAACTGATAATGTTGCGATTCCTTTTACTCTTGGGGAAACTATTAAAGTAATTGATGGTCCTTTTAACGGTTTCAATGGAACTGTTGAGAAAATTAATGAAGAAAAGCGTAAGCTTGAAGTTATGGTTAAGATCTTTGGTAGAAAAACACCATTAGAGCTTAGTTATATGCAAGTTGAAAAAATATAATTGTTACAAATTTTTTGATAGTTTTTTATTTGCTTCCACTCTAATAAACTATCTTCTAAAAATGTAAAAAATGGCAAAAGAAGTAAGTAAAGTTGTAAAACTACAAGTTCGCGGAGGTGCTGCTAACCCTTCACCACCAGTTGGACCTGCTTTAGGTGCTGCCGGAGTTAATATCATGGAATTCTGTAAGCAATTCAATGGTAGAACTCAGGATAAACAAGGTAAAGTGCTACCAGTAGCTATTACTGTTTATTCTGATAAATCATTTGATTTTGTTATCAAAACTCCACCAGCAGCAGTACAGCTAATGGAAGCAGCAAAAACAAAAAAGGGTTCAGGAGAGCCTAACAGAAAAAAAGTAGCAAGTGTATCTTGGGATCAAATAAAAGAGATTGCTGAGGATAAAATGCAGGATTTAAATGCATTTACTATCGAATCTGCAATGAAAATGGTCGCTGGTACAGCTCGTTCTATGGGTATAACAGTAAAAGGTGATGCACCGTTTTAATCCAAAAAGAATTTAGAAAATGGCAAAGTTGACTAAAAAACAAAAAGAAGCTCAATCTAAAATCGAAAAGGGTAAAGCCTATACGGTTGCTGAAGCTTCTGCTTTGATCAAAGAAGTTTCTAGCGAGAGCTTTGACGCTTCTGTGGATTTAGCGGTACGTTTAAATGTAGATCCTCGAAAAGCTAACCAAATGGTTAGAGGGGTGGTTACATTACCACACGGGACAGGTAAAGATGTTAAGGTTCTTGCCTTAGTAACTCCAGATAAAGAAGAGGAAGCTAAGAACGCAGGTGCTGATTATGTAGGTCTTGATGAATACCTTGATAAAATTAAAGGTGGTTGGACAGATGTAGATGTGATCATCACTATGCCTAGTGTTATGGGTAAATTAGGACCCTTAGGACGTGTTTTAGGTCCTAGAGGTTTAATGCCTAACCCTAAAACCGGAACTGTGACTATGGATATCGCTAAAGCAGTATCTGATGTGAAGGCTGGTAAAATCGATTTTAAAGTTGATAAAACCGGTATCGTTCACGCTGGTATAGGAAAAGTATCTTTTAATCCAGATAAAATAGCCGGTAACGCAAGAGAATTATTAACGACGCTTGTAAAACTGAAACCTCAGGCAGCTAAAGGTGTATACATTAAAAGTATCCACATGTCCAGTACAATGGGGCCTGGTGTAGCAATAGATACAAAAAGGTTTACTGAGCAATAATAAGGTATTATGACAAGAGAAGAAAAATCAAAAGTAATAGAAGATTTAACTGCCCAGTTAGCTGATACTTCAACTATCTATATTGCAGATATCTCAGGTTTGGATGCCGGAACAACCTCTAATTTACGTAGAGCTTGTTTTAAAGCTAATGTAAAACTTGCGGTAGTTAAGAATACGTTACTAACTAAAGCAATGGAAGCCTCTGATAAAGATTTTGGAGATCTTCCAACAACTTTAAAAGGTAACACCTCTATAATGATTGCTGAAACTGGTAATGCGCCAGCTAAAGTAATTAAAGAATTCAGAAAGAAAAACGAGAAGCCTGTTCTTAAAGGAGCTTTTATTGATGAAGCAATTTATGTTGGAGATGAGTATTTAGAAGCTCTTTCTAATATTAAGTCTAAAGAAGAGGTTGTTGGAGATATCATTGGATTACTTCAATCTCCTGCTAAAAACGTTGTTTCTGCACTTAAATCAAGTGGAGGCAAACTTGCAGGGATACTTAAAACTCTTTCAGAAAAAGAGGACTAGTATAGTACGCACTTTTTAATAAATATAACTTTTACAAAAATTTTAAAACGATAGAAAATGGCAGATTTAAAAGAATTCGCAGAACAATTAGTTAACTTAACAGTTAAAGAAGTAAACGAGTTAGCTGATATATTAAAAGAAGAGTATGGTATTGAGCCTGCTGCTGCAGCTGTAGCTGTTGCTGGTGGAGCTGCTGCTGGTGGTGAGGAAGCTGCTGAAGAGCAAACTGAATTTGATGTAATTCTTAAAGCTCCAGGTGGATCTAAATTAGCAGTTGTAAAACTAGTAAAAGAATTAACAGGTCTTGGACTTAAAGATGCTAAGGAATTAGTAGATGGAGCTCCAAAAGCAGTTAAAGAAGGAGTTTCTAAAGATGAAGCTGAAGCTTTAAAATCTCAATTAGAAGAAGCAGGAGCTGAGGTTGAGCTTAAATAAGCTTGACGAGAGCAATATTATTTAGGTTTAGGCCTCAGGATACGCTCCTGAAGGTCTAAACCCTTTTGCGTATATGGAGCTAATGCTTTTTTCGCAAGCAATTTTTATATAAATTATAATCCGTCCATTGATGTTAGCAAAGCAAACTGAAAGATTTAGTTTCTCTTCTGTAAAGAACAGACCTGACTATCCAGATTTTTTGGATATTCAGATCAAATCTTTCCAGGATTTCTTTCAATTAGAAACAAAATCAGAAGAGCGGGGAAATGAAGGCCTTTATAACACCTTCCTTGAAAACTTCCCAATTACGGATACCCGTAACCAATTTGTATTAGAATTTTTAGATTATTTTGTAGACCCACCAAGATATTCTATTCAAGAGTGTATTGAGCGTGGTCTTACATATAGTGTACCTTTAAAAGCAAGGTTGAAACTATATTGTACAGATCCAGAACATGAGGATTTTGAAACTATCGTACAGGATGTTTATCTAGGGACAATTCCTTATATGACCCCTAGTGGGACTTTTTGTATTAATGGTGCAGAGCGTGTTGTAGTTTCTCAGCTTCACCGTTCTCCGGGAGTATTCTTTGGACAATCTTTCCATGCAAATGGAACAAAATTATATTCTGCCAGAGTAATTCCTTTTAAAGGTTCCTGGATAGAATTTGCTACCGATATTAATAGCGTTATGTATGCTTATATCGATAGAAAGAAAAAATTACCTGTAACCACTCTTTTCCGCGCAATTGGATTTGAGCGCGATAAAGATATTCTTGAAATTTTTGATCTTGCTGAAGAAGTAAAAGTTTCAAAAACAGGTCTTAAGAAAGTTTTAGGTAGAAAGTTAGCGGCTCGTGTGCTTAACACATGGTACGAAGATTTCGTAGATGAAGATACTGGTGAAGTTGTTTCTATCGAGCGTAACGAGATTGTTTTAGATCGTGATACCGAATTAGATAAGGATCATATAGAAGAAATTCTTGAAACAGGAACCAAAACAATTCTTCTTCATAAAGAAGACAATTCTACCGGTGATTATGCGATTATACATAATACACTACAGAAGGATCCAACAAACTCTGAAAAGGAGGCGGTTGAACATATCTACCGTCAATTACGTAATGCTGAACCGCCAGATGAGGAAACTGCACGTGGAATAATCGACAAATTATTCTTCTCAGATCAGCGTTATAGTTTAGGAGAAGTTGGTCGTTATAGAATGAACAAAAAACTTGGTCTTGATGTAGCTATGGATAAGCAGGTGCTTACCAAAGAAGATATCATTACCATTGTAAAATATTTAATTGAGCTAATTAACTCTAAGGCAGAGATCGATGATATTGATCACTTATCTAACCGTCGTGTTAGAACTGTTGGAGAACAGTTATCTCAGCAATTTGGTGTTGGTTTAGCCCGTATGGCTCGTACGATTCGTGAAAGAATGAACGTTCGTGACAACGAGGTGTTTACGCCTATCGATTTGATCAATGCGAAGACACTTTCTTCTGTGATCAACTCATTCTTTGGTACCAACCAGTTGTCTCAGTTTATGGATCAAACGAACCCATTGGCTGAGATTACTCATAAACGTCGTCTTTCTGCATTAGGACCTGGTGGTCTTTCCAGAGAGCGTGCTGGTTTCGAGGTTCGTGACGTTCACTATACTCATTACGGAAGATTATGTCCTATTGAGACTCCTGAAGGTCCTAACATTGGTCTTATTTCTTCACTTTCAGTTTATGCGAAAGTTAATGGAATGGGATTCATTGAAACACCTTATAGAACCGTAGAGGATGGAAAGATTAATATTTCTGAAGAGCCTATTTATTTAAGTGCAGAAGAAGAAGAAGGAAAGAAAATTGCCCAGGCAAACATTCCATTAGGAGATGACGGAACTATTGATACCGATAAGGTAATTGCACGTATGGAAGGTGACTTCCCGGTTGTGGATCCTAAAGAGGTACATTATACCGATGTTGCTCCAAACCAGATTTCATCAATTTCTGCGTCTTTAATTCCTTTCTTGGAACACGATGATGCGAACCGTGCGTTGATGGGATCTAACATGATGCGTCAGGCAGTTCCTTTATTAAGAGCAGACTCTCCAATCGTAGGAACTGGATTGGAAAGACAAGTGGCTACAGATTCTCGTGTATTGATTAATGCGGAAGGAGAAGGAGAAGTAGAATACGTAGACGCACAAAAGATAACAATTAAATACGATCGTACTGAAGAAGAAAGAATGGTAAGTTTCGATTCAGATTCTAAAACTTACGATCTTATTAAATTCCGTAAAACGAACCAGGGAACTTCAATCAACCTTAAACCAATTGTTAGTGTAGGAGATAGAGTAACTAAAGGTCAGGTATTATGTCAGGGTTATGCAACCGATAAAGGAGAACTTGCTCTTGGACGTAATATGAAAGTTGCCTTTATGCCCTGGAAAGGATATAACTTCGAGGATGCGATTGTAATTTCAGAGAAAGTTGTAAGAGACGATATCTTTACATCTATTCATATTGATGAGTATTCATTAGAAGTTCGTGATACTAAATTAGGTAACGAAGAGCTTACTAACGATATACCTAATGTTTCAGAGGATGCTACTAAGGATCTTGATGAGCATGGTATGATTAGAATTGGTGCTGAAGTGAAGCCGGGAGATATTCTTATTGGTAAGATCACTCCTAAAGGGGAAAGTGATCCTACGCCAGAAGAAAAACTTCTTAGAGCGATCTTTGGTGATAAAGCGGGAGACGTTAAAGACGCTTCTTTAAAAGCTTCACCATCATTAAGTGGTGTGGTAATTAACAAGAAGTTATTTGCCCGTGCAATTAAAGATAAGCGTAAGAGAGCACAAGATAAAGAAGATGTTGCTGTTTTAGAGAAAAAGTACGAAGCGAAGTTTGCTGTGCTTAAATCTCAGTTAGTAGATAAATTATTTGCTATCGTAGGTGGAAAAACAGCTCAGGGTGTACAAAATGATCTTGGAGAAGAGGTACTTCCAAAAGGTAAGAAGTATACCTTAAAGATGTTAAACTCTGTTGATGATTATACGCATCTTACTCAGGGTACCTGGACTACAGATGATCATACCAACGCGCTTGTAGCAGATCTTCTTCATAATTATAAAATTAAAGAGAACGACCTTCAGGGTAATTTAAGAAGAGAGAAGTTTACAATCTCTGTAGGGGATGAGCTTCCATCTGGAATCTTAAAACTGGCTAAAGTTTACATTGCTAAGAAACGTAAGCTTAAAGTAGGGGATAAGATGGCAGGACGTCACGGTAACAAAGGTATCGTTGCTCGTATTGTTCGTCAGGAAGATATGCCATTCTTAGATGACGGAACTCCTGTTGATATTGTATTGAACCCACTTGGGGTACCTTCTCGTATGAACATTGGTCAGATTTATGAAACTGTTCTTGGATGGGCAGGTCAGAAATTAGGGAAAAAGTATGCAACTCCAATTTTCGATGGTGCATCTTTAGACAAGATCAATGAGTTAACGGACGAAGCAGGAATTCCACGTTTTGGTCATACATATTTATTTGATGGTGGTACCGGTGAGCGTTTTGATCAGAGAGCGACAGTAGGTGTAATTTATATGCTGAAATTAGGTCACATGATCGATGATAAAATGCACGCTCGTTCTATTGGGCCATACTCCCTTATTACTCAGCAACCACTTGGTGGTAAAGCTCAGTTTGGAGGTCAGCGTTTTGGTGAGATGGAGGTTTGGGCTCTTGAAGCATACGGTGCTTCAAGTACCTTAAGAGAAATCTTAACCGTAAAATCTGATGACGTGATAGGAAGGGCTAAGACTTACGAAAGTATCGTTAAAGGAGAGCCTATGCCAGAACCAGGATTACCAGAATCTTTCAATGTATTAATGCATGAATTGAAAGGTCTTGGACTGGATTTAAAATTAGAAGAATAAAACACTGTTTTTCGGAGCGGTATAGCCGCTCCGAATTTTCAGTATTTTCACAATAATTAGATAGCAGCATTTATTATGGCTAGAAATAATGATAAGAATACAGTACAGAGATTTAATCAAATCTCTATCGGTTTAGCTTCTCCCGAGTCTATCCTCGCAGAATCTCGTGGCGAAGTTCTTAAACCGGAAACTATCAATTATCGTACGCACAAACCTGAGCGTGACGGATTGTTCTGTGAGCGTATTTTTGGTCCTGTGAAGGATTACGAATGTGCCTGTGGAAAATATAAAAGAATACGTTACAAAGGAATCGTGTGTGACCGTTGTGGTGTAGAGGTAACAGAAAAGAAAGTTCGTAGAGACCGTGTTGGGCACATCAATTTGGTAGTTCCTGTAGCTCATATCTGGTATTTCCGTTCGTTACCCAATAAAATTGGGTATTTACTAGGGCTTCCTTCTAAGAAATTAGATATGATTATTTACTACGAGAGATACGTGGTAATTCAGCCTGGTAATGCAAAAAATGAGAATGGAGATCCTTTAAAGAAAATGGATTTCTTAACTGAAGAAGAGTATCTTAATATTTTAGACGAACTTCCTCAGGAAAATCAATATTTAGAAGACAGCGACCCAAACAAGTTTATCGCAAAAATGGGAGCTGAATGTCTTATTGAAATTCTTAGAAGAATTGACTTAAATGAACTTTCATACGAATTAAGACATAAAGCAAATAACGAAACTTCTAAACAACGTAAAACAGAGGCTTTAAAGCGTCTTCAGGTTGTAGAAGCACTTCGTGACGCGAATAAAAACCGTGAGAATTTACCAGAGTGGATGATAATGAAAGTTATCCCGGTAATTCCACCAGAATTAAGACCTCTTGTGCCTTTGGACGGTGGTCGTTTTGCTACTTCAGATCTTAACGATCTTTATAGAAGGGTAATTATTCGTAACAACCGTTTGAAGCGTCTAATGGAAATTAAAGCTCCTGAAGTAATCTTACGTAACGAAAAGCGTATGCTTCAGGAATCTGTAGATTCCTTATTCGATAATACAAGAAAATCCTCAGCAGTAAAAACGGATTCTAACCGTCCGCTTAAATCCCTTTCGGATTCCTTAAAAGGTAAGCAGGGACGTTTCCGTCAAAACTTACTTGGTAAGCGTGTGGATTATTCAGCACGTTCTGTAATCGTTGTGGGACCAGAACTTAAAATGTTCGAATGTGGTCTTCCAAAGAATATGGCGGCAGAGCTTTACAAGCCTTTTGTAATTAGAAAATTAATCGAAAGAGGAATTGTAAAAACAGTAAAATCTGCGAAAAAGATTATAGATAAAAAAGAGCCGGTGGTATGGGATATCTTAGAAAATGTTCTTAAAGGACATCCTGTATTACTAAACCGTGCTCCTACGCTTCACCGTCTTGGTATCCAGGCATTCCAGCCTAAACTTATCGAGGGGAAAGCGATACAATTACACCCATTGGCCTGTACGGCTTTTAATGCCGACTTTGATGGGGATCAGATGGCAGTGCATTTACCACTTGGGCCAGAGGCTATTTTAGAGGCACAATTATTAATGTTGGCCTCTCATAACATCCTTAACCCTGCAAATGGTTCGCCAATTACAGTACCTTCTCAGGATATGGTTCTTGGTCTGTATTATATGACCAAGCTTAAGCGATCTACAGATGAAGAGCCTGTTTTAGGTGAAGGCTTAACTTTCTATTCAGCTGAAGAGGTGGTTATTGCTTATAACCAGAAGAGAGTAGATCTTAACGCTCCTATTAAAATTAGAGCAAAAGATTACAATGAAGAAGGAAAGTTAGTATACCAGATTATAGAATCTACGGTAGGTAGAGTGTTGTTTAACGAAACGGTACCAGAAGTAGCGGGATATATTAATGAGGTACTTACTAAAAAATCACTTCGTGAAATTATTGGTAAGATTCTTAAATTAACCAGTGTTCCTGAAACTTCAGAATTCCTTGATAAGATTAAATCTCTTGGATATGGATTCGCATTCCGCGGTGGGTTATCTTTCAGTTTAGGTGATATTATTATCCCTGCTGAAAAACAAACGATGATCGATGAGGCAAATGAGCAGGTAGAAGGGATCATAGGTAACTATAACATGGGTCTTATTACCAATAACGAGCGTTATAACCAGGTAATTGACATTTGGACTTCAACAAATGCCGGCCTTACCGAATTAGCGATGAAGCGAATTCGTGAAGATAAGCAAGGATTTAACTCGGTGTTCATGATGCTTGATTCTGGAGCTCGTGGATCTAAAGAGCAGATTCGTCAGCTTACCGGTATGCGTGGTCTTATGGCGAAACCTAAAAAATCGAACTCTGGTGGAGGTGAGATTATCGAAAACCCAATTCTTTCTAACTTTAAAGAAGGTCTTTCGATTCTTGAATACTTTATCTCTACTCACGGTGCTCGTAAAGGTCTTGCGGATACCGCACTTAAAACGGCAGATGCGGGTTATTTAACTCGTCGTTTGGTGGATGTTTCTCAGGACGTTATCGTAAACGAAGAAGACTGTGGAACATTAAGAGGGGTAGAAGTTAGACCGCTTAAAAAGAACGAAGAGATTGTTGAGTCTCTTGGAGAAAGAATTTTAGGGCGTATTTCTTTAAATGATGTATATAATCCAACTACAGACGAGTTGATCGTAGAAGCTGGAGCAGAAATCACTGAAGAAATCGTTGAAATTATAGAGAATGCACCAATCGAAAGTGTAGAAGTGCGTTCACCACTTACCTGTGAAGCGAAGAAGGGAATTTGTGTAAAATGTTACGGTCGTAACCTTGCAACAAATAAACTTGTTCAAAGAGGGGAAGCTGTAGGTGTTGTAGCTGCTCAGTCTATTGGGGAGCCTGGTACACAGCTTACACTTCGTACCTTCCACGTAGGAGGTATTGCAGGAAACATTTCAGAAGAGAACAAACTAATTACCAAGTTTGATGGTGTTGCTGAAATTGATGATCTAAAAGTTGTAAAAGGTGAAGCTCCGGATGGTAGCACCTCAGACATCGTAATTTCACGTACTGCAGAGATTAAGGTTAAGGATAAGAAGACAGGTGTTGTTTTAAGTACAAACAACATTCCTTACGGTTCTGAAATCTTTATCGAAGATGGGGTGGAAATCGCTAAAGGAACTACAGTATGTCAGTGGGATCCTTATAACGGTGTGATTATCTCTGAATTTGCGGGTAAGATAAAATACGAAAACGTAGAACAGGGAGTTACTTATCAGGTTGAGATTGATGAGCAAACAGGATTCCAGGAAAAAGTAATTTCTGAATCCCGTAATAAAAAGCTTATCCCAACATTGCATATTTTAGGTAAGAAAGACGAAGTTATTCGTTCTTATAACCTACCGGTAGGTGCTCACCTTATGGTAGACAATGCTGAAAAAATTGGTGTTGGTAAGATTTTAGTGAAGATTCCTCGTAAATCATCTAAAGCTGGTGATATTACCGGTGGTCTTCCTAGGGTAACCGAGCTTTTTGAAGCGCGTAATCCATCTAATCCAGCTGTAGTTTCAGAAATTGATGGTGTTGTTTCATTTGGTAAAATAAAACGTGGTAACCGCGAAATTATCGTTGAGTCTAAATTTGGTGAGATTAAAAAGTATTTAGTAAAGCTTTCTAACCAGATCTTAGTACAGGAAAATGATTACGTTCGTGCAGGTATGCCACTTTCTGACGGTTCTATAACTCCAGAAGATATCCTTAACATTAAAGGACCAAATGCAGTACAGCAGTATCTTGTAAACGAAGTACAGGAAGTTTATAGACTACAAGGGGTGAAGATTAATGATAAGCACTTTGAGGTTGTAGTACGTCAGATGATGCGTAAAGTAAGAATCGTTGATCCAGGAGATACTATCTTCTTAGAAAACCAATTAGTTCATAAATCAGACTTTATTGAAGAGAATGATAAGATCTTCGGAATGAAGGTTATCGAAGATGCTGGTGAATCAGAAAACCTTAAACCAGGACAAATTGTATCGCTAAGAGAGCTAAGAGACGAAAATTCTCAGCTTCGTAGAGAAGACAAAAACCTGGCTTCCGCAAGAGACGTTGTTGCAGCAACTGCAACTCCGGTTCTTCAGGGTATTACCAGAGCATCGCTTCAAACCAAGTCATTTATCTCTGCGGCATCCTTCCAGGAAACTACTAAGGTGTTGAACGAAGCTGCGGTAAGCGGTAAGATCGATTCTTTAGAAGGACTTAAGGAGAATGTAATTGTTGGTCATAGAATTCCAGCAGGTACAGGTATGCGTAAATATGATAGTATCATCGTAGGTTCTAAAGAAGAATTTGACGAAATGCTAGAGAAAAAGCAGGAAGTTAATTATAACTAAAGAGTAATAAGAAATCACTTATTTCTATTATAAGAAAAACCTCACAGTCTCCACTGTGAGGTTTTTTATTTTTGATAATCCAGAAGAATCCCATCTAGAGATAGTGATTGTCTAAAAAATATTTAAAAATTTATATTCTGAATTCATTCGCAAGCTCATCCTCCTAATCAATCACCTATAGTAGTAGAACCTGAAAACAAATTATGGTTGACGAAAATTATTTTTATAGGTATCTTCTAATAACTCAATATGTTCATTTTTGAGGTAAATTACACAAGATTCATTAGATCGGTTTTGTTTAGTTGTTTAAAGAAACCGGAGTCAGTATGGATAATATCCTCGGCTAACTTTCTTTTACGATCTTGTAATTCTAGTATTTTTTCTTCTATACTATTTGTGCAAATCATACGTAGGGCAATTACTTTATTGATTTGTCCAATCCGGTAAGCCCTGTCAATCGCCTGATTTTCTACTGCCGGGTTCCACCATGGATCTACGATGAAAACATATTCTGCTTCGGTTAAATTTAATCCTGTTCCACCGGCTTTTAAACTAATAAGAAATATCCTGACTTCTTCATCTTCCTGAAAGGATGCAATTTCTTTTTGGCGATTCCGTGTTTGGCCTGTTAAAAAGGCATATTTAATACCTTCCCTATGCAGCCGTTCTTTTATAAGGTTCAGCATTCCCACAAATTGGGAGAAAATAAGTATTTTATGTTCCCTGTATATTTGTAGTACCTGATCGATCAGCTCGTCCAGCTTAGCGGATTCTTCACCATAATACTCATTGTCCGAAAGTAAAGCCGGACTGTTACAGATTTGTCGCAGTTTTGTTAATCCCTGTAAAATATGCATACTGGAGTTTTTTAGGTCGTCATCATTTTTACTTTCCAGATAGTCCTGAAATTCTTTTTTATAGGTGTCGTAAACTCGGCGCTGCTCTTTTCCCATCTCACAATAGACCACTATTTCTGTTTTTTCAGGCAATTCGGTTGCAACTTCTTTTTTGGTGCGCCTTAAAATAAATGGTTTTATTTTTTGCTGAAGTTCTCTTGCCCGGGCCTCATCTTGAAATTTATCGATAGGGGTAGAGTAATCTGCAGCAAATTGTCTGGCGTTCCCAAATAATCCCGGCACGGCAAAGGAAAGCTGAGCATATAAATCGAATGTATTATTTTCTATTGGGGTGCCCGTGGCAACGATGCGTTGTCTGGCCTTTAATAACCTAGCCGCTTTATAGCGTTTTGAAGCTGGATTTTTAATAGCTTGAGATTCGTCTAGCACGATAATATTAAAATTAATTTCCCTTAGAATTTTTATATCGTTTAGCATAATACCGTAAGAAGTAATAAGCAGGGCGTAATTTTCAAATGCAATCTCTTTAGTGTTACGGTCAATTCCATAAATGATTGTATACTTTAAGTGGGGGGCGAATTTCATGATTTCTATTTCCCAGTTATGTAATAACGAAGTTGGCACCACTACCAGGTTAGGCCTTTTATTTCCTTTTTCTAGCTGTAAAAGAAAATAGGTCAGTATTTGGATGGTTTTTCCTAATCCCATATCATCTGCAAGGCACCCTCCAAATCCAAATTCATCTAAAAAGTTTAGCCAGTTTAAGCCTTCTTTCTGGTAATCTCGTAAATTAGCTTTTAATTTTTTTGGTGTTTTTACGTTTGCTATGGAATGAAAATCTGCTAACTTTTCACGGTAACTTTCCAATTCTATTTTTACTTCAGGAGAGAGAGTTTCTTTTTCGAACATCTCGTCTAAAAATGAAAATTGTGATTTAGGGGCGCGTATGGAATCGGCTTTTATTTCTCCTGATCTAAAATATCTGCTAAACTTTTCGATCCATTCGTTAGGTAAAAATCCCTTTGTGCCATCGCCCAGTAATACAAATCTTTTTTTATTAACCACAGATTTACGAATTTCTTTGAGGCTTACCTCTTGGTTGCCAAAGGTAATATCGGTGTGGATATCAAACCAATCAATACCAGAGCTTACAGAAGCTTGTACTTTTATTTTGTGTGGGTTTAGGCTATTGTTTTTTAACTGTTTAAAACCCAAAATGGTATAGCCAAGATCACGCCAAGCCTCAAATGCATTAACAAACCATCCTTCTTCCAGAAATTCCTGTTTGTGCAAATAATAAAACTCTGTTTGGGGGGCATCTTCGAAAGAATGGTGTTGCGTCTGTATATTTCTTTTAAACTTATTTTCTTGGGGCACATCACGCTCTATTACATACATTTTCCCGTTGTCATCTTCTGCATACATATTTTGTCTCGAAAGAATGGGAGTCTCTATTTCACCGTAACAAATTACCGGGGTGATCAGTATATAGTCATCAGCTTCAGAAAGATATATTTTTTGTTCGGTAACCTGATCCAGCGCTTGCTCACGTATCAAATTTTTGGGTGCTTTTTTGATAAAACTGTATTCCACACTTAAGATATGCTCTAGCGGATCCAGAAATCCTTTCTTGAAATCGGCGAAATTTTGGGCGGGTAAAAAAATATCATGTTTATTTTTACTGAAAAACGTAAATAGTTTTTGAAGTAATGGTCCTTTTAAGAGATAAAAATTATCTGCTATTTGGATATAGTTCCCTATTTGTTTTAAATCGGTAGAATAATGCGTTTCGCCTTTTATGATGAATCTTAATTTTAATGAATAAAAGCCTTCCTTTTTTGTGACGCTCACCGTACTTTGTAGCTCTTCCATAAAAAACTTAACAAGCTTTATTTTTCCCGGAGTAATTTTTTCTTCACGCCAGCTGGATTCATAGTAATAAAATGGTAAGTCCAATGGATTTTTAAGTATGGCCAGGTGGTCGTTAAAAGATAAGGATTCATCCTGTTGTTCAAACAGCATAGTCATAAATAAGAATTCCTCTGGCGTAGAAAGACTTTTAGATTTTTCTTTTAAATTTACGGCTCTTATGGGGGACTTCATCTTACCGTTTTTTGATAATGGAGCTTCCATTAACTTAAATTGTAATCCATAATCCATATAATTTTCAGCCAATATAAATTCCTGCTTGGTTGTAGATGACATAGTTTTTGGGACCTCAAAATCAGGGAGTAAGTTTCTTTTTAAATTTGAAAGCTCTGAAGGAGAAAGTGATAAAAAACTATACTTTGGTTTAATAAATAGCCTGTCGTAGGAAAGTGAAATTTGATAAATATCGTCCAGATCTTGTATTTTTTCTAATCCATCTTTATTTGCTTGGTTTTTTAAATATTGAAAACGAAGCTTTTCATCAAAAGGCAATTGAAATATTTCTTGATTAATGATTCTTAGCAAAATAGTGCGAAGATGCTCGCAAATTAGGGTAGGGGATCTATTGGAGCAACTACATTCTAAATGTAAGGCATCTTTATTTTGAACAATATGAAGATGAAAATCTTTGATGTAGGAGTATTTGATTTTGGCAATAAATTTATTAGGGGTCATCTGCGCTTCAATAATTTCTAAATTTTGCCACAAGTTTTTTCCGGTTTTTACACAGATGGTTTCAATATCTAAATTTGTTAATTGTAGTAGGTGCTGATGCGAAATAATATAGGTTTTTCCTTCTTGCTTGAGATCAATCCGGGGATCTGGCTTATTACTGTTAGGGGCAATTTCAGGTAAATGATAGCCTTGCTGTAACAGTTTATCAGCTTTTACCAGCACATGTACGATATGTTTACAATAACCACTTTGGTCGTAAGGGCATGAACATTTGGCAGCAATGACCTCATTAGGATTAAACTCTATAAATACTTCATACTGGCGTGAGCCCATTACTCTTGCTTTAATTTCATAATTGCTACATTCTAAAGATGCTATTGTGGAGTCAGTATACCTTATTCTCGTTTTTAAAGTTGTATTATGATTGATGAAAGTTTGGAAGGGTTTAAAGTTCAGTTGCATATCACAGTATGGTCTCTTTAGTATAAAAATTTTTATTACAACCTCAATTCTAAATAAATGCTGCCTAAAAATTAAAGATTAATGTAGCCGAAAATATTTTGAAAATGGTTCTCGGCTAAATTTAAAAAGCCATTTCAACATATAAAACAAAAAGTAAAATGGTTTCGAGGGATTTTTCGTAATTTAGTTTTTCTTAAAGAATACCAAAATCACGTCATCGCCTATCATTGCGTAAGAACGTATAATTTTATAAATAATGAGTGAAGAAAAGAAGCCAAAACAAGGCCAGATTAATATCGAATTAGATGAAGCTGTTGCTGAAGGAACCTACTCTAACCTTGCTATTATTAACCATTCTATTTCAGAATTTGTAGTTGATTTTGTGAATATCATGCCGGGAAAACCAAAGAGTAAGGTAAAAAGTAGAATTATCCTCACGCCACAGCATGCCAAACGATTTTTAAAAGCTCTAGCAGATAATGTAGAGCGTTTTGAAAAACAACATGGCGAAATAAAAGATTATGAAAAAACGCCAATTCCTATGAATTTTGGTCCTACAGGACAGGCTTAAGATAAATTTTTATCCTACCAACCCACAGCGAGAACTGTGGGTTTTTCTTTTTACAAATAATAATTGATTATCTTTAGGTTGAACATGAATATGAGTTTAATTTTTACCTGAAAAATATTATATGACTACATCGCCATCCCAACCTACTAAAAGAATAGCTGCAATAGATCTTGGGACAAATTCTTTTCATGCAGTACTCGTAGATATTTACCCTGATGGTAGTTTTCGTACGGTCAATAAACTGAAAGAAATGGTAAGTCTTGCCGAGAAAGGTATGGAAGATCGATTGAGTAGGCAGGCGATGGATCGTGGACTTGAGGCTTTAAAAAGAATCAAATTTTTATGCGATAGCCATAATGTAGAGCAAATTCTGGCTTATGCCACAAGTGCGATTAGAGAGGCCAAAAACGGTGGCGATTTTATTAAGGAAGCAGGAGACGAAATAGGAATAAGGATCAGGGCGATATCGGGTAAAATGGAAGCTGAAATGATTGGGCTGGCTATAAAGCATAGTGTGGTTATTGAGGATGAGATGGTGCTGATGATTGATATTGGTGGTGGTAGTGTTGAATTTATTATTGGTAATCGCGAAGACTTTGTCTACTATAATAGTTTAAAACTAGGCGTAGCTAGAATGGCAGCTGCCTTTGTAGATTCAGATCCTATAGAAGTAGATACCATTAAGAAATTGAAAAACCATTATAGTAATAGCTTAACTGAAGTCATCGAGCTGGCTAAGCAACATGGGGTAAAAACGATTATCGGCTCTTCTGGAACTATGGAGAATATTGCCGAGATGATAGCGGGGAGAAATGATATAACGGCAGCAAGAACGCTTAATGAACTGACCTTTAAAAAAGATTCGTTTATTGATTTTTATCATGAATTTATTAAACTTGACAAAAAAGGAAGACTAAAAGAAAAAAATCTGGAAGAAAAGCGTGTGGATATCATCAATCCCGGAATGGTACTATTAAAATTCCTTGTTGAGGACTGCCCCATTGAAAATATTAAAATATCTGAAGGCGCCCTTAGGGAAGGGATGATTATCAATTATATTAATAACAAAAAAGAGGAACTTCATCTTGATCTTGTCGCGGATTTTGAAAATCCACGCCAGAGAAGTGTTTATGAATTATTACGCAAATGCAATTGGGCTAAAAATCACTCTAAGCACGTAGCAGGGTTCGCTATGCAGATATTTGATGTATTCAAAAAAGAAATGGACCTTAAGGAACAGGATAGAGAACTGCTGGAATACGCAAGTTTAATGCATGATATTGGTTATTATATTTCCTATAGAAAACACCATAAACATGCGTTATATCTTATTAAATATTCAGATTTGTTGGGATTCAATGAGGATGAGATAAATATCATGGCTAACGTGGCACGATATCATCGAAAATCGACGCCACATAAACGTCATAAACCTTATAAGAAACTAAGTAAAAAATTACGCCGTCGAGTTAAGAAACTTTCCGCAATACTTAGACTTGCTGACGGATTGGATAGAAGTCATTATCAGAACGTAAAAAAACTGGAAATCGATAATACCAGTGACAAAATAAATTTACTTATAAGTACCCATAGTGATCCTGAATTAGAAATATGGGGTGCACTCCGTAAAACCGATTTACTAGAAAAAATGACTGGAAAACAGGTAGAAATTTTTCAAATTGAAACGAAAGAGGAAGTAATTTAGTACGCTGAATTCCTGGTGATATTTTTGAAACTATTTTGGTCATTGTCTGAGTTTTCGTTCGGTATTTATATCGCAATCTGGGCAACATCATCTTACACCAAAATACAAGGGAATTTTCTAAGAGTTATCTCATAGATCTGTCTTCGTGGGTATAATTTACACCGGTCTCGGGTTGTTCTAAAAAAAGGACCTGATTTACTGATATTGTTTAAAATATATTTTGGCTTGTTTCAACACCCTTGGTGCCAATATTAAGGTAGAGATCATAGTAGGTATGGCCATAAGGGCAAAGAAACCATCAATTAGATTCAGAATAATACTTTGTTCTGTAGTGGCGCCAAGCATAATACTGATAATATAAAAATAGTTATACCAGTGTTTGTGTTTTGCCCCAATTAAAAAAGAAAGACATTTGGTGCCATAATAAGAATAAGAAAACAACGATGAAATACTAAAAGCAGCAATACAAATAAGTAACAAATAAGGTCCAAAAACCGGGATCGAATTTCCAAAAGCTTTAGCCGTTAAAGCTACACCGCTGGCTTCACTGGTTTGCCAAACACCAGTTACCAAAATGGTAAGCGCGGTTAGGGTACAAACAATGAGTGTATCTATAGCGGGTCCAAGCATCGCTACCAATCCCTCACGGATTGGTTGTGAGGTCTTGCTGGCACCGTGGGCCATTGTAGCAGTCCCAATACCGGCTTCGTTAGAAAATGCACCTCTACGAATTCCGAGTAGAATCAACCCTCCTAAAAGTCCGCCAAAAAGCGGATCACCTTTATAGTTATTTGCGGCAAAGGCATCAGTGAAAATTAAAGAAAGATATTTTGGAAGTTGTTCAAAATTGATGGCCAAAATCGCCACTACTGATAAAAAATAAAGTACGACCATTGCGGGTACCAATTTTGAAACCGTACGACTAATACGGTATAAACCACCTAAAATTACGATTGAAGTAATGATGGTTAACACTACACCAATAGAAAAATTAGAGACATCTCCTGTTGCAATGCCATTAGGTTCCAGTAAAATTGAATTGATTGCTTTGGTAAGTTGATTTACGTTAAAAATAGGTAGCGCACCAATTAATCCTGCCACGCTAAAAAATATAGCTAGAAATTTCCAATTTCGGCCTAAGCCTTCCGTTATAAAATACATCACGCCTCCCTGAATTTTACCTTCAGTATCTTTACCGCGATACATTACCGCCAGGGAATTGGTGAAAAATTTAGTGCCCATTCCTACGATAGCACTTATCCATAGCCAAAAAACTGCACCCGGACCGCCAACGGCAATCGCAACAGCAACACCGGCAATATTACCCATGCCTACCGTACTGCTTAAAGCCGTGGCTAACGCCTGAAAATGGCTAATCTCACCAGGATCGTTGGGATCGTCGTATTTTCCTTTTAAAAGGTCTATAGAATGACCCAAATAGCGAAAAGGTAAAAATTTAGAATAGATCAATAAAAATATACCCCCTCCAATTAACAGGATTACTAAAGGTAATCCCCAAACCGCAGAGGCAAAATCAGCGACAAACTTGTCGATACTTTCCATAATTTAGCTTTATGTCGAAAATATAGTAAATAAACAGCTATTCCCGGTCATTTCCGACTAAGTTACGTGATTTAGGCAATTATTTTTTAACTCCCTAAACGGGAAGGCATATAATAGTATATGGTTTAGTAAGCAATTTTACTTCATTTAACGATAAACTCAATTGAGAGAAAAGCAGCATAGAGCCTAAAATTCTGAAGTAAAATGAAACTTAATCGAGTGGTATTTTTGCTGCGTCATTTGCAAAGAGAACTGGGAATCAGCTAAAAATACCAGCTGATCCTGTTTATCTTTTGCCAGAAATTTCGCCTTCACTCGTTTAAAATCTTTAAATTCCTCGCTCTTTTCGTCTTCTGCTTCTACCCAGGTAGCTTTAAAGACATTAAGATTTTCATAAGTACATTTGGCACCATATTCGTGCTCTAAACGGTATTGAATAACTTCAAACTGAAGAGCTCCAACAGTTCCAATAACTTTACGACCGTTAAACTCTAGTACAAAAAGTTGGGCTACACCTTCATCCATCAACTGGTCAATCCCTTTTTCTAATTGTTTAGATTTCATAGGATCGGCATTGTTAATGTATCTAAAATGCTCTGGCGAAAAACTTGGGATTCCGCGGTAATTTAAAGTTTCACCCTCAGTAAGAGTATCCCCAATTTTAAAATTTCCAGTATCGTGAAGTCCCACAATATCTCCGGCATAAGAGGTATCTACAATTTCTTTCTTCTCAGCAAAAAAAGCATTTGGGCTAGAGAATTTTAAATTTTTGTTGTGACGAACGTGAAGGTAATTTTTATTTCTTTCAAACTTACCAGATACAATTTTTATAAATGCCAATCGATCGCGATGTTTAGGATCCATGTTGGCATGGATTTTAAAAACAAAGCCTGTAAATTTATCTTCAGCAGGTTCTACCACTCTAATATCACTTTCTTTTGGCCTTGGTGGTGGAGCGATCTCAATAAAACAATCTAAAAGCTCACGTACGCCAAAATTATTTAAAGCCGACCCAAAAAATACCGGTTGTAAACGACCTTCCAGATAGGCCTTATTATCAAATTCAGGATAAACACCCTGGGCAAGCTCTAACTCATCTCTAAGCGTATTAGCAGCTGTATTGCCTATAAGGTCATCTAATTCTGAAGAACTTAAATCTGAAATTTCTATCGTATCTTCAATATCTTTTCTTGGATCACCGGTAAAAAGATTGACGTTCTTCTCCCAAATATTGTAGATTCCCTTAAAATCGTAACCCATCCCAATTGGGTAAGAAAGCGGAGTCACCGTTAGATTCAGTTTCTGTTCAATTTCATCTAAAAGTTCAAAGGCGTCTTTACCCTCGCGATCCAGTTTATTGATAAAAACGATCATAGGGATATTACGCATACGGCAAACTTCCACAAGTTTTTCTGTCTGCTCCTCAACCCCTTTTGCTACATCAATTACCACGATCACACTATCCACTGCGGTTAAAGTTCTAAAAGTATCTTCAGCAAAATCCTTGTGCCCCGGCGTATCCAGAATATTGATTTTAATATCCTTATACTCAAATGCCAAAACCGAAGTAGCTACCGAGATCCCACGCTGACGCTCGATTTCCATGAAGTCACTGGTGGCTCCTTTCTTGATCTTGTTAGATTTTACCGCACCTGCTTCCTGAATTGCACCTCCAAATAGAAGGAGTTTTTCAGTCAATGTGGTTTTACCCGCATCGGGGTGAGAGATAATACCAAATGTTCTTCTACGTCGTAATTCTTTCTGAAAAGTTTTCATCTACCGATATTTGAGGCGCAAAAATACTATTATTTTAAGGAATTTTAAACATGGATTGTGCGTTCTATTTAATACTGATTGACTAATATTGAATTTTGGCTTTCAGAATACTTGTTTTTAAGATAAAGACGATTTTGTACATTTGGAGCTCTAAATTTTATGATGGGAACAGATCAGGTAATATTAGTGAACGAAAAAGACGAGCAAATCGGCTTAATGGAAAAAATTGAAGCGCATGAAAAAGCATTACTACATCGTGCATTTTCGGTTTTTGTGTTTAATAAAAAAGGTGAGCTTATGTTGCAGCAGCGGGCGCTTACTAAATATCATACACCAGGACAGTGGACCAATACCTGCTGCAGCCATCAAAGGGAAGGAGAATCGAACATAGAAGCTGGTAAACGTCGATTAATGGAAGAGATGGGGTTTACTACAGATTTAAAAGATACCATTTCTTTTATCTATAAAGCACCGTTTGAGAATGGGTTGACAGAGCATGAATACGATCATATTCTTGTAGGGCAATATGATGAAGATCCCCATCCTAATCCAGAGGAAGTGAATGCCTGGAAGTGGGTAAGCTTAGAAGACGTTAAAGAAGATATGAAAGTAAATCCCGGGGTGTATACCGAGTGGTTTAAAATCATTTTTGATAAATATTATAATCATATTTCGTAATGAGGCTAACCGTACATAGAAAAGCTCATTTCAATGCTGCCCATCGACTTTTTAAAAAGGAGTGGACCGACGAAAAGAATTTTGAAGTCTTTGGGAAATGCAGCAATCCTAATTATCATGGTCATAATTACGAACTTACCGTGTCGGTTACCGGAGAAGTAGATCCAGAAACAGGTTTTGTAATGGATCTTAAGCGTTTAAAAGATTTAATCTATACCGAAGTAGAAACGCCTTTTGATCATAAGAACCTGAATGTTGAGGTTGAAGAATTTAAAACTTTAAATCCTACGGCTGAAAATATCGCGGTGGTGATTTGGAACAAGTTACGAGAGAAATTACGGGAGAATTTGGATTTACAGGTTACATTATATGAAACCCCCAGAAATTTTGTAAGCTACAAAGGAGAATAAAAAATTAGAAGCGATAAAAATTTTTCTGAAAAAGTGTTTTTATATTAAGAAAATGATTTAAATTCGCAGCCGAAATTGTTCGATATGGCAAGTAAAAGATTACTGAAAAGAGACGTGAATAATGTATTTGGTGATATCATCGAAGCAGCATACATTCACCAGGAAGCTAACCCAGAAGAGGATAAAGCGAAGACTGAAGCCATAGTTGACGAAGCTATAGCAGATTTTGACGAATTAATCGTAAAGATCAACCAAAAAGATGTAGAGAATAAATCTCAGCATTTTAAAGCTATAGAGAAAGAACTGGAAGCGAAAGCTGAAAAGCTTATTGAAAAAGTAAACGCTCTTTAATAAAAAGAGTAATGCCGATGTAGCTCAGCTGGCTAGAGCAGCTGATTTGTAATCAGCAGGTCGTGGGTTCGAGTCCCTCCATCGGCTCTAAATAAAAAACTCCTTCGAATTTTCGAAGGAGTTTTTTGTTTTATGTGATTCCTTTAGTTTTCAAGGTTCAAGGTGAATTAAAAGTCTCTATTGTAAAATCTATTTTCTAATTTCTCACTACTCACTATTTTAAAATAATATCTTAAATACTGCTTCTTACACCTGATTCTATTATCTATGCTCTCTTATCTCTAGTCTAATTTTACTAGTTTAATGCAGGACATCCAGCTCTAATAATTCAGATGTTTTTTTCTGAATTTCTCTGAATTCTTCTTTATTTTCTTCGGTAATTTCTCTGTTCCAAAATGGGATCATTTCGTCTAGTTTTTGTTTTATGGCCGATTGTTTTAATTTCTCTGGGAAAGCAATTTTTAAAACATCGATCATAATGTGAACAGCGGTTGAGGCACCTGGCGATGCGCCTAAAAGCGCCGTAATTTTTCCGTCTTTAGAATGCACCACATCAGTGCCGAATTCTAAGGTACCGCCCTGTTCTTTATCTTTTTTGATAATTTGTACACGTTGCCCGGCTACTTTTAATTCCCATTCGTTAGATTTCGCATCTTTGACAAAGGTTCTAAGCTCATTCATGCGATCTTCATGATCCATTTTAATTTGTTCCAATAAATATTTGGTAAGCGGAATATTATGCCAAAATACGCCCCACATTGATGGCAGGTTATCAAATCTTAATGATTTGGGTAAATCCAGATAAGAGCCTTCTTTTAAAAATTTTGTACTGAAACCGGCAAAAGGACCAAATAGTAATTGTTTTTTTCCATTGATATAGCGGCTATCAAGATGTGGTGTAGACATTGGTGGTGCATCAGGACCGGCTTTGCTGTATACCTTAGCATGGTGTTTTTCTATAACTTCCTGATTTTTACAAAATAACCATTGTCCGCTTACCGGAAAACCTCCATAACCTTCTTTTTCTTGGATCTCTACTTTTTGGAGTAGGGGGAGCGCGCCACCACCTGCACCAATAAACACATGCTGACTATCATAATAGGTTTTATAACCTGTTTTGTTGTATTTTACTTCTACAAGCCAGTCATTTTTACCATCTGGATCGATATCCAAAACTTCATGATCTAACAGTATGGGGACTTTATATTCTTCTTCTAGGATTCTAAAAAATTGCTCGGTTAAATTCCCAAAATTAACTCCTGTTCCCAATTCCATTCTTGTCGCAGCCATAGCTTCGCTGGGGTTGCGATCTTTCATAATCAACGGAAACCAATTTTCGAGTTCGTCAGGTTTTTCAGAAAATTTCATTGCTGAAAACATAAAGCTTTTAGTCATTTCAGCATGTCTCTTTTTAAGAAAATCAACATTATCTTGTCCTGTGACCCAACTATGATGCGGTAGGGAATGAATAAAACTTTTCGGATTTTTCAACATGTTATTTTCTAACAAATACGACCAGAACTGTTTTGATTGCTCGTATTGCTTAAATATTTGCTTTGCTTTGGATATATCAATACTACCATCTTTTTGCTGCGGTGTGTAATTGAGTTCGCAAAAAGCAGAATGTCCGGTACCAGAATTATTCCAGGCCTCTGTACTTTCCTGGGCTACTTTTTTAAGACGTTCAAAAATAATAATATTGGCATCAGGATCGATAATTTTAGTCATGAGTGCTAAAGTAGCACTCATAATACCACCGCCTACACAAATTAAATCGTATTTATCTTTAGGATTGGGTTTTGAAATCATATACACCTTTTTCCCAAAGTTAATAAAAGCACTTTTATCCTGTACTAAGTTTCTCTTAAAGATTGGTAGTGAAAATCATATGGTTATATAACAAAAAAGCCGCTAGATGCGGCTTTTGATTTTTAGTTTGTTAGAAGGATTAAGAATTGTTCTCTTCGTTATCGGCTTCTATTTTTTCTTCTAATTTTTCTTCCTTTCGTCGTTCTTTAAGAAAGCGCTTTAGCTGTTTTCCGTATTTTGATTTCTGCACGTCCTTTTCTAAGGAATTATAGATCGTATCCAGATATTTAATATTTGCATCAAACACTTCAGATAAGGCTAAATAAGGAGCCAGTTCCAGGTTTTTATTATTTAAGGCAAAGTTTACCGTATAAAGGTATTTTCGTTTTAAAAGACGCTCATAGCGATTATCTAATTCAATCAGTTTTTCTTCGTCTTCAGCTTTTTGCGCTTCAAAATTTTCTTTGATTATATCAAGATTACTATCGTTAAAACGACTCATCATTTTACGATATTCCACTAGCTTTTCCTGGTTTTTAGAGCCGGTTATTTTTGCATCCGACTCAAATTTTTCCAAAGAGGTATTAATTTTTGTTTCTCCTTCATCAGCAAAGAAATCCAGACGATCATCAAATTCAGAATTATCAACTTTGTTCAAATACAAATACATTATCTGTGGGCTATCAATATTCGCCTGTAAAAGGAAATTAGAATCACCGTTTATAGTTACAGAATCCACGTTTACTAAAGATGTATCTTCTATCATCTGAAGATAAAGCGTACCTTTTTTAAGTCCTTTGATGTTCCCGGAAACTTTTAGATTGGTTTCTTTTTGTGAACAGGCAATAATGGAAAGAACTGTAAGTAAAAGTAAGCTAATTTTTTTCATTGTGTTGTATAGGTTTTTAAGCAGCGCAAATATCTTATAATTTTCTATTTTTCTAATCAAATTTGAAGATTTAAAATTTGGAATTCTTTAATTAATATAGTTAACAATACTGAGTTTTGGTTTTTCTGAAATTTACTTGATCATCGAGATTTAAAGCTCTATTTCTTTTCATATGGCTATCTTGATGCTTCAAAAAAAAAGTTAATAAATGCTCCCATTGGCTGCCCTAAGATAGTTTACTTTGGATATTTATTTAACTTCCTGAGGCAAGTTGCATTAAAATAGTACATAATATCGCGCCGTAGGTTCCTACTACATAACCAAATACCGCTAATAATACACCAACTGTAGCTAATGAAGGATGAAAAGCAGCAGCAACCACAGGTGCCGATGCGGCACCACCAACGTTAGCCTGGCTTCCCACGGCAAGGAAAAAATATGGAGCTTTTATAAGTTTTGCGGTTACCAATAAAATGATCACATGGATTGTCATCCAAACCAGGCCAATTGCTATTAATCCCGGATTGTCGAATACAGCCCCTAAATCCATTTTCATTCCTATAGTAGCTACCAGAATATAAATGAAAATACTTCCTATTTTACTAGCTCCGGCACCTTCGTATTGCTTGAATTTTGTAAAAGAAAGCAGGATACCTATAGCCGTAGCAATGGTGATCATCCAGAAAAACTCTGAAGAAAATGAAGCAAGGGAACTTTTTTTATCCTGGAAGACATCAAAAGTGCTTACCAGAAAACTTGAAATTTCATCGGCCCCAAAATGCGCAATTCCCACAGCACCAAATGCCAAAGCAAGTATGATCATAAAATCGGCCAGGCTGGGAATACGTTTTACACTTTCTGAATAGGCTGAAACTTTATTCTTTAATTGTGTTATCGCCGAGTTATCTGCCTGAAGCCATTTATCGATACGGTCACTTTTTCCAACCCCTAATAGAACGATAGCCATCCAAAGATTAGCTACCACAATATCTACCAAAACCATCCCTCCATATTTTTCGGGATTATACCGATAAATTTCCAGCATGGCTGCCTGATTGGCACCACCGCCAATCCAACTACCGGCAAGGGTAGACAAACCACGCCAGGTCGCATCGAAGCCTGCGCCTCCAACAGTATCTGGAGAAACAGCAGAAATTAGTAAAATCGCGATCGGTCCACCAATAATAATTCCGATTGTAGCCGCAAAAAACATGATTAGAGCTTTTGGACCCAAATTAAAAATTGCTTTTAAATCGATACTTAAAGTCATTAGAACCAAAGAGGCGGGTAACAAATATCTGCTAGCTACAAAGTACAGGTTAGAAACCGAAGAATCAATTAGACCTGCGGAATTGAGAATTGCCGGAATTAAATAACACATTAATACACCGGGAACGATTTTATAAAATTTCGCCCAAAATCCTGTTTTGATCGACGAGGTATAAAAGACAAAACCAAGGGAAATCATTAGCAGTCCAAAGACTACTGCATCGTTTGTAAAAACCGGCATTTCTTCCATAGAATTAGATTTGCAAGCAAAATACAAATTATATTCTACCTGCCTAATTTTAGTTTTGTATTGAATTTATAACGAAAATAATTTTTGGAGACTTTGCGCAACACCATCTTCTTTGGCATTGGCAGTAACTGCTGTAGAAACATCCAGGACTTCCTGGCGAGCATTCGCCACGGCAATGCCCATACCAACGCCTCCAATCATTTCTACATCATTATAATTATCGCCAAAAGCAATAGTATCTTCTTTAGAAATATTAAAATGGTGTGCTAACAAATATTCAATTGCAGAGAATTTTGAAATTTTCTTATTGGCGATTTCAAGGTAGTTTTTATTAGAACGGTAAAAATGAAGTTCATCATTATAATTTTTGGATAAAAATTCACTGATCTCGTCAATTTTTTCCGGTTCGCCCATCGCCATAATTTTATGCGGTGCTTTATGTTCTGTAGTCCATTTTTCAATCACTTCAGCATTCGACTTTATTTGTGGACTTACCTTGGTATTATTTTCTTCACGTTGGGCCCAAAAATCTGTTTGCGGTACATACCATTCATTGTTATAATATAAACTTAAATGAACATTTAGATTATTTTCAGTATTGAATTGGTGGATTGCTTTTAACATATCCATGGGGATTTCTACAGAACTAATAGGTTGGTCGTTTACTAAAACCAGCCCGCCGTTATAAGCGATTATAGGTGATTCTCTAATATCCAGTTCTTCCTGAAGGTGATACATGGCATCTGGCATTCTTGCCGAAATTAATACTACGGGGACTTGTTTTTTTACTTCTTTTATTGTTTGGATGGTAAGCGGAGAAAGCTCTCTTTCTTTGTTTAAAAGTGTGCCGTCGATGTCTGAAAAGACAATTTTATACTTCATTAGTTTTCTTTGTTTTTATTTTTAGGATGTCTACTTGCTTCTTTTAAACATTTACTTAGCATCCACTCAATCTGCCCATTGGTGCTTCGAAATTCATCTGAAGCCCATTTCTCAACAGCTTTTAGCATGTCTTCATCTACCCGTAATGCAAATGCTTTTTTCTTGCTCATATTCTATAATTCCTGGATGAATTTTGTTAATGCAGGAACCAAATCTGGATGCAAAACTAATTCTCCCTCTTCATTTTTCCTCGTTTCAGTATCATATTTTAAAATATGGGTCATGTTTTCCAAAAGTAATAATTCGGCATTACTTACCATAGCTTTTAATTCTTCCGCATCTTTAGGGCTTATTTGCATATCTTTAGTTCCCGTTACAATTAAAATGGGAATATCCAGTTTTTGGATTTCTTCTTTGGGATCGTATTGATCCCAGGATTTTAAAAATTGCAAGAAGGATGGTCTAAATATACCTGTTAAAAAGGGCTCTATTTGTTTTATGGTATCGGTCTCTCGTAGCTCCTTAAATTTTGCTCTTGTAGTGTTAGCCAGTTCGGGTGATTTTTTGCTAAGTTGTGCTGCTATTTTTTCGCTTATTTTATTTGCAGGCCCTGCAATAGAAATAAATCCTGAAGCACGATCTTTAGCCACAATCATTCCCACTAAAGAACCCTGGCTATGGCCAATAACCACTATCTTTTTATAATTTAATGAATTTTTTAAATAGTTTACTGCGGTAATGGCATCTTCAATAAAATCATCAAACGAAAGATTGGCTGTCGTTATTTGGAGCTCTTTTAATCTTAAGAGTCTTCTATCGTACCTAAAACTGGCAATGTTATTTTTAGCTAAACCATGCGCCAGCATTTCTAAACAATGGTTATTAAAGGCAGGACTATTACCGTCACGATCTGCTGGGCCAGACCCTGGAATAATTACTGCGGCAATATCAGTTTCTTCAGTAGAAAGGCATAAGGTTCCGTGAACATATTTATTGATCTCTATATCTTTATCTTCAAACTGAGCAAAACAAAAATTGATACTGAAAATGGATAATATGAAAACAAATTTTTTCATTCCTGAATATTAAAATATCTATTAATTACGCGATCTGCGTTTTTTAATTGCTGCGTTCCAACAAGAAAGTATTTCCCATCTTTGGTTTTTAACTGAATTCCTTTATCGCCTTTTACATTATAAGCTTTGTGCTTTCTAAAAACCCGAATTCCCCAGCCACCAAATTCGCTAAATGCATTGTATTTTCTGGTATGGGCAGTTTCCAGATCTTTCCAGCTAAATGCTTTTTTAGTAAAGCTAAAAGGGCTAAACCAAACCTGAATTCCAAATTTGTCGATTCTCGTATGCAGTTTTACAAAGAGAATGCCAACACATACCAATAAACCAACAATAGGTCCAATCAGTTTACCTATTGATAAGTTTTCTGAAATGTCTTCAATAGAAAGCAGTCTTAGAAGAATACCAATCCCCGAAATTAAACATATTAGGATAAGCCACCACTGTGTAAATCGTTGCTCTTCTTTAAATACTCGCATAAATTAAATTAGTGATTTAGCGTTCCGGCATTTACCACAGGCGAAGCATCTTTGTCACCGCAAAGAATGACCATTAAATTACTTACCATTGCTGCACGGCGTTCTTCATCTAAATGCACGATTTCTTTTTTTCCTAATTCATCTAAAGCCATTTCAACCATACTAACTGCTCCTTCAACAATTTTATGACGGGCAGCAACAATAGCCGTTGCCTGCTGTCTTTTAAGCATGGCGCTAGCGATCTCATTGGCATAGGCCAAATAACCAATACGTGCCTCTAGTACTTCTATCCCGGCAATTTCAAGGCGCTCTTCCAATTCTTTTTCCAAAGCATCGCTTACTTCGTTCATACTGCTTCTAAGCGTGATATCTTCATCTAAGCCTTCGTCGGCAAAATTGTCGTATGGATACATACTTGCCAGTTTTCTAACGGCAGCATCGGTTTGTACTATCACAAAATTTTCAAAATTGTCAACATCAAAAGAAGCTCTGTACGTATCCCTAACACGCCAAACCAGAATGGTGCTTATCATCACAGGATTTCCAAGTTTATCGTTGACTTTTAATCGCTCACTATCAAAGTTTCTGGCGCGTAAGGAAATTTTCTTTTTAGTATAAAAGGGATTCGTCCAAAATAGTCCGTTTTTTTTCACAGTTCCGCGATAGTCTCCAAATAAAAGGAGGACACGGGATTCATTAGGGTTTACCAGGATAAAACCCGGGGCAAGAAAAATCGCCAGTACGATTCCAAGAATAAACCAGGTAGTTTTTAATGCTATAAGCCCAAAAATGCTTCCGAAGAATAATATGATAAAAATGAATAGCATAAAATACCCATTTGAGGGTGATGAAGATTTTTCCTGTGTCATAATTAGTAATTTTAATTGATATTAAATTGATATTATAAATATATTGAATTGAATATAAATGGAGTCGATGTTTAACATTTAATTTACCTGAGCTTGGTTATATTTGCCCTAAAATTTATCTGGAATGAAAAGAATATTGATTGTATTTGTGGCACTATTTATAAGTCAAATAAATTTTGCAAAAGATAATGAATGGGGAAAAACGGGACATCGAACTACTGGGGAAATTGCACAGGCACATCTTTCTAGAAGAGCACAAAAAGCTATTAATAAATTATTAAATGGTCATAGTTTGGCGTTTGTAGCAAATCATGGTGACGATATAAAAAGTGATCCTGCTTATAGAAAATACAGTTCATGGCATTATGTGAATATAGATCCGGAGGCTACTGCATATGATCCAGAAACCGCTAGTGAAGATGGTGACCTCATAATGGGAATTAGAAAGTGTATAGATGTTTTAAAGGATAAAAACTCCAGCAAAGAGGATAAGCAGTTTCATTTAAAAATGCTGGTTCATTTTGTAGGTGACCTTCATCAGCCGTTTCACATAGGGCACGCTTCAGATTTGGGTGGAAACCGAATAAATGTAAAATGGTTTGGAAAAAAGACCAATATCCATAGCGTTTGGGATAGTAAGATGATCGATTCTTACCAGATGAGCTATACCGAACTTGCTGAAAATAGGGATGAATTAAGCAAGATTCAGGTAGAAGCGATTCAGGACGGCGACTTATTGGATTGGGTTTACGAAAGCAGGGATTTAGCTGAGCAGCTATATAAATCTGTAGAAGAGGATGATGATCTTAGCTACGCGTATATGTATGAATGGTTTCCTACCGTAAGGCTGCAATTGCAAAAAGGGGGGATTCGTTTAGCTAAAATTCTAAATGAGATTTATTAAGTTGCAAAAAACTTTACTATTAATAGCTGCCGAACTTTTGCTTAGGTTCCTTAACCTATAATTTGCCTAAAAGTGAGGTTGATCCTTGGGGTAACCTGTTTTTTTGTTTTAGGAAGTTGATGTTTCCAAAAATGCTGGGTTTCTCCTGCCATAATTAATAAACTACCAGGAGCTAAGACAAATTTTTGTTTTAGCTCCTTTTTTGTTTTATGCTGAAGATGAAACATACGCGCTCCACCTAAGCTTATAGAAGCGATTACAGGGTTTATACCTAATCCTTTTTCATCATCGCTATGCCAACCCATACTATCCTGCCCATCGCGGTATAAATTGGCCAGACAAACGTTAAATCTGTTATTTGTAAAGTTTTCGAGCTTCTCTCTCAATAATTGAAGGGTTTCAGGGAATGGATCGGGATTCATTGTAATATTAGAGTAGGTATATGATTTTTCTCCAAAAAGATGTGTTAAGCGTGGTTGCATCATTTCTTTTCCAAATATTTTAATTGGTTCCTGGATCCAGTTAGTTTGAGAGTAAAGTGTGTGAAAGACTTTCTCTGCAATATCAGGTTGTAAGAAGTTAGGGATGTAACTTAAATTTGCTTGTGGCAGCGTAAATTCTTCTTTCATTTTAATACTTCAAATAAAACCATGCCCACCAAATTAACAAAAACTGTAGCGGAATTCGAAGTATTAAAATCCATTTTGGTAAACCAGCACCGGCTTCAGGAGAAGAAAGCATATAAAAATGGACACTAAAAAAGACCAATAACATGGCAATGATCCCGTAAATTGCATAATCTTTCGTTAGCGTAAAACAAACGGCTATTCCCAAAATGATTTCTGCAACGCCGCTTAAATAAACCATGTTAAGATGGTAGGGAATATAAAGCGGCATTATTTTCATGTACATTTTTGGTTTAATAAAATGATTTATCCCTGCGATGGTATACATGATGCCCATTAAATAAAGATGCCATGGATATTGCATGATATAATTTTTTTAAGGAAGATAACCTTATTGACTCTAATATTAATATTTTTGAAACTTATTTTAGACGGTTTAGTACTTTTTTTGTTTAATTAGCTTAAATAAATTAATTTTCTCTGCTGGACATTGCTAACTATTTTCTGTGAGCTTGATACAAAATCTTTTTTTCTCTTCACTTCTTTTTATTTTTATTGTTAAGCCATTAAGTGCTCAAGATAAAAAGGTTAGTAAAGATAGCCTGGAAAGCCTGTTTAATAATTCTATTACTTTATTTAACGATTATAACTACCATGAAGGTATCCAGACTTCTATGCGTTTAATTGAACTGGCGGAGTTAGTAGAAAGTAATTATTTTTTGTATCACGGCCATAATAACCTTGGGGTAGCTTACGAGGAGCTGGGCGATACAATGCGGGCAAAAACGCATTATGAAAAATCTCTAGTTTTTGCCAAAGCTACGCAAAACGATACCCTTATTATGTGGTCTTACAATAATATGGGGAATATTTTTTCAGAACGTAAAGAGGATTATCAAAAGGGAATTTATAATTATAAAAGAGTAATCGATCTTGCCAAAAAACTGAACAATCAAGAAGAGCTTGTAGCGCCTTATATCAATATTGCCTGGACTTATCTTGATAAAAATCGAGTGCCAATCGCAAAACCATATTTAGACAGTGCGAAAGGAGTTTTAAAACGTGTGCATGGTAGTTATCTGGACGCAGAGTTAGATATGTTATACGGAAGGTATTTTTTGGAATCAAATCAATTGGATTCTGCTAAAGTGTATTTTGAAAGATCAACAAAAATCGTAGATGAGGATAGCCTAATTTACGAAGGAGCTGAAACTTATAAATGGTATGCCGAATTGCTTTTTAGAAAAGGTGAATTTAAAGCAGCCTTTAAAGCCCTTAAAAGGCAACATGAATATGAGTCTGAAATTTTTGATCATACTAATACAGCCCAAATTCAGGCTGCAAATACCAGATTTGATATAAACGAGTACCAGAAAAATTTAGAACTGGCCAAACAGCAAAAAAACTATCAGGAAAAAATTATAGCCAAATCTAACGAAAAGCTCATTCTGCTAATTGTAGCTGCGATCATACTATTTATCATCTTAATTTTTCTAAATCGTATTAATAGCTCTCGTAAAATATTGATTACAGAATTACAGGAAAAAAATAAGGAGCTGAGAAAGTCGAAAGAGGAAACAGAGCGACTGTCTAATTTAAAAACACAGTTTTTCTCTACGGTTAGTCACGAATTAAGGACACCACTCTACGGTGTAATAGGGTTAACTTCTTTGTTGCTCGATGATAAGGGTTTAAAAGACCACCAAAAGGATTTAAAATCTCTGAAATTTTCAGCAGATTATTTATTGGCATTGATCAATGATGTACTTCAGATCAATAAGATGGAAGCTAAAGAAGTCAAGTTAGAGTCAGTTTCTTTTAATTTTAGAGAATTGCTGCAAAGCATTATGCAAACGCTGGAATTTACCAGGCTTCAGAATAAAAATAAAATTCATCTTGAAATTGATCAAAATATCCCGCAATTTTTGTTGGGAGATTCTGTTAGGTTTTCTCAGATTATGGTAAACCTTGTAGGGAATGCATTAAAATTTACTGAGCGTGGCAATATCTGGATTCGCGCAACCGTGATCGATACTACAGAAGCGGCTTATAATATTAAAATTGAGGTTGAAGATGATGGCATAGGAATTCCATTAAGCAAGCAAAAGGAAATCTTTGAAGAGTTCTCACAACTAAAACCTTCTAATTATAATTATCAGGGAACAGGATTAGGTTTACCGATTGTAAAGAAAATGCTGAAATTATTCGAGTCGGATATTCACCTACGAAGTGAAGAGCATCAGGGTTCTTGTTTTAGTTTTGTGCTTAACTTTAAAAAAGATCAGGAAAAGGCTGGGGTGCCGGTTACCAAAATTAAAGATCTAAAAGAAGAGATTACCGATAATTGGCATTTAAAATCAAAACATCGTATTTTAATTGTTGATGATAACCGGATTAACCAGGTGGTAACCAAGCGAATTTTAGAGCAAAAAAAATTTGTTTGTGAAATTGCTCAAGATGGATATGAGGCTATTAAAAAAGTAAAGGAAGCTACTTTCGATTTAGTATTAATGGATGTAAATATGCCAGGTATAACCGGAATGGAAGCCACCCAAAAGATTAGAAATTTTAATAAAGTCATTCCAATCGTTGCACTAACCGCTGTTGAGGTAGAGGAGATTAGAGAAAAAATACATAGCGCGGGGATGAATGATATTATCGTAAAACCTTATGACGTACAACAATTTTACCGGGTAATATATAGGAATATCCTACCGGTAACCTCCTAATAGTATATACTGGTTTGCTTTAATTGATTAAAAGCATTAAAGATTTAATAGCGGTTTTTTAAATCTTTATTGCTGCTTACTTACTTCTTTATCTCACCAGCTTTTTGCCTTGCTTTAAAAAAGTTAGAATCAGTATTGATAAACTCAATATTCGATATTTTTGCTTCTCCTATTTCGTCTTCAATTCCGTTTTCTTTGGACCAGTTATGGAAGGTCCATTTTGTCGCAAAAGGAACCCCATCTACCATTTTATAATCATGATATTTTATCGCGTGAGGATTAGCTTCTGCTGTTTGTACTTCTTTGTTAAGGGTTACGATATAAGCGGCAGCGGCGAGTTTTTGATCTTCAGATTGATAAATAATATACCAGTCGTCTGGAGCGTCTCCTATGTCATTTCCAAAAGTTAGTCGGGCAGATGTTACTTTTGTACTATCTAAAATGCGCTGTTCTGGCATTTCCCATTGGGTACCATTATCGGTGAGTTTAAAAGGTAGGGCAAAGAAATATTGCCAGGTGAACATATCGAATCTTGCTCCGTCATAATTTTGGCTGGCAGGATATATCCAGGCTTTGTCTCCGTCGAAGCTTAAGAAGGTACTATCCTTCTTTTCAATTTTAATTTTACCAGAATTGGTTAAGGTAGTAATTTTAGCGTTTAATCGTTCTTTCCCGCCAAATTGTAAAATAATATCAAATTGAACTGCTTTATGTTCTAAAAAATTTGCTTTATGATGTGCTTTTTCTATATCGGTAGGAAATTGCATTACTGGGGAAGTAGCACCTTTGCCAATGCCACCATCAGGTTCAGTCATTATTTTTTCTTCGGGCGTCATTTTTTCAGGTTTATCTTTACAAGCATAAATTAATAAGATAGCAGAAAGTAGGAGTAGCTTTTTCATTTTCATATTTCTTGTTTAGTAGGAATCTTTGATTAAAACTTTCAATATAAAATATTCAATTAAAAAAAAGCGTCATTCGATTTTAGAATGACGCTTTTATAAATATAAATAATATTAAAACTATTTTACCATCTCAAAACTACGCTTAATGAATGCTGTTAATTCTTCACCTTTAAGCAGGTTTTGTGAAAGCCTTGCAAGGTCTAAAGATTGTTTTATCAAACGTTGTTGTGTTTCCTCTTCTGCACTTAAAATTTCAGATGTAAGTGGGTGATTGGTATTTACTACAAGATTATACATCTCTGGCATATTGCCCATTCCAAACATGCCGCCACCACCGGTTTGCTGCATTTCTTTCATTCTTCGCATAAACTCCGGCTGTGTGATCATAAGCGGAGCGGCATTACTATCCATCGCTTCCATCTGGATGGTATATTTTTCTTTTGGGACTACTTTTTCGAAGTCACCTTTTAATTTCTCTTTTTCATCGTCTGATAATTTAGAGATTTTCTCTTCATCTGTTTTAATCAGATTGTCTACATGGTCTGAATCGACTCTGGTAAAAGTTATTTTCTCTTCAGATGATTCTAATTTTTGTAGCAGGTGAGAAATAATAGGAGAATCTAAAAGTATTACTTTATAACCTTTATCTTTAGCAGCTTCAATATAACTGTGCTGTTCATTTTGATTAGAAGCATAAAGAATTACCAGATTACCATCTTTATCGGTCTGATTATCTTTTATCGCTTCTTTTAACTCTTCAAAGGTGTAATATTCGTTATCAATGGTTGGGTATAAAGCAAACTTCTGCGCTTTCTCGTAAAACTTATCTTCGGTTAGCATACCATATTCGATAACTACTTTGATATCATTCCATTTTTCCTGAAAATCTTCACGATTATTATTGAAAAGCGCTTTTAGTTTATCAGCAACTTTTCTGGTGATATAACTTGAGATCTTTTTTACTGCCCCATCTGCCTGAAGATAAGATCTGGAAACATTTAATGGGATATCTGGAGAATCAATAACCCCACGTAACATGGTTAAAAATTCAGGAACAATACCTTCTACATTATCAGTAACAAAAACCTGGTTTTGATATAACTGAATTTTATCACGCTGCATGTTCATATCCTGAGACATCTTTGGGAAATAAAGAATCCCGGTAAGATTAAAAGGATAATCTACATTTAAGTGAATATGGAATAAAGGCTCCTCAAACTGCATTGGGTACAGTTCACGATAAAAATCTTTATAATCTTTATCTTCCAGATCGGTTGGTTGTTTGGTCCATGCAGGATCCGGATTATTGATGATGTTGTCTACCGTTTTGGTTTCTGGCTTTGCATCTTCGGGAGCATCGTCTGGAAGTGGAAGGGTTTCTTCCCTGGTTCCAAATCGAATTGGGATTGGCATAAATTTATTATACTTCACCAATAATTCTTCAATTCGGTTTTCTTCTAAAAACTCCTCATCATCTTCATTTATGTGCAGAATAATTTCTGTACCGCGATCCTGCTTATCAGCATCTTCCAGCGTAAACTCTGTTGTTCCAGAACAGGTCCAATGAGCTGCTGGCTCATCTTTGTAAGATTTGGTGATGATTTCAACTTTATGAGCTACCATAAAAGCGGAATAGAAGCCAAGACCAAAATGACCAATAATTCCACTGTCTTTAGCAGAATCTTTGTACTTATCAAGAAATTCTTCAGCGCCAGAGAAAGCTACTTCATTAATGTACTTTTCAACTTCCTCTTTTGTCATCCCGATACCTTGATCGATCACATGTATTTTTTTATTCTCTTTATCCACTTTGATGTCGATTACAGGATTTCCGTATTCCACATCGGTTTCACCAATATTGGTAAGGTGCTTTAGTTTTAGAGTTGCATCGGTAGCGTTAGAAATTAACTCTCTTAGGAAAATTTCGTGATCGCTGTAAAGGAATTTTTTAATCAGCGGGAAAATGTTGTCTACTGATACATTAATCTTTCCAGTTGCCATATATTTTTAGTTTTTATTATCAATTTCGGTTTTTAGTAACCAAAAAAAATACCATTACAGTTTTGCTGTCATCTTGGCATAAGACTTGTAATTAATTCAATGATTATGCGTCTAATTATTTGAATGTCAAAAATTAGACATGTTGAATTTTTAACAAACATTTTGTTTAACTAAATAACATATAAGTTAAACAATACTTATATTTGGAAAAGAGAAAAAGAAATTATGGCGACGACAAAGAAAGCAACTACTGCAAATAAGAAGTTAGATTCAGATCGATTGATAAGTCTTTATATGGATTATGTGCTGGAAAATGAACATGCCCCTAAGACAGTTTATAAATTTTGTAAGGAGAATAAACTTCAGGAAGAAGAATTCTATAACTTTTACGGAAGTTTTGAAGGCTTAGAGAAAGGAATTTGGGAGAAGTTTTATCTAAATACTGTGAATGTAATTGAGAAAAGCCCGGAATATACAGGTTTTACTAACCGGGAAAAAATGCTCACTTTTTATTATACTTTTTTTGAAGTGTTAACTGCTAATAGAAGTTATGTTTTATTCACATTGAAAAAAGATCCAACCCCAATTAAGAACCTGGAACAATTAAAAGGTTTACGTAAAAATGTAAAGCATTTTTCAAAGGGACTGGTTGCGGAAGGGAATAAGGATAAGACCCTGAAATTTCTACAGCAACCTGAAGAGATTTTCTCTGAAGCTGCCTGGATCCAATTGTTATTCTTATTAAAATTTTGGATGGATGATAACTCTGCACAATTTGAAAGTACAGATGTAGCGATCGAAAAATCAGTAAATACAGTATTCGATGTTTTTGATAATACACCATTAGAACGTGTTGTTGATTTCGGAAAATTTCTTTACAAACAGAAAATGGCTAAATGATCTGTTGTCAAAATTGCTATGAAAAAGGCCGAAAGGCGATAAAAAAGAATTAGATGAAATCAATCGATAAAATTCCTACCGGCAAAATTGGCCGAACCAGTAAATTGGTGCAAACCGGAGCTAAAATTGGAGGGAATTATTTAAAGTATTATAGTAAAAAAGCTTTTAATAAAGAGCTTACACGTGATGATTTGGATCGTGATAATGCCAATGATATCTACGATGGTCTAAAAAGTTTAAAAGGTAGTGCGCTTAAAGTTGCTCAAATGCTTTCGATGGAGAAAAGCTTGTTGCCCAGTGCTTATGTAGAGAAATTTAGTTTAGCACAATTTAGCGTACCGCCATTATCGGCTCCATTAGTACGTAAAACCTTTAAGAAGTATAATGGGAATTATCCTGAGGACTTATACGACGAATTTACCTCGCAATCTGTCAACGCTGCGAGTATTGGGCAGGTGCACCGGGCAATAAAAGATGGGAAAAAACTTGCTGTGAAAATTCAATATCCCGGGGTGGCTGATAGTATAAGTTCAGACTTAGCCATGGTGAAACCCATTGCCATAAGGATGTTTAATTTACAAGGTAAAGATTCAGAAAAGTATTTTAAGGAGGTAGAAGGGAAGCTCTTAGAAGAAACCGATTATGTGTTGGAAATAAAGCAGAGTAAAGCAATTTCAGAAGCATGTAAGCATATTCCTAATCTTAAGTTTCCGCAGTATTATGAAGAATTGTCCAGCGAACGAATTATTACGATGGACTGGATGGATGGTCAGCATCTAAGTGAATTTGTAAAAGACAGTAAAGATCAGGAAAAAGCGAATAAGGTTGGGCAGGCATTGTGGGATTTTTATATGTTCCAGATGCATGGATTAAAAGAAGTGCATGCCGATCCTCATCCGGGTAATTTTTTAGTAGATAAGGCGGGAAATTTAATTGCGATCGATTTTGGATGTATTAAAAAAGTTCCAGACGATTTCTACGTACCTTATTTTGAATTAGCGAAAAAAGAAAATATAGACAACCCTGAGTTCTTTAACGAAAAGTTATACGAACTCGAAATTTTAAGGGAAGATGATACTGAAAATGAGATTAAGTATTTTTCAGAATTATTCCATCAGATGTTGAGTCTTTTTACCAGTCCGTTTCACTCTGAAACTTTCGATTTTTCAGATAGAGGATTTTGGGATGCTATTACTAAATTGAGTGAAAAATATAGTAAGGATGAGGAACTAAGAAAGATGAACGGAAATCGCGGAAGTAAGCATTTCCTTTATATCAACAGGACATTCTTTGGTCTTTATAATTTATTACATGATCTGGAAGCTAAGGTAGAAATTAATAGATTTCGAGATTACTTGTAGGTTAATATTTTGATTTATTGGTTAGGTTGAAAAGCGCGATTTCATTCTTCGAAATTGCGCTTTTCTTATTGGTATCATTAACAGACCGATCCTGGTAATTATAAGTATGTCCCTACATTTTAAAAAGGTTTTGCGGTAATAGATTGTGGATTATCCCCAATGTTTTGATTAAAAAAGCCTCCTGAAATTTCTCAGAAGGCTTTATAATCGTGATGGATTTATTTAGTTTAATCCTGAATTTCTTCCTTTGTTGCTTCTACTGTGTTTTTTGGTTTATTTTTTACATACTTTTCCAACCACTCATCTTGTTCCCATAGCACATGTAGTACAGATTCTTTTGCGCTGTATCCATGGCTTTCTTTTGGTAGCATAACTAGCCTGGCAGTAGCACCAAGACCTTTTAAGGCATTAAAATAACGCTCACTTTGCATGGGATAAGTCCCAGAATTATTATCGGCTTCTCCATGAATTAGTAATAACGGCGTTTTCATTTTATCTGCATGCATAAAAGGAGACATGGTATAATACACTTCTGGAGCTTCCCAATAATTCCGTTCTTCGCTTTGAAAACCAAAAGGCGTTAAAGTTCTATTATAAGCTCCGCTTCTTGCAATTCCTGCAGCAAATAAATCGGAATGGGATAGAAGATTGGCAACCATAAAAGCGCCATAACTATGCCCGCCAACGGCAACACGATCTGGATCTATATATCCCATTTCGTCTACGGCATCTATAGCAGCAGCAGCATTATCTACCAATTGTTTTCTAAAGGTGTCGTTAGGCTCTTCATCACCTTCACCGATAATAGGAAAAGCCGCGTCGTCCAATACGGCATAGCCCCTGTTCACCCAGTAAATAGGAGAACCATAGTAAGGATAAGTAAAGTCATTTGCGTTGCTGGTATTTTGTGAAGCCGAATTTTTATCTTTGTATTCACGAGGATAGGCCCACATAATCATTGGTAACTTTTCAGGGTTTTCTTTATCGTAACCGGCAGGTAAATATAGTGTTCCGTTTAGTTCTAAACCATCTTCACGCTTATAGGTAATTACCTCTTTGCTTACATCCTGTAAACTTTTAAAAGGGTTTTCGAAGTTGGTAATTTGTTGAAGATCATTTTTTTTCTTAATATTTCTGATGTAATAATTAGGATACTCGCTAGAAGCTTCGATTCTTACAAGAATTTCGCCTTTATCGATATCTAATGCTTCTACAATGCTTTCTTTTTTATCTTCAAATATGGATTGGTACAAACGCTCGGTATCTCCAGTTTTCAGATTAATCTTATCAATAAATGGATACTGTCCTTTATCTGAAAATCCATCGCCAATGAGATAAGCATCGGTACCATCCAATTCTAAAACAGATCTTCCAAAGTTGTTTTTATGCGTAACAAAATTTCCCGGATCGCTATAGACATCCTGATAATTTCTGTCAAATAAAATCTTAGGATCTTTATTATTACTTGATGGATCAATTAAATATGTTTTGCTGTTTCTTGTATTCCACCAATAATCCATGGCGATTGCCGTTTCGTCATTTCCCCAAATAATACCGCTGTAGCGATTAATTGTTTTTAAGAAGGCTTTTCCTTCACCTTCGAAAGGAGCGTCCAGCATAAATACCTGATCTCTATGATCAACTTCAACTTCAGGGTCACCGCCATCTAAAGCCATAGCGAAAACTAAGGTTGCCGGTTTATCTGCGCGCCAGTTTAGACTTCTTCTTCCTTTCTGGGTAGACATAAAACCTTGTGGTAAATCCTCTAATAAAGGAACATCGTTTACCATGTTTACCAAACTGGCGTCGTTTTTATAAACGTTGGTTTCTGTAGGGAATCTGTAATAAGGTACGAGATAAGAAAAAGGTTTTTTAATGTGGCTAATCATTATATATTCCCCATCTGGAGAAAAGCTAATATCATCATACATATTCGCTTTCATCCATTGCGATTTATTTCCGTTTAGATCTACTTTGAATAAAGTGGAGCGTGCTAACTGCTCAAAATTATATTCGTCATTAGGATCTTTTAGCAAATCCTGATAGGTTCTGTTTTGCGCTTCTTTACCATCACTTACACTAACTGTAGGACCGGTTGGGACTGCCATAGCCTCATCTATAAGTTCTTTACGATCTTTTGGGAGCATTTTTACTAAAATAGCTTCGCTATCTTTAAACCAGTTAATGGTATTACCCATATTTGCATTTAAAGAAGCATCAGTAAGTTTTTTAGCTTTGGCAGATTTTATATCTATAACCCATAATTCTACTCCGGTGTTTGTAGTTTGAGTAAAAGCCAGTTTCTTTTCATCTGGTGACCAGCTGAGATTTGCGATTCTTGGATTTTCTGGTAAACCGGTAACATTTGTAGGTTCGTTATCTTTTACAGGCTTTATTTTTATATCGGTAAAATAGCGGGCACGGCTACTAATATTAGTTGCCGGATTAATTCTTAATCCTCCAAGGCGTAATTCTTTTTCACTTAATTCTGCAATAGTTTTGTATTGATCGCGATAAAGAAATAGCATTAAATCTCCTTTACTGTTTATATAAGTTCCTGGTGCCAAAGGAACATCTACTAAGTCTAGGATAGGTTTTGGTGGTTTTTGGTATGTAAGATTTTCCTGAGCATAACTGCTAAAAAAAGAAGCAGCAATACATAGAAAACATGTGATAATTTGTTTTTTCATGAATGAGTTTTTAGAATATTTGTTGCACTAATATAAGGTATTCTGTAAAATGTTAATCTTTCCTATATTGCAATCTTTAATATTTAGATATTTGCTAAATTGAAGAGTCTAGATTTTTAATTATTTAAAATAAACTGAATGTATCAGTCTAAAATTGCCGGATTAGGAAAATATGTGCCAGAGAATGTGGTTACCAATGAGGATTTATCCAAAATAATGGATACCAATGATGCCTGGATCCAGGAACGTACCGGTATAAAAGAAAGGCGACATATTAAAAAAGGCGATGGCAATACAACAGCCAGTATGGGAGCTAAGGCTGCAAATATAGCCTTAGAAAGAGCCAATATTAGTAAAGATGATATTGATCTAATCGTTTTTGCCACCTTAAGTCCCGACTATTATTTTCCCGGATGTGGTGTGCAAATTCAGGAAATATTAGATATTCATACCTGTCCTGCCCTTGATGTGCGTAATCAATGTAGTGGTTTTATCTACGGGCTATCGGTTGCCGATCAATTTATCAAAACCGGTATGTATAAAAACATACTTCTAATTGGAAGTGAAAATCATAGTGGTGGTTTAGATTTTACGACACGTGGGCGTTCGGTATCTGTGATTTTTGGAGATGGAGCAGGAGCGGTAGTACTAACAAGAAGTGATCATAATGGGCAGGGAATTCTTTCTACGCATTTACATTCTGAAGGAAAACACGCCTTGGAATTAAGTCTGAAAGGTCCAAGCACCAATCACTGGGTTCCTGAAATTATTAAGGAAAATCCACAGGAAGATATTCCGTATTATCCGTATATGAACGGACAATTTGTATTTAAAAATGCAGTCGTTCGTTTTTCTGAAGTAATTATGGAAGGGCTAAAGGCAAACGGACTTGATGTGAAAGATATCGATATGCTTATTCCGCATCAGGCGAACCTAAGAATTTCACAATTTATTCAGCAGAAATTTAAGTTAAGGGACGATCAGGTGTATAATAATATCCAACGATATGGAAATACCACAGCAGCATCGATTCCTATCGCGCTAACCGAAGCCTGGGAAGAAGGTAAAATCAAAGAAGGTGATACTATTGTTTTGGCGGCTTTTGGTAGTGGATTTACCTGGGCCAGTGCTGTAATCGAATGGTAAAAAATAGATTTTTGAAATAAAAAAGCGGCTTAAAGCCACTAGTGGTCGGAAGAAATTCCGGCCACTTTAAGTTTTAAATAATTTGTTGGGATCTCCTCCGGAAAAGGTCACTATCATTGCAATAATTAAATTCCTTACTTCCATTTTAAATCTTCTCTTGGCTGTTTTATAAC
>NZ_JBSXOK010000060.1:0-70674 GCF_056859415.1 Zunongwangia sp. L-65
AGATTGCTGATTGCCTTATCCCACAGGGGTTCCACGTTTTGCGTGTCTGTAATCGAACTTGTGAGTTTGGCTTCCAGCCTGTTTATTTTTTTATCGGCATCCGCTTTCATCATTCGGTAATCGTCCGCTTCAATATCACCACATAAAAGCAGTTCCCTGGCTTTACTCAGTTTATTGTTTTCATCCTGTAAACGAATTTTTAACTGCTGTATATTTCCGATCCTGTCTCTGGTTTTTGATTTATATACGGAAGTAATGACTTCTTTAAATAGGTTGAGCCTAGGAATGGAATACACATATTTCCCAATCTCGGAAACGATCTTTTCATTCATATACTCCGCCTTTTGTCTGAATTTACAGCCACCGGAGCAATGGTAGTAATAGTAATATTTGGAACGCCCTTTGGATTTACTACTAGTTAACATACGCCCGCAGTCTGGACAAATGACAAAACCGCGTAAGGGATAGCGGTCATCTACTTTTATTTTGGTACGCATTATTTTTTTACGACCGTCGAGCACATCCTGAACATCATAGAACAAAGCTTCAGATATCAAGGGTTCGTGTTGTCCCATGACCAGTTGACTTTCTTCATCTTTGTATTTAGGAATAAATATTTTACCGCAATACATAGGATTACGGATAGCTGTCCAGAAATTATTTTTACTGCATTTAAGCTCTTTTTCTCTAGCTGTTTTCCATATTTGCTCGGTGCTAAAAGTGTTTTTTGCCAATTCTTTGAATACCCATTTCATTATGTCACTCTGGACTTCCCTTGGTGCAATATATTTTCTACCACTCTCATCAATTTTGTTTTTATAACCGATTGGAGCAAGGCCCATCCAGCGTCCTTCTTTTTTAGCCCTTCGCATCCCGTGAAAGGTATTTAGAGCTCTTCTGTGATTCTCCACTTCAGGAGGAGCCAGATAAAAGGCGAGCATCATTTTATTTTCAGGAATTGATAAATCGAGTGGTTGCTCCACTGCCTGCGGTTCTACCCCCAATCTTCTCAACGTACCGATCATCTGATAAGCATCTCCCGCATTCCGGCTGAACCTGTCCCATTTGGTAAACAATATCAAATCGGACTGTCCTCTGGATTTACGAAGGATGCCGAGCAGTTTTGTCCAGGAAGGACGTTTAAAGGTTTTTGCGGAATGATCCTCATAAATTACTTTCCGTACCTGAATATGGTTGATTTCACAATACTTGCGCAAACGCTCTTCCTGATCCCGTTGTGAGTATCCCTTGTCGGCCTGTTCATCCGTGCTTACCCGTATGTATAAATCTGCAATTTTCATCGTTCCAAAGTATTAAGGTTGTTTAATCTAACAGCCTGATTCCGTTTATAAATATACGAAAATCAGGCAGGTTTTGCCAGATACTGATCTACTACAATATCCGCTATCTCATACATAAAATCCAGGATTACTTTCACCTGTTCCGCTGTTACTTCTATACCATCTTCTTTCAATAGTGCTATTGCTTTTTCCGGCGGAATTCTTTTTATTTCATTTTCCTTGTTTGTGGAAAAGACCTGGCTTTTTATGAGTAGTTGTAACCGAGGATTTTCTTCAGAAATTCGAAGGATAATATTATTTAACTGCACATCGGTAATTGCCCCTATATCTGTTTTGGAGGGGTTGAGCGTGACTGTAATAAGTAGATCGAGCCATTCAAGTGGATATGATTTGTTTGCATTTTTCAAGATAATTCATTTGCGGACTCTATTCTTACAGTTAATTATATATTCTTCCTTTTTATAATATTCAGGTTGTTTTATAGGATTATAAATTGATTCTATCCATAGGATTGCCAGGAAATGATATCACTAAAAAACGTAGGTATTCTGAGTGTCTATTACAAATTTTATGAGATTGTTTTTTTTCAATTTTAATCCCTTCATTTTGTTTTACAACAATTTCTTTTTTGTTGAGTAGAAATGTTGCAACGCCTTCAAGAATATAAAAGAATTGCGCAGTTTCATTATGATAATGTGTTTGTTCTTCCGTATTTAGTGGCATTTTTTCTTCTTTGATGATAACTTGGTCTGATTGTATTAATATCCAGGCATCACAATGATTTCCCCATGTGTAGTGAGGGGTGTTTTCTGTATTTGTAGTCATAATTTTTTGAGGTTATAAGTCATCTGTATAATGTCTTTTGCTTTTCTCCTGTGAAAATTTTCGATTGTTGTAATCTCCTGATTTATTTCTGGCTATGGATAATGTATTCCACGCTTCGTTTTTCAGCATTTTGGCAATGAAAACCATCTGACCAATATGATATGGGTAGTGAGCTAATTGTCTATTAATGGCCTCTACTACGGTATGGCCATCATTTCGTATATAAATAATTTTTTCCAAGTCTTTTTCTGATAATTGTTCAAGCGTAGTTAAGAGACATTCCCATCCTTTATTCCAATAGTTCATCATTTCTGTTTTGTTCAAAAATGAATTCGTAAATTCAGCATCCCGATTACGACAGCCCTTTTCTCCATCTGTGGTTAGAAAATCGGTAAATCTTGATAACATATTTCCAGCAATATGATTTACTAGAATGGCGATGCTATTGCTTTCTTCATTGTATTGCCAAAACAATTGTTCTTCAGTTAGTTGTTCCATCGCTTTTTCTCCTAACATTTTATAATAGAGAAATTGTTTTTTAATGCTTTCCAAATAACTATTCATCTCTTTTGGTTTTGATTATATTTTTTAATTCTTTAACGGAGCAAATACCTACACCTATCCCTTTCAATTCATCGATACCTTTAGGGTAAATTCTGGAAATAGCCTCAGGAACAATATTAATATGGTAATCTCTTTCACTAGCTTCATATATGGTAGTTCTGGGGCAATTGGGGAAATTGCAGCCTGCAATCAACAACGAATTGATTAGATGACTGGTAAGCCAATCATCTAATTGTGTGCTATAGAAAGCTCCCCAGCGAGGTTTATAGACTATAAAATCATAAGGGGCTATTGGTATAATCTGGCCGTTTAGTAGCGATATATCTGAATAATTTTCTGCATTTTCGGGTAATAATTCTGTAACTATTTTAGCTCCATTACTACCTGGGGAAACGATTTTTTTACCATCTTGAAACAAGCTCTTTCTGCATAGCTCGGCATTACTGCCATCCTCTTTATAAAGTCTAATGACGTGGATGACCGGAAGTTGGCAGTTACGAAATACAGATGCCAGTTTGACAATATTTTCCGTAACGTCTTCGGTTCCCTGTATATATGATGCACCATCTTTTTTTGCAAAATCCTTTTGCATGTCAATGATGATCAAGGCACTCCTATTCCAATTCATTTTTGTGTATTCCATTTTCTTACTGGATTTTATAATGTGCTCTTACTTTACTTACTTTTCCTTCATTATTCAATTCCATATATTCTGCCGAAAAGGAGTTATTTACACTTCGGTAAAACAAAACGATTGAATGAGATCCTTTGAGTTCATGATATAATTCAAAGTGCAGGTCGGGGTATTTTTGCAGGGCTTTTGAAAAGTAATCCTTTAAATCACTTTTATTGGAAATTTTACCTTCTGCGTTTATTCCCATTTGCTGGATAATAGGAGATACAAAATCAATTTTTTCGCTGTAATGCTCCATTATTTTATTCAAATCGTGACTGTTCCACGCCATGAGCCATTCCTGGGCAAATTCTGTATTCATACCGATTTATTTTGATTGACTGTTTTGAATAATTTCTTCTGAACTCAATCCAAACATTGGCGGTGTCTTTACATCCAACAGGTTCAGATAAATATAAAGCTGTGCGCTGTGATGAATTTCGTGTTCGGTCATTGCACGAAGCCACTTCCATACCGTAATAGGTGTATTGGCGGGTGTCAGGCATTTTCGTTGCAAATCATCATTGCTAAGCTTTTTTAAAATGTCTAATGTTTCCTCGTGTTTCTCATTAAAATACCTAATTACCTCATTGTATCCATCTGCTAATTCTTTACCACAACCGCTATAGCTACATGGGTTTCCTAAAATGGTTTCGGTAAACATATATCTTTCTATTGCTGCAATAGGACGTATTTGGTCGGCTATGGTAAACTTTCCGGGTCTATACGCCCAATCCATGTGTTCTGGTGGAATAACAGCTATCAATCGGTTCGTCCGTTCCCTGATTTTTCCATAATAGTCCAGAAAGGTGTTGATATTGGTTATTTCCATAATTCGTTCAGTCTATTTGTTTGTCAGGCGCTTTTTTGGATAACTGCATTAAGGTTACTAATGAAGTTGCCGCTAGTGTTTCCTCGCCTTTATTCGTAATACTAAATACATCTGAACACACCACAGTAAGTACTTTTCCGTTTTTTACCACCTGCGCTTTAGCCACCAATTGTTCTCCAAAAGCAGGATTTAGATAATTTACTTTTAATTCAACCGTAGTAAAGTAACTGTCTTCCGGTTTTGCCGAAGCTCCTGCATAACCAGAGGAAACATCTACTAAAGTAGCAATGGTACTGCCGTTGAACATTCCTGCGGGGCGAGCCATAAATTCTTGTTTAGCAACGGTAATTTCAAAATAGCCCTCACCAATTCCGGTTATTTCTGCTCCAAATAATTCCATCATTTTGGAACGGTTAAAACTTTCCTGTAATTGCTTTTTTCGTTCGTTACTGATTGTTTTCATAGAGCCAATTATTTAAAAGTTCATTCATAAGTGTGTTACACGTACTTGTGTTTTGTACCCCTGTATGGATTTCTGCTTCAGATTGTACATAAGGAAGCGGTTCTATGTCTTCTTTTCCATTTTCAAGCATTTGCAATAAGCTGGTTTGTGTTACTTCCAAATGAAATTGAAGTCCTATTACCTTTTTATTGTAGTAAAAAGCCTGATGCTTATTAGCTTCTGAATACAATAGGTCTAAACTTCCGTTATCAGGAATCTCGAACCGGTCTGCGTGCCAGTGAAAGACGATGGGGTTATTGCTGAACAGCTTATAAAACCAAGGTAGCTTTTTACTTTCTTCGGTAGGAAAAACCGGAAACCAACCTATCTCTTTATGAGTGGCAGGAGTTACTTTTGCACCTAAACAACCCGCAATGAGTTGTGCACCCAAACAAATTCCCAATACTTTTTTGCCTGCGGCTATACAGGATTTGTTAAACAATTTTTCTTCCTTTAACCATTGATATACCGATTCTTCGTAAATACCCATTGGACCTCCCAGTACAATCAAGGCATCTATCGCTGAAATATCAGGTAGTAGAAACTCAGGATCATGAAATTTTGTGGAGGATATTTTGTGTTCTTTATCATCCAACCAGATTTTAATAGCTCCTAAACCTTCAAAGGGTACGTGTTGTAAATAATGGACATTCATAGGTATGCTTTATTTTCATTCCAATAATAACTGTCAGGGTACATACGCTGCCCGAAGACTGCTGTGCCTACTCTAATTATAGTAGCTCCTTCTATTATCGCTGTTTCTAAATCTCCACTCATTCCCATTGACAATTCCTTCATTACTACGTTGGGGATATTTAAAGCAATAATTTCCTGCTGTATGTTTTTCAGTAAGCGAAAAAATGGACAGACTTTTTCCGTTTCGGCACTAAATAATCCTATGGTCATTAATCCCATTATTTTTAGTCTATCGAATTTTGCTACTTGTTGCACCAAGTCAATAGCTTTGCTGGGATGTACACCAAATTTACTTTCTTCATTAGAAGTGTTTACTTGTATAAAAACCTCTATTTGCTTGTTCTCAAATTCCAATCGCTGTTGTAATTTCTCTGCTAAGTCCAACCGGTCAAGGGATTGAATGCAAGAGACCTCATATTTTAAAATTTCTTTGATCTTATTGGTCTGTAAATGCCCGATAAAATGACTGGTGTGCGGGGTGCCTTTTAAGGCATCGTATTTAGCTTTTAATTCCTGCACCTTATTTTCGGCAATCAATGTTTGTCCTGAATTTAAGGCTGCTTTAATACGCTCTGGCGAAACGGTTTTGGTGGCCAATAGTAATTTTACCTCACTACAATCACGATTGCTTTCGGTACAGGCGTTTTGTATTCGCTGTTGAATAGTTTGCAGGTTATGTATTATTTCACTGTTCATATTGCATTGCTTTTTCCTATTGCTCTAACTCATCCAGCAACATAGATTTTATAAGTGTGTAGGTATAATCTTTAGCTTCAGCAAATGATAGACTATAATCCCTTTTAATAGTTTGCATGTTTTCGGGAAATACAGCCAGCAATTTGTTGTAATAGCTGTCTAATAATTCCTTGCTAGGCAAGCTGTATTGAATCCTAATCTGAAATCTCCTTATCAGTGCTGTGTCAATCATTTCCTTATGATTCGTGGCGCAAATCAATAAGGCATTTTCAGGGAAATAATCCATTAGTTGGATAATGGTATTTACTAGTCTTCTCATTTCCCCTACATCCTTCTCATCGTTTCCCCTTGCTTTGCCTACCTGGTCAAATTCATCTAAAAATAACACCGACTTTTCCCTGCCTGCTTTATCAAAAATCTGTTTGAGGTTTTTTGATGTTTCCCCTATTCGAGAACAGATAATATTGCTCAAATTGAGTATAAGGATGTTTTTACCCAAACTACTTGCAATAGCTTTTGCAGTCATTGTTTTACCACATCCTGAACTGCCGTGAAGCAAAATTTTATTATTAACAGGCAGCCCGTATTTTGATAGTTCGTTAATGTGTTTGTGTTCCCTAATGAGTTGCTTTATTTGATCTTGATTTTCACAGTCAAGTAAGACCTCATCAAGGAGAACCTTTTCTTTATCATTTATAAGCAGGTCATATACATTCATAAATTGTGGAATCGCCCCAAGGTTATTGATTTGAGGTCGGAAATGGATTTGAACCATTGTAAAGGATATTGCGTATCCTTGCCTAACCACTCAGCCATCCGACCTTTTATGTTATTTCAACAGCTATTTGCTGTATAAATTATTTCTTTTTATCTCCATAAGTCTTTCCGGGTTTTCAGGAGATTGGAAACCGAATTTGCTATATAGTGCGTGTGCATCGAGTGTAGCCAATAATATCCTTCTCATTCCTTTTACGTTGTCTAAACTCATTAAGTATTCCATCAGTTTTTTAGAGAGTCCTTCTCCCCGGTGCTGTTCCAGAATATACACATCTGCCAAATAAGCAAATGTGGTATAATCCGTAATCAGTCTGGCAAAGCCTATTTGTTTGTCGGCTAGAAACACCCCGATACAAAAAGAGTGCTGCAATGCTTTTTCAACCTGTTCCTTAGAAATTCCTTTTGCCCAATAGCTCTCCAAGCATAGAAATTGGTGAATGGCCTGGATATCCATATTGTTATACCCTGTTTTTATGCTGTAGTTTTTCTTTAATTCCATCCCATTTTTTCTTTTGTATTTACAATGTGCGCCAAATGATGTTTGCAGTGCCAACTGTATTTGTCCATTGCCTGAGCTATAGTCTGGTTTTTTTGAAGTTCAGGATGAAAAAAGGATTTTTGCCAATCCTTTTCTTTCAGATTTTCCAGAAGAGCAACCCAGCGCTCATGAATCCCTTCGAGTATTTTTAGAGAAGGGGCAATGTCTGTTAGTTTGGCATCAAACAGGTCTGCCCAAAGCTTTTCTGCAAAAGGTTTAATATTTGGATTTTCTTCGGTCAACGCAAATTTGATACGTGCAAAACAATTTATATTACTGTCTGCCAGATGATGAATAACCTGCCTGAGTGTCCAACCATTTTCCCGGTACGGGGTGTCCAATTGAAGCTGCGTGAGCGACTGTACTTCTTCTTTGATACGCAAAGGCAATGATGCAATAGTAGCAATCCATTGTTGTTGCATCTGCTGAGGTAATTCCAGGTTTTCTTTATATCGGCCTATTGGATATTGATCTTTTTCATTCATAGGATGCTTATTTTAGATAAAGTGATTCCATGAGTGGGTGTCTTTAGTTCTTCCTTGTCGGATGTTCTCCAAAGCTGTTTTTAGTTGAAACATTATAGCATCATCTTCTATGTAAGGGGAATAGTCTTTGCCTTGTATCTGAATGCTATATACTGGAGAAATAACTGCTGCGGTACCCACACCAAAAAGTTCCACTCGATTTCCGGCATTAAACGCATCTTCCAGTTCCTGATAGCTGATAGCCCGTTCTTCCACCTTCATTCCTTTATCCCTGGCAATCTGGATAATGGAATTTCGGGTCACCCCATCCAGGATAGAAGTGCTTAAACGTGGAGTGATGAGTGTATCCTTGAGCATTACCATCATATTCATAGTTCCAGCTTCTTCCAAAAACTGATGTGTTTTGGCATCTGTCCAGATAATTTGATCGAACCCCTGTTCTTTTGCCTGTTGTGTAGGGTAAAAGGCAGCTCCGTAGTTTCCGCCACATTTGACGTAACCCACACCGCCTTCGGCTGCCCGAACGTATTGGGTTTCAACTTTTACCCTTACCGGTTTGGGATAGTATAGTCCCATTGGGGTACAGGTAATACAAAACGTATAGTTATCAGCCACTTTAACCCCCAAACGTGGCTCCGTAGCAAAAACAAAGGGACGCATATATAGACTTACTTCTTTATCCTGTGGAATCCAATGCTGTTCAAGCCTTACTAATTCTTCCAAAGCATTGATGAAATGTTCTTTTTCTATGGGCGGCATGCACATACGCTCCAAAGAACGATTGAAACGTTGGTGATGCTTTTCGGGGCGAAAAATATGTACATGTCCGTTATCCTGACGAAAAGCTTTCATTCCTTCAAAAACGGTTTGCCCATAGTGAAGACAAAGCGCAAAAGGGCTTAATGAAAAATGTTGTGTGGGTACAATTCTTGGGGATGTCCAGTTTCCATGATCATATTCGCTCAGGAATAGGTGATCGGTAGGCTGTGTCCCAAAATTAAAATCATCATAATTGAATGCTGATTGTTTACTCTGATCATTTTTGTGAATGTCTATTGCCTGTGTTTCCATAGCTTACTATTTTATGTTTAATTCCATTTTAGTGTCTACTCTTTTATAAATGCCCTGTTCTATGGGTATTTGTTGAAACCCAAATTTTTTATAAATGCTTAAAGCAGGTTTTAAAGCAGATTGAGTATAGAGCACTAATTTTTTTTCTTCTAGTTCTTTTGCTTTTTCCAGGGCTGATTTACATAGTATTGTACCTGCCCCAAGTCCGTGAAAAGCCTCGTCCACAGCCATTTTGGTAAGTTCCATAGTAGCATTGTCTATTTTTTTCAATGCCACGGCACCTATTACCGTTTGGTTATGAAGCGCAAATAAAATTTCATCCCCATCTTTTAAAATAGCTTCTTCAGGATGAGTCAGGACATAGTTGTCAAGAGCTTCCAATACAAAATGTTTTTCAATCCAGGCTTTGTTGAATTTTTCAAAGTAAGGTTGCCATTCAGGACGGTATGGTGCTATGTGTATGTTTATCATAATTTTATTTCAAATAAGCTGACTTCAAAATTGTTGTAATGGGCAGGAAGATTACTTTTAGGGGGCAATTGTTTTTTCCCGATTAACCGGAACCCTAAGTTTTGGTAATAGGTTATCAATTTCTTATTACTGGCCCAGGTATCAATTCTTATAAATTTCTTTTTGCTTTTAAAGGCTTCAATCATTGCCCATTCTACAACTCTTTTAGCTATATTTTTCCCTCTGTAATTGTTGAGAATTGCCATTCGATGTAGATAGATGGCTTCCTTCCCTTTATCATCATTCCAAATGATGGGGTCAACATTCATTACGGAAAAAACGCCTGCAATTTCATTTTCGTCAGTCACTACCTTCAAATGTCTTTTCTCTTCAATCTCTTGTTTTATGAAAGATGAGCTGAATGGATACCAACTGTAACCAGTTTGATGATGTTGATATGCAATTGCTTCTGTGTATATTTTTTCAACACTGGAAATATCTGTTATGATGGTTTGTTCTATTCTCATTGTATTGCCATTTTTCGATATCCCCTGTTGATACAATACACACCGGAAAGTGTAGCGGTTAAAGCTAATAGCGTTATATCCGTAAGGGGTTCATTCAGGAAAAAATACCCTAGCATAATGGCTATAAAAGGATTGATGTATGCGTATAAAGAGGAGACACCAATGGGTAAATTTTTCAGGGCATATACAAAACTGGAGTAAGCGATAATAGAGCCAAATACGATAAGGTATGCTAATGCCCATATACTTTTGCCTGAAATTACTTTTAGCTCTGTGTAGTCGTCTAAAAAGAGGCTAAAAAGCACTAATGCAATCCCTCCCGTGAGCAGTTGTAAGGCTGCATTTTGGAAAACATTTTTATGATTTAAAATTTTGAACTTACTGAAGACACTTCCCGAAGCCCATGCCAGGCAGGCTCCAAATGCAATAAGCATTCCTAGAAAATATTCCGGATTGGCAATATCTTTTAGATTATCCCTGAAAATGAGTATAATTCCCAAACAACCCAATATCAATCCAAATAAGATCAAAATGTGCGGTTTTCTTCTATCAAAACCAAACAGATAGCTGATTACTACCACAAATACAGGAATAAGTGATAATATCAATGCGGCCAGTCCACTGGTAATGTAACGTTCGCACCAACCAATTACGCCATTGCCTAAAGTGACCATTAAAATACCGGTAATGGATTGATTAAGTAAATCCGATCTTCTAAGCTGAAGTTTTCCAATGATTTTTAATGCGACCAGCATGATGCCTCCTGCCATGATTTGCCGAATAGCAGAAAATAGAAAGGGAGGAAAAGTGGCTACGCCTATTCGGATTGCAAAGTAGGTAGAGCCCCATACTAAGCATACGATAATAAGAGATAAATATGCTAATAGATTTTTATTCATAGCAAGTAGGTAATTTTTATAACAAAATAAAGCAGAAAAAATGAATGGTTACAGATACAATTTTATTAATTTTGAGGGATACAGATTTTATAATGAAGACTACACTATATCAAAAAATTGCCGAAACATTATCAGATCAGATTCAAAGCGGCACTATAAAGACCGGGGAAAAAATGCCTTCTCTTAGAGATCTAAAGAGAGAATATGGGGTTAGTATGAACACGGTTATTCAGGCCTACCTGGAACTGGAATCACTAGGGTTAATTATCTCCAGACCTAAATCAGGGTATTTTGTTAATTACAAACCCAATCAATTATCTGTACCCTCAACCAGTAATCCAGAAGGAATTGAGGAGCCGGAATGTGTGGAAAGCCTAATCGCTAAAGTATATACCTCATTAAATGATACCAGGATTACCCGATTCTCTTTGGGAGTACCGGAGAATGAATTGTTGCCTATAGCAAAATTGAACAAGGAACTGGTGAATGCCATGCGAAACCTTAAAGGAGGTGGAACTGAGTATGAAAATATACAGGGAAACCAGAAACTACGCAGGGATATTGCCCGGTTCACCTATACTTGGAATGGTAATTTACAGGAGGAAGACATTATTACTACCGCAGGAGCAATGAATGCCCTTTCATTTGCATTGATGGCACTTACCAAAAAGGGAGATACCATTGCAGTAGAAAGCCCTGTTTATTTCGGAATATTACAATTAGCAAAAAGCCTGGGACTGCACGTTATTGAACTTCCTACAAATCCTATTACCGGCGTGGAACTGGAAGCTTTGAAAAAAGTAATTCCTAAAATTAAAACCTGTATTCTGATTTCTAATTTTAACAATCCATTGGGGAGTTGTATGCCTGAAACACATAAAAAGGAAGTGGTTTCTATGCTAGCCAAGTATGGAATTCCTTTGATAGAAGATGATCTGTATGGAGATGTATATTTTGGAAGCAACCGCCCTAAGCCCTGTAAGGCGTTTGACAAAGAAGGATTGGTTTTATGGATAGGATCGGTTTCTAAAACTCTTGCTCCAGGCTATCGGGTAGGTTGGATAGCCCCCGGAAAATTCAAAGAAAAAATCATTCATCAGAAATTAATCCATACCGTTTCTTCCACAACCATAACACAAGAAGCAATTGCCAACTTTTTGGAGAAAGGACGTTATGAAAATTATTTGAGAAAGTTGCGAAAGACATTATACTCCAATAGTTTGCACTATGCCAGGGCAATAGCAGAATATTTTCCGGAGAAAACCAAAATCAGCAACCCTCAGGGAGGATTCATGTTGTGGGTAGAATTGGAAGAAAAAATTAATACTGTAGAACTATACGAAAAGGCTATCCGCCAAAATATAAGCATTGCCCCGGGCAGGATGTCTACCTTACAAAATCAATTTAACAATTGTATGCGTCTAAGCTATGGACAACGTTGGTCAGAACATATAGAAGACAAACTAAAACAATTAGGAAGAATAGTTAAAAGAATGTCTTAGTTTTTAAATAATCTGTTCTATGATTTACCAGGTATAGATAGCTCTTTGTAAGGACATCTTTTTATATAAAGTTTGAACTCAAACAGCTATCTTAGTTAGAATATTCTTGAAGCGTTTTGCTTTGAGTCCGGCACTGAAACTTAGGAAATTTCGATAACAGCAGGACAACAAGTGAAGAACGCTCATGCTACTGCGTGAGCGCACTTATTGTTGTTGGGTTTTCTAAGACCTCAGTGCTGTAAGTTGCTGCCTGCGCTATTTTAAATCAGGCGGTATTAATCCATAAAAATATTGATATGAAAGCAGCCGCCCAGCATTTTCCCGGATTTCATTATTCAGCTTCAGACCTCCTCAAATACATTACCGTAGCAAAAGATTTTACTTTAATGCTATCCTCAGGAGAATTTATTAAATTTACTCCTATTAATGATTCATTATTTGAAGATTGGCTCATAGCAAACAAGGTTCAAAATATCAGAAAAGAAGAAGGTTGGATAACCGAATAACCAGCCTGAATACATTACTTCCCTTTTCCTGACTCATTCAACTTTTCTTTGAGTTCAATAAGTCCGGCCTTTTCGAGATACTGACCGGCAATACTTTTCAATTCTTCCAGATTTTCTTCGGGCACATTAGATAGAAGTCCATCATTTTTCTCATCATCTTTCACGACCAATCCACGCTCAATTACATGGTTTAGTAATAACACATTTTTACGTGAGATCCTCAAATCAATCTTCACTGTGTCATTCATGCCAGGGATACTTAAGATCGTATCATAAACTTTGGCTACATCATTTGTTGTCAACATAATCACACGTTTTAAATCATTCAACATTAATAACAAAAGTATTAAGAGTAAAAGAAATCATCCTCATCAAAATATGAAGGAGATAATTATTAGAACTATGAAAAACAAATCAAGCACTATTATTATTACAGGAGGTCCCGGAATGGGAAAGACATCCGTTATAAAACAGCTTTCAGTTATGGGATATCATTCGGTTGAAGAAACCGGTAGAAGTATTATCCAAAAAGAAATTAAAACAGATGGAAATCGTTTACCGTGGCTTGACAAAAAAGGATTTGCAATGGCTATGTTTCAGCAATCCCTCAACGATTTTCAAAATGTGTCGGAGAAGTGTGGATTGACATTTTTTGACCGTGGTATTCCAGATGTCATTGGATACCTAAAACTTTGCAATATTTCCATTCCTGAAATAATGTGGCAGGCAGCAAAAGAAAACCAATATCATCCTATGGTTTTTATAACTCCACCTTGGAAAGCTATTTATGTAAATGATGCCGAGAGAAAACAGACTTTTGAAGAAGCAGTTGCCACTTATGATACAATGAAGGAAACCTATTCTTTTTTCGGGTATAAATTGGTTGAGCTACCTAAAACCACAGTTTTAAAAAGAGCAAAATTCATTCTTGATTATCTTTTAATATACTGACTGTCATCCCATTCAAAATATAATGAGGATAGGTAGAAGCCATACTACTTGTTTAACTTTACGTCCGTGAACTGAATAGTGAAGATGAAAATGTGCGGTTATGGATTTCAGGAAACAAAAACTTTCCATTGTGGAAGCTAAGGAAATGGATATGGTTCAGTACCTGTCCTTATTAGGTTATGAACCTTCAAATATCAGGAACAATGACTATTGGTATCTTTCACCATTACGGCAGGAGAAGACACCCTCTTTTAAGGTTAATCGAAGACTGAACCGGTGGTATGATCACGGACTTGGGAAAGGAGGGAATATGATCGACTTTGGGATTCAATATTATAGTTGTTCCGTTGGAGAATTTAAAAAAAAATTGGATGATGGTTTTTCCTTTCAAAAGCCCTTAAAAATTATTCCCAAAATAGAAAATGCACCGGAGCATCAACTTAAAATTTTAAAAGAGGTTGAGCTTAGTTCATACACATTGATCAGCTATATGGGACAGCGAAAAATTCCTGTTGAAATAGCAACCCAATATTGCCGGGAAGTACATTATGAACTGAATGCTAAAAGCTATTACGGAATTGGGTTTAAAAATGATTCCGACGGATTTGAAATACGTAATCCTTATTTCAAAGCAAGCAGTTCTCCAAAGGATATTACTACTGTAAAAAATGCTTCCGATGAGGTGACCGTATTCGAGGGCTTTATGGATTTTCTTTCGTTCAAAAGTATCAGGGAAAATGAGGTGAATAATACTTCTGATTTTGTTATTTTAAATTCCCTTTCCCTGTTTGAAAAAGCACGTCCGTTTCTGGAATCACACAAGTCAATAAAGTTATATCTGGACAATGATGCCGCCGGACAAAAAGTTGACAGGGAAGCATTGTCTAATAGCAAGAAAATCCCGATGATCCTAAGATTGTATGTATGGGGAACAATCCGCAAAAAATACAGATTTACGGAGCGATATTATCCCTCTATGTAATCCGGCTAATCAAGATGGTGAACAAAGAAGGAAAGCTAAAGAGTAGTCTTATTTTTGATGAATTCCCGACCATCTACCTGAACAATATGGATAGCCTGATTGCCACTGCCCGGAGCAATAAAGTTTCTACTTGTTTGGGAAATCAGGATTTTAGTCAGCTTCGTAAAGATTACGGACGTGAGCAAGCCGATGTCATTATGAATATTACAGGGAATATCGTTAGCGGTCAGGTTACGGGGGATACGGCCAAATTGCACAAGTTCTTCTTGAATCAAACTTCGAATTAAAAGCAGTTTTTAAGAATTCTATATAATTAAAAAACAACACTTACCCATTACGACAAATCAGAATAACTCTCTTTTTTTGAAATTATTGGGTTGTGCAACGGTTATCGTTGTTAGCCACAGGTTTTTTATTCTGTTTTAGATGCTGCTTAAAATAGATAAAATGATACTCAATGGATTTTCTCCAATATTCTATGTTGTGTTCTCCGGGTTGAACTGAAAATCTTATGGGTAATTTTTTAGATAATGCCAAATCTTTGATTTTTAACGTATTTGAAAGCAATGGGTCATCTAAACCGCAGTCAATGAAAAATCCTTTAGTAAAGTCACGATTGCTTTCAATTAAAGACGAAATACTAAATTTTTTCCAATCATTTTCTTTTGGGTTTCCCAATGTTATTTCTAAATCTTTTGTCATTCGCTCACTTTCAAAGAATTTCAAGCTGATTTCTTTGAAGTTTTCATAGTCAAATTCGAGAGCTCCGCTTGTTGAAGCAGCAGCATTGAAAAAATCAGAATGTTTTATGAATAAGCTTAATGCTCCGTAACCCCCCATACTTAAACCAGTTATAAAAATATTCTTCTTTTCAATACTATATTTTTTCTCGATTTTTGGAATAAGTTCTTGAAAGAAGAAATCTTCATAATAAAAGTTTTCCAAATTCGGGCTGTTCAAATAGTAATTGACAAAGCCTTCAGGACAAACTAAAATCATTTGGTAATCAGTTGCTAATTTTTTCAAATCGGTAGTTTTATTCCATTGTTCATAATTTTCACTATATCCGTGAAGCGTAAAAACCAATGGATAACTTTTTGTAGATTCATAATTCTCGGGTTTTTGTACAAGAATTGGGACTTTTGTTTCAAGGTTGTCCGATTTTATCCTAAAAACTTTTTGAGCAAATAGGGATTGTGTCAATACCATAAATATTGTAATTGAAACGAAATTTTTCACTTTTTTGTATTTTTATCAAAGGTCTCAAAAGACTGTTTTTAAAACAATAGCTAACAAAATTGTTAGTATTTAAATCATTGATTATAAGAAAAGAACAATCAACGAATTTCGAAAACGAACAATTTTTATTTCAGGTTTGCGAGTTAAATTCAGCAATTGCAATCATAAGCGGTCGTTGGAAATCTCAAATTGTTTATTCCATTTCTCAGGGCAATAATCGGTTTCATTTATTACAGAAGGAATTGCCTAATATTTCGGAAACCGTTTTGGCAAGACAATTAAAAGAGTTGGAAACTCACGCTATTTTGGTGAAACAGGAAATTCCGGATACTGTTCCTGTTGGAATTAAATATGTTTTGACTAATAAAGGCTTGGATTTAGTTCCTATTTTAGAAAGTCTTTGCGATTGGGGAAAACTGTATGAAGGAGGAAAAGAAATTTCAGCTTGCTATACTTCTTAATTTTGATTTTATACGTACGTTTTTTTAACTTGCGGCTAACGTGATTGTGTATGATTAGTGGTGTGTTTAAACACCTAATTCAGCGAATAAAAACCGAACGACTGGTAGAAAATCCACGAGCATTTTCGTAAGTAGGTAATTACTAGCAATGAATTATACACGGTGTGCCTGTGTAAGCTTCCCTTAAAATCGAACTGTTTAAAATAGTATATTGTTGTCTTGATATCTTCTCTTTATAAAAGAAGACAATTATTAAAAAAATTACTAAAACGACTAAAAAGCCTAATCCTATCCATAAAATAGCGTTCATAATGAATTGTTTTAAATGTTCAAACTTTTAATACCTAGAACGCCTTAACTTTCTTTTGAGAAAAACCAAAATTTAACCCTGCTAAAGCTATAATATTATTAACATCATTAAAATTTTTACCGAAAGTAGATGTGACAAAAACGTTATCAGACAATTTATAACTTCCTATTACCGCTACTCTATAATTATCATAAATTTCCGAGGTTGTGTTTAATCTTTGAACGTATTCTAAAGAAACTGTAAATTTTGATATGTCATAGTTGAACCTAGTTCCTACATCAATAAGGTCTGCTTTAATATTTGTCCCTTCAAAATCTTCGTTGTTAATGTATCTAGCTAAGGCTGTGAAATAGAAATCATCTCCTTTGGGTCTAAAATTAAGGGTTGTCCAAATTGCCCATCGATTTAATTCTAATTCAGAGTAGGAATTAGATTCAGCACTTGCACCAATAGCTGCGGCTAAATCAATATTAAAAACGGGTTTTTCTGTTATATCGACATATTTTTGTCTCAAGGAATCAAGTTTTTTCAAATTTTCCTTATTAGTTAAATCAGAAGAAAGTATATTTTCAATATCTGCTTTTAGAGAATCTAATTTTTTGACATTTTTACCATATGACTGGAATAGCCTAGTTCTAATGCCACCTGATATGAATGTTAAAGTATCCGAGCTAATAGTCGCCATAGAGACTCCAAGATGAGACAGTACGGGACTTTTAGTTTTATACATATCCTCTGCGGTTAAATTTGGATGGTCTTTTAACCAAAAAGGTGCAAATTCTAGAGCACCACCATTTTTTGCAAGACCTAATAAATTTAAACCCAAACCCTGTGGTGTTGTTGATTTTTCAATTGAAGAGGGCGTTTCGTCAAATAGAATTAAACCTGGTGATGTTGGTGTTTCTAAATTTGAAAATTCAATGTTTTCAGAGTCATTTTGGGCTAATAATATTTGATTAAAAAATAAAAAAAAATTAGTAAAGTCAAGGCATATTTGATTAGGTATTTTCCCTTAAAGCTTGCCACTCCATTTTCTGGTGCATCTCCTTTATCAATTTTAGAATAAAGTTCTTCATTGTCTTGGTTAACAAAGGAAGTTGTTATTACACATCTATTAGTAAAACCATTTACGTCTAAAACGTTTGTTTCAACAGAAAGTATTTTATCCTTTAGTAGTTCCGAACCTCCTATGTATGTTGGTTCTGTTAAATTTCCTTTTGCAATAATTTGTCCATCTAAAAACACTCTATTTCCTCCAATTTGTCCATTCCCTATTTTAATAGACAAGTAGATTTCATCTTGACTTCCTTTGGTGTCAAAATTTCTTGGGATTGGTTTTAAGTCAAATTCTTTGATTTCCATATGTAATGATTTGATTGGTTAATTTTGTTTTATTGGGCACTACTTACGGATAACATAACAAGTTGTGTCATATCTACTTTATTTCAAATACTAATCTCGCAGACTTTTAATTGTTCTAAAAGTATTTCTGGCTACATGCGTATAAATTTCAGTGGTTTTACTAGAATCATGCACTAGTAAAACCTGTATTCCTCTAAATTTACCTATAGCCTAACGGCTACTATTAAAATACTCTCAAAAAAAGAAACTAAATCCCATAGAAGACAAATCGGTAATCCAGATTAACGAGACCGAAATTGACTTTTGTTCCTCCAGTCTTTAAAACATACGAAGCTTTATTTTTAAATTCAATCACTAAACCAGTATCCTCAATAGAAAGTCGGCTATTTGGAATTTATCCATCTCTACTAATTTTAGATTCTACATTTACACCTGTTTCTATTCCAAAATCAATATCAGCTTTTGAAATTCCAGACCTTTCATCAGGTTCAAAATTTGTCCAATTACTTCAAATCCAGACCATTTATCAAAAGTGATCATTTGACTAATTAAAATGGTTGATAAATACTCAATGAGCCATTAAATCCTGTTTTCAATAAATGTTTGTTGTATTTTTTAAAATGTTCATAATATTTGATATATGGTTGAAATTACAGTTTAAAAAATATCCAAACAATACCTGATAATGGGTATTTTTAGAGTTCAAATCGCCACTAATCCAAAGTATTTTAGATCGTATTAAGTTATTTGTCACTTCCTTTTATACCTTAACTAAAACTACTCAAAAAACTTCGATGTAAATTATGGTTTCCCTAAAATTTAATAGCAGCTCAGGAGTAATAAAGATCCGGTGATCCGTGATTTCTTTTTTCCTGATCCCACGAATTACCGCTAAAAGCATCACCGGTTTATGCGGTGCTTCCAAATATTTATTTAAGTCTCATTTTAATTTTTCAAAGCACTTATAATAATTATTGAGTATTTCTGAAAAGAAAGATTCATTCACTTTTTATAAATATTCCGATAAAAATTCAGAAAACTAGCCAATAAAAATATTCTCATTATGCCAAATTAGAAAAGCTTTGTCTGGTAGAAATTTAGTAGGTAACTTTATTCGATTTCCACCGAATGGTAAAAAAAAGTTATTGTCATCTTTAAATTTTTTTTCGTGAAAAATTCCGGAAAGCTTTATTTTGTAGTCTGGGGTGATTGTAATTAACCCTTTGTCAAAAGCTTTGTCATGCAATAAATTCAAACATAAGCCGTTTGAAGGGTTTACTCTGTTTTTATGATCTGTAGACCAAGGTATAATATGACTTGCGACAAGCAGTTCTGGAATTGATATGCCTGTTATACAGCAAGAGTGATTATAAGAGGCAAGAATAGCCTTCCTGAAAAACGACTGATTAACCCTGACTTTAACCAAGGCATCTCTCTCCTTCCCTTCGGCCGATATATTCTCTGTACTTATTCCAGTTGATTCCTCGATGGACTCGCCTTTGTATTGTGCTAATATTTGTTCACTCTGCCAGGATAATTCTTCCCAGTTACCATTAAATTCTTTCCATACTTCTTCTTCTCCTTTTGCACCCCTACTTAAACCTGATATGTTTCTGGACTGCAATTCAGGATCAAGTCTTGCAAAATTAGCCAGTTTCATAGCAACAGAGCCATTACTCCGACCAATAATTTTAGCTAGATTTTTTACCGGAGCATAATTTGCATTTATTTTTGTAAAAGGTATTTTGCAATATAAATTGAATGCTAATATATGTTCTTTCTGAGTCCAATTTTTATTTTTTTTCATTGATTATATCAGTACTTTCCCTTGAATCCCATGGTGTAATTCCAGTTCTAAAGAAATGTGCTCCAAATTTCCCGATTATCTCATTGGTTAATTCATCGCTCAAGGATATATATAGAGAGTAACTCTCTAAAAGGGTTTGTTTTGGCAGCATCTTATATTTTGATAGGGCTAATTTACCGCCCTCAAAAATTGGTGAAGGGGGTAGGTGTCTGTCATATCCGGATACATGAGGATCACCCTGAAGCATTTTAGAAATTTTATCCTTTTTTTTAATAATCTCTTTCCAAATGAATGGGCAAACCAAAATTGAATCAGCTCTAATAACATTACATCTTGGGGTTAAAATAAAAAGAAAATCATCAGAATCTTTTTTCTTGAAAATATCACCAGTCCATACTGGAATATGGCCAATTCTTCTAATATAATGTTCAACAGAATTAACAGTCTCTTCTTTGAGTTTTCCTTCATCATCAAGCTCAGGTAATAATAATTCTGATAATAAACTCCTTATAGAAATCCTTTTGAAAATTTTTTTAATTCTCTCAGCTGAATCTTCTAATTTGTCATTTTCACCTTTAATATTATTTATAATAGCTTCTATTTCTGTATTTTTAAGAAACTGCATTGTAAATGCTCTATGTAAATCACGATGAATTTCAGTTTCTAGAATACCTCCTGGGCAAAATACATCAATGAATCCTGAATCTAATAGTAATTTAATTTTATCATAAATTATTTGTATACTTTCATCTTTCGGAATCTTATGAACCGTACCACTATCTGTGAATTCCTCATCTATAATATCTAAATGACCACTATAAATAAATATAGGCAAATTGAATTCAGCAAAATTTTCTTTTATATATTTTAAAAATTCTGGGTGACCTTCTAGTTCTTCAGCAGATGCCTTATCTCCAACTAGATCAAATATTAAAGCTTTTACCTCTGCTTTTCTTTCATTAATTTTTTTCCTTAATTCTTCTGCGTTTGTACATGTCACATATTCTAAATTAATATCTAGCTGGGCATATAAAGATTTATACTCTTTAAGTAAATTTTGATCGTTTTCCAGATGTAGGATTATGCCGTCGTTCATTTTTTATTTTTTTTAATAATGAATGCTGGACCATTTTTTCTATTTTCAGCAGCAATATCCCAATCGTTTTTGCTTAAAATACTTCGGGAAAATGCAAGCCCTAGGCCTGTCGCATTATTTTCGGATCGGGTTGTAACTCCATATTCAAAAATGTGGTCTATCAGTTCTTCATTTATAACTGGTCCAGAATTACTAATTACAAAATGATCGTTTTCTATAAAAAATCTGATTTCTCCTTCTTTTTCCGTTTTCTTTAACCAATAAACTGCATTATTCACAATATTCAAGAATGATATCCAGAAAGCATATTCAAGATCTTTGATAAAGAATTCTTTTAACCTGTCATCAGCAATTACCGTTATATTAAATTCTTCTAAGTCTGATTTGTAAAGATTACAGACTTTCAAAAAAGTTTGATATGGATTAAATTTTTTCGCTCTTGTTCGACCTATTGCTGGTTGTAGAGATTTTCGCAATTCAACTAAAATATCTGTAGCCCTATGTAAAGAATTAATATCATATATAAACTGATCCCTTGCATCAAATTCAATTAATTCTCTTTTTAAGTCCAGAGAAGATTTTGCTGCACGAAGTCCAGATATTGGCTGCGCCATCTCATGATACACCAGTTCTATGCCGCTGCCTAGAGATGCCAACCTTTCGGAAAAGGATAAAGATTCCTCTATATTATCCATGGAAGTAGACACTTCCTTCATAAATTTTTCAGAATACTTAAGAAGCTGATGACTGGCTTTTAATTCATTTAAATGACTTAGATATTCTTCGAAATCAGGTCTTTTATGTTTGCTTGTAGGAGTCCTACCTAAACCATGAAGTTGCCGATAATTATATCTTTTCTTTCCAAACTCGCGAAAAATAGCCTTTAATGTATCTTGCACATCCTGAAAAGCTTTATTCTCAAGAAATCCTTCTCTGTTTGTTTTTTCTTCTAATGCATCATTCTCTGGAGAATAAAAAAATACATATCCTAAAATCTGATTTGTATTTACATTTTGTCCCGGATTCTGAACTCGGCTCTTAGATAACTCTATCCAATCTTCAACCTCCTCACCGTAAGGTTTGACACCAAATCCATTTTTAGAAATCCTCAAACCTTGAAAATTTTTAAAATAACGTCTGAATTCTCCTCCGCTTTTTAGTTTTGCTCTTTTAGCCAACTTTTCACGATTATCCCTTTCACCTATATCATAAACACGAATGTCGAAATAATATTCTCCGGCATCGTTTTCGTCATTCTGAAATAAATTTTCTTGCAAGTCTTTCTCTTCTTCAACTTCTTTCTGGCTTAATTCAAATTTATTCTCATATATATCTGTATCAAGCCTTTTAAAGGAGATATAACCGCTTACGTTTCCTTTATTTGCAACTTTTCCATAAACACGGTAGTCATATACGGACTGGATAGGAATTGGTTCTACTGGGAGCCATTCAATTCTTTCTTTTTGGCCAGGTAATAGATTAGTAGAAAATTCTATTAAAAAATTATTTTTCGTACCGGATATGGCTTTTTCTTTAGAAATTAGGCCTTTTTCAAATAATTCTTTCTGTATTTCTGTGTTGAAATTGAGAGGAGTTATGAGCGTAGCTAGACTTTTATAGAACTTTGTGTTCTTATACGGTTCTATGGTCTCATCTGGCATTTCAATCTGACTGAAATCTTCACTTAGGATCTTAAGAACAGATGAGTCTAGGGATTCAATTATAATTAGGGTACCCTTTGCAAAAGAACTTAAACTTGTAAAATTTAAGAAATTGATTAATCCATCGGTGTTTTTCTGTATTCTTTCTTCTATATATTCTTTCAGGACATTTTCAGAATTTTCATTCAAATTCAATTGCTTCTGCATATTCACCTCCATTCTTTCTTCCATAATTTCAGGAGAATTGAATAATTTGATGAAATCTGAAACCTGATCACCTGGAAAATCAATATCTGAAAGAAGTTTGTCTTTTCTAAAAGCTTCTCTACTTACTGTAATCCAGTTATAATTATCTTCTAATTTTTTCCGAGTTACAACGGTGACATTTTCTCCTAAAGCCATTGCGGCTAACCGACCGATACCTTTGCTTCCTAATAAATTTCTATTATAAATATCACTTTTTGCATTTACCCTTCTTTTCGAACTTACGGAAGGCTTTAGCCAATCACCAAAAAGGGTAGTATTGTCCATACCATTTCCGTTATCATATATTACGGCAAAAGCAGCTTCTGGATTTTTGGAATAATGAAAATATATTTTTGCTCCTAAAGCATCAGCATCATATCCATTTTTCACTAATTCGTTTATCGCTGTACTGGGATGACCAATTAATTCTTCACCCATTTGAATTATGGACATTGCTCCAGGCTCAAATGAATGCCTTTTTATTTTCGGTTTGTTAGTCATTATAGTAGGTTTTTTATAGCAATAGCTATTTTCTCTGCCATTAATGGGGGAACTGCATTCCCAATTTGTCGAAATGCTGCAGTTCGGGGTTGATTTTCTTTGATTCCTTCAAAATAATAATTATCCGGAAACGACTGGATTCTTGCTGCTTCCCTTACAGATATTGATCTTAATTGATTTTTATCAGGGTGGATAAAATGATGCCCGTCCTTCGCAATATGAGCTATCATTGTATGAGGTTCCTTATCTACCACTTTAAATCTGTCAAGAAAGTCTTTAATATTCTTTTGAGTTCTGAGTTTTTCTGGAATAAGGTTGTTTTTCAGTCTTGTTCCGTTTTCAAGTTCATTTATTGCCAGTTTATAAATTTCTATATCCTTCGAATTATGAGGACGTGTGATATGCTGAGTTACAAAATCATGTCCATTTCGAATTGCGTTTTGTTTGAGATAGTTATTAGCCATTTTAATATAATCCTGAACACGATTTGTCTCACCGGGTTTGACTTTAGGTAGATCTTCAAAAATTTTATCTCGGAAAAATTTTATTTTTTCGGGCTGTATGTCAGGATAAGAGAGTTCCAAATTTTTTTGCCAGCCGATGATGATAACTCTTTTCCTGTTCTGTACAACACCATAATCATAAGCATTCAGAAGTTTGGCGTCCAGTTCGTAGCCTAGTCGTTTATAATATTTTTTTAAATTTTTGAAATACTGCCCATCTGCAGAAGTAAGAAGTCCTGGTACATTTTCGAATACAAATATTTTCGGCTGATATCTTTTCAAAAATCTACCATAATGAATGTAAAGTTTAGTGCGCTTATCATCTTTTTTATGCTTCAGTGGTGCTCTTCCTACAACAGAATATGCCTGGCATGGTGGGCCGCCTATAATAATATCTGCTTTTTCTGTACCAAGTATAGAGTCTATTTGATTGAATATTTCAGGATTGTTTTTTCCTATTTCAGCATTAATTACTGTATCCAGCAGTTCTTTCGGAATTGCATTATAAAGTTCTTTCCGAGGTAGTTTACCGCTCAGATAAGAATAATAGGTCTCCTCTTTGTCGGATGCCTTTAAATAATAATATGCAATCCTTGTTTTCAATGTGAAACATGCTGCTTTATCGTATTCTACGTGAGCAACAGGTTTAAATCCTTGTTTATAAAACCCTTCGGATAATCCGCCGGCCCCTGCAAATAAATCTATGTATCTGATTGTACTCATTAATTTTTTAAATCTTTTACTAATCCTTCTAAAGTTTTAGTACGTTTTTTCGGCTTTAATTCACATTCCCAGATGACAACAGCTTCCCATCCGTTTTCTTTTAATTTCCAAATGTTTTTTTCATCTTTTTTTATTCTTTCCGATTTAATTTAACCACCAGTCTGTTCTGGTTTTTGGAGTAACAAAGTATTTGCAGTTTTCATGCCCGTGCCAGTAGCATCCGTTTATCATAACTACTTTTTTATACTTCGGAAAGACAAGATCCGGTTTTCCAGATAGACTTTTATCATGTAGTTTATAGTGAAATCCTTTCGCGAATAAATATTTTCTTACCAGGATTTCAGGTTTCGTATTCTTGTTTTTAATTCGACTCATATTATAACTACGAGTCTTTGTATCATGTACATCCGCCATTTAAAATAAAAGTTGGCTAATTGATAATTCTATAATTAGATAGAAAATCTAAAAATAAAGATAATTATTTAGTATAAGATTTTTAAACCTTTGTATTCATTTTTTTGTTAATGATCAGGATTTTATTAAATCCCTTCGGTACTTTAGCCACTTAAAGTTCGGAGTGATCAGTAATGGGCTAAAGTACTGTTTTGACCCATATAAAACATTAGGTTTTATTCAGGAACTTGAGATATTCAAAATAATATTATTTCTTCAGACTCTCTTTAAACTCCAGATAAGTAGGAGCTTTGCTTTCTGACCAATCACTTTTATTTAAAAGATTTCGAACATCTATTCTCAATAATTCCGCAATTTTGTTGAGTTCGTTCATAGAAGGTTGTCTTCTATTATTTCGCCATTTTGAAACAGTTCCTTCAGATCTCTTAATATACTGAGCAATAACTCTATTAGTAATTTTATTTTCCTTAAATACTTGATCTAATCTATTTATAATACTCATCTAATTTTTTAACTTAAAAAGTTGGTCGTTTTACAACAAACTTTTATATTTGTGTCATTAATGATATGCGACAATTAAGTGATGGAATAGAATGTACATCACTAACGATGTCACTCATACAAGAAAACCGCTAATTTTCCCTATGAGTTGATCATGAGCTCGCAGTCTATTGGATTTTGTATCTTCGCGATATAAACCAATAGGGCGGGTCTCATGTAAGTCTTTGGGGAACCAAGTGTTCAACTTGGAGGTTCTTAGCGGTACCACTTGCAAAGCATTGAGACTCGCTTATTGGTTATACAAAACAGTCTCACCTTTGTTTTTCCGAGTACACATCGTTTACATAACAATTAAAATTATGAAAACGAGAAATACATATCTTACTAAACACTTTTACGGCTTAGTGCCATACAAGTGTTTTTTCTCTTTTCATAACAGCAAACCACAACCCCAATCCCTACAACCTATTTCAAAAAACATAAAATGCGCTCCAGAGTAACTTTGGCGTAGCCGGTGTCAAAATGCCCTGCCTTTTGCCCGGTATCACCGGCCTGGCGCCTGTGCAAATCACATAGGCCTAGCACATGGGTAACCATCGTATTCTCTAGTACTCGCAATGCTAAAAATACAGGGTTTTCCTTAGTTGTGCAAATCCAAAATTTGCTGATACAGGCAAGCTGGGCCGGTTTTTAAAATTGAGTTGGAAAGTTTAAAGGTTAAAAGTGAAAAGTGAAGAGTGAAGAGTGAAGAGTGGGAGGTGATAATCAAGAACCAGTAATCAGTTCAGATCTTGAATCTTGAATATTAAATTTTGAATTATTTGGAGCTGAAAGAGGAGATTTCTCCATTCCGCTGCGCTACACCTGCCTGCCGGCAAGGCAGGGTCGAAATGACCAATGAAAGTGAAAAGTGAAAAGTGAGAGGTGATAATCAAGAACGAGTAATCAGTTTAAATCTTGAATCTTAAATTTTGAATTATTTGGAGTTGAAAGAGGAGATTTCTCCATTCCGCTATGCTACAATCAAAACTTTCGAAGTTTAAAAGTTAAAAGTGAAGAGTGAATGAAGAGTGAAGAGTGAAAAGTGGGAGGTGATATCAAGAACCAGTAATCAGTTTAAATCTTGAATATTAAATTTTGAATTATTTGGAGCTGAAAGAGGAGATTTCTCCATTCCGCTATGCTACACCTGCCTGCCGGCAAGGCAGGGTCGAAACTATCGAGGTTTAAAAGTTAAAAGTGAAGAGTGAAGAGTGAAAAGTGGGAGGTGATAATCAAGAACGAGTAATCAGTTCAATCTTGAATCTTGAATATTAAATTTTGAATTATTTATAGCTGTAAACCCTTAACTATTAATATAACCCTTAAAACCAATAGCTATAAGAAGAAACAAAACCACACATTTGAATTAGTAGCTAAATGCCTACCCCTCGGGTTTGACAGCAGGAGGGGAAGGCTTATGGCTTGTTAACTTATTAAAGACAAACAAAACCACCGCGAAATTATGAAAAATAATTACAAGTGCTGCAATATTGCAGTGCTAATACCCCTTTTATGTTCATTTTTCTTCTTCGGGAAGATGAATGCCAGTCCTTTTTATTATCATTTTACCTATAAACCTCATCTTTTTGTTCAACAACAAATCACCGGAATCGTAAAAGATCAGGAAGGTGTTCCTATTCCCGGGGTCAATGTCATTGTTTCGGGATCATCTAGCGGTACCATCACCAATCTGGATGGTGAATATACCATTGCTGCCCGGGTAGGAGATACTCTGGTGTACTCTTATATTGGATTTAAAGCATTTAAAGTTCAGGTAACTGAAACCTTTTCTGGTGATATCAGCCTTCAGGCCACTATTGATGCGTTGGAGGAGGTCGTCATCAATGCCGGGTATTATAATACAACACGCCGGGAGCGTACCGGGAATATTGTAAAAGTAAGTGCTGCAGAAATTGAAAATCAACCACTGGTCAATCCCCTACAAGCGCTTCAGGGTAGAATGGCTGGGGTAGAAATTACACCCACTATCGGAATCCCGGGAGCATCTTCAAGCATTCAGATCCGGGGAACCAATAGCCTCCGGGAAGAGGGGAATCTTCCCCTGTATGTTGTTGATGGCATCCCCATTAATGCCGCTCCTATAGATGGCGTTTCTCTTATAGGACAATATGGGGGAGGGGCAGATCCCTTAAATACCATTGGATTATCGAATATCGAAAGTATAGAAATACTCAAAGATGCCGATGCTAGCGCTATTTACGGGTCCCGGGGCGCCAATGGGGTAGTCCTTGTGACCACTAAAAAAGGAACGAATGCTAAAGGGCAGCTGGAAGCTCGTTTTTATACCGGTGCGTCAAAACTTCCTAATAGAATAGAGATGCTCAATACCCAGCAATATCTAAGACTGCGAAAGGCTGCTTTCGAAAATGACGCCGTAGTACCTACCCAAAGAAATGGGTACGACCTTTTGGTATGGGATCAAAACAGGTATACCAACTGGCAGGAATACTTTTTAGGAGGTACTGCCCCGGTTATCAATGCCAGTCTGCAATATTCCGGAGGAAATAACCAAACGGGTTTTCGTCTTGGCGGTACCTATCTCAACCAGGGAACCATTTATCCTACCGATTTTAAATACGAAAAAATAACCGGGAATTTAAATCTAAACCATAGAAGTACAGACGATAAACTTCAATTAAATCTTTCCATAAATTATGGGGTTGATCGTAATGACCTGGTAGGAGCGACCAGCCTTTTATCCTTTCCATTTACTATTCCGCCCAATGCTCCTTCGGTATTAAACCCGGATGGGAGTCTTCATTGGGAAGACTGGATAGCCGTTGGACAAAATAATCCACTAGTTGGTTATTTTAATAAAACTACAAGTCGTGTGAATAATTTTATGGCAAATCTTAGTGTCTCCTATCAACTGTTTAAAGGCTTAAATTTTAAAACCAGTATGGGATATACCAGTTTGCAAAGTCGGGAAATTCAAAAAATGCCGTCTTATTCTTATAATCCTAATTATAATAGAGTACATCAATCAACACATACGAATGTTAATCGATCGTCCTGGATCCTTGAGCCCCAATTAGTATATGAAAGCAATGTCTTAGGCGGAACTTTAAATGCGCTATTAGGAACGACATTTCAGGAAAATATAGCGCATTCAGCGCAGTTTACAGGTGTAGGCTATGTTTCTGATGCGCTGATAGGAAACCTGGCCGCAGCGGAATCGATTAGGGGCAATGCTTATATGGATACAGAATATAAGTACAATGCTGTTTTTGGACGCCTTGGCTATAACTGGAAGGAGAAATATTACCTGAACTTAACCGGAAGACGGGACGGCTCATCACGCTTTGGCCCCAGAAAGCGCTTTGCTAATTTTGGTGCCATTGGGGCGGCATGGATTTTTTCTGAAGAGCAATTGATCAAAAATGAAATCTCCTGGTGGAGCTTTGGGAAGTTTAGAGGAAGCTACGGTACCACGGGGAATGATCAGATAGGAGATTATGGCTATCTGGATGCTTATGAAGTGACCAGGGGACCTTCGGGCTTATATCCTACCCAACTTTTTAATCCTGATTACTCCTGGGAAACCAATAAAAAGTTGGAATTGGCGCTAGAACTTGGCTTTATAAAAGATCGAATCAATATGGCCATTAGTTGGTATCGAAATCGTTCGTCCAATCAATTAGTGGGGCTTTCACTACCTGCGATGACAGGATTTACATCTGTACAGGCTAATCTGCCCGCTACCGTAGAGAACAGGGGATGGGAAATAGAATGGAATACTCGTAATATAGCATCCAAAAACTTCAATTGGCAAACTTCGTTTAATATTAGTTTTCCTGAAAATAAGCTCATCGCTTTTCCCGATCTCGAAAATTCCAGCTATAAGAATACCTATCAGATAGGAAAACCTTTACGTATTCGATGGCTTTATAAATATGATGGTATCGACCCCGATACGGGATATTATACTATTGCAGATATCAATGAGGATGGACGTTACGATTATAACGACCGTATAGAAACCAGGTCACTGGTAAGGGAATATTATGGCGGAATAAACAATTCGATTTCCTATCAAAATTTTTCTTTAGACTTTTTGTGGCAGTTTGTAAAGCAGGAAGGGACACTTTTTTTAATGGATGCGGGACGTATCGGAAATCAGCGAATAGAAGCCTTAGAAACTTTGAATGCTGATAGCCCATATCAACAACCTTCGCGATCAATTGGCGCCTTAATAGGATATACTTATGCGCAAACTTCATCATTTTTTTATACCGATGCCTCTTTTCTGAGGCTGAAGACACTTTCAATAAATTATCAAATTCCTCACGAAATATTGGAGTTTATTGGTGTGAGACAGGCTCATGTATTTGTTAATGGACAAAACCTATTTACCATGACCCCATATAGGGGTCTTGATCCTGAAATTCCACAATCGGGAACTGCTTATGGTAGCCTGCGAACAGTAACTGCAGGAGTTCAACTTAATTTTTAATAGCTATGAAAATCATTAATAAGATAAAATACCTCACTATTATTTTCTGCAGTTTGTTAGTATCCTGTGAAGATTTTGTTGCGGTGGATGCACCTAATAATCGAATTGTAAAAACAAGTGTTTTCGTTGATGAGACTACGGCACAAAGCGCCATGCAGGGAATATATAACCAATTGTACCGATTGGATTTTAGTCGGGGTTTTGAAAATAGTGTCACCAATCTCACCGCATTATCTGCTGATAACCTTCAATTAATTCGGGATAATAATCCTACTTATCTGGAATTTCTCGAAAATGAAATTTTACCCGGGAATGCCAGAAACCTTTCCTTATGGTCCAGTGCTTATAATATGATCTATATGACCAATGCCTTATTAGAAGGCTTAGAAGGTTCTCTATTAGAAGAGGGCTTTAAAAACTCCCTGGAAGGACAGGCAAGATTTATACGAGCCTTTACCTATTTTAATTTAGTAAATCTTTATGGAGACGTTCCGCTGCTTTTAAGTACCGATTATCGTTATAATGCAACAGCCCCACGCGTTCCTCTAGAAGATGTATATGATCAGATTCTAGAGGATCTCGAAGTTTCTTCAACATTACTTATGGAGAATTATCCTGATTCCGAACGAACAGTCGTCAATAAATTTGTGGCTTTTTCCCTTATGGCCAGACTATATCTATATCTGGAAAACTGGGAGCAGGCTGAATATTTTAGTAGTCAGGTAATACATCAGCAAAATACCTATCAATTATTGGAAGATCTGGATTTGGTGTTTTTACAAAATAGTAAAGAAGCTATCTGGCAAATATCACCCCTTGGAAAGGGAGGAATAAGTACTGAAACTAATGAAGGCGCCTTATATGTTATTGAGCCGGAGACAACAGCTTTATACAATTTGAAATTGACTCAGGATTTGGTGAATACTTTTCAAGTTGTAGATCAACGTCTGGTACATTGGGTGGGTTACAGTGATATAGAATCAGTTTATTTCGCTCATAAATATAAAGATCGGAATAGCACCAATAATCTAACGGAATATTCGATGGTTTTACGGTTAGCTGAACAATATCTTATACGATCCGAAGCTAGAGCCATGCAAAATAAAATTGATAGCGCTCTGCAAGATATCAATAGTATTAGAACACGGGCGGGATTGGAAAGCTTGAATTTGAACCAAAATTGGAACTCTGAAAGTCTTAGAAATTTGATCCTGGAGGAACGACGAAAAGAATTTTTTATGGAATGGGGACATCGATGGTTTGATTTAAAACGTACAGGCTTGGCTGAAGATAGGCTATCGGTTAAGAAACCGGGATGGCAAAATACAGATGTGTATTATCCTATTCCAGATGAAGAGCGCATAATGAATACTAATCTAACACAGAATGATGGTTACTAAGTTACGCATAAGCAATATCGGTAAGACATTATCATTTTTCAGACGCTATCTCTTCATCTTTATTTTTTGCTATGGGATCAATGATAGTTCAGGACAATCTTCAAATAATTTAATAGATACATTAATTTGTGGAAAGCTCGAAAATGGATTCGAGTACTATATAAAAATATTGCCGCAGGAAAAAGCCTTGAAAATGGATCTTTTTGTAAAGGCTGGTTTTAATTTTCGGGATGATGATCAATTTGAAGTGCCTCATTTATTGGAACATATGATGTTTAGAAGTACAAAGAATTTTCCCTTTGGAATAAATGAAGCAGATAGTTTGGTGAAGCAATATGGAATGCAGGGAATCGGTAGAGATGTCTTCGCATTTACTACCTATAAGACTACAAAGTATACGTTTAATCCTAACCCCAATTATATCGAAAGTATAGATCTTGGCTTTCAGTTTTTTGCGGACATCCTTCAAAACTTAAATATTACCAGGGAAAATATGAATTTAGAGAAAAGTGCGATTCAGCAGGAACATGCAATGAAATATTCAAACGTAGCCCATAATAGAAATGATTTACTTTGTTCCTTATTTCCCTGGTTAGAATCTTATAGCCATTTTAATGAGAAAGTCGATTCACTTAGCTTAAACTCAGTTAAAAGATTCTATAAAGAATATTATCAACCTCAAAATGCAGCATTAAAAATTGTGGGATATGTGCAAGATCCGCTTTTGTTGAAGCAAAAAATTCAAGATGTTTTTGGCGCGTTAAAGCCCACCGGAGAAGTTGGAAGGAAGTTCAACTATGATTCTATATATCGAGTGAGACCTTTTCAATTCAAAGTTCAAGAGAGAGAACATCCTTTGGATATTAGAGAAGATCAAATTGACATAAACCTTTTTTATAAGGATCTAGGAATGTTGAAAGATCATTCTTTCGACGCTCTAGAAATGCATCAGCATAAAATCTTATGGGAGATGATGATTGAAGTTTTGGAAGATAGGCTAAAGGAATTGCAACAAGTTTATAACCCAAAGTTTGACGTATCTATACAGAGTTTTGTTAAATATAGAATTACACCAGCTTTATTTAGAATGAAAATTATGACCGATTCAAGTGAAATTGAAAGTAGCCTGACCAAAGTATTTCAAAAAATCAATATATTGAGAACATTCGGAGTTAGTAAGGAGTATTTCGAAGAACTAAAAGATCGTATATCCAAACAGTTTCATTTTAAGCAAATCGATCCTTTGAATTATTGGTCTTCAGAAATCACGAATCATATCACCGATGGAGTGCCATTATTGAGAGATAAAGAGAAAATGACTTTGGACTGGTTAAATCATTTGACTTTGTCCGAATTCAATACCAAAATTGATAATGGTTTCGGAAAAAAAACGTTTGATATTAGTATTCAGTTGCCAAAAGAAACTATGAGACCAATAGATAAAAATGGCATGCTGACTGTAATTGAGAATACATTAAATGAAAATAAAATTGTTCCAACTAAACTAATAAAGCGACCTTCCAGACTAATTTCAGATGCTAAGGTATCTTCTTTAGAAAAGAAAGAGTATAGCTTAATTCCTGATTCATTATGCAATGCTCACTATAAGTTTAATAATGGTCTGGAAATTATATTGGTAAACGATTCTAGCAAACAAGGAGTGGTAAGCCTTCGGGCTTTTAGTGATACGGGAAGTCTTAATTTTAAAAGATCAGATTTCTATAATGCCAGTTATGCTCCCTCCATAGTGCAACATTCAGGCTTTGGCGACTTTGATAAGTTTCAACTGAATGATTATGCATCGCAATGGAAAACTTTTAATTTTTATGCTTATGTAGATCCTCACGAGTCTGGAATAAAAGCAAGAGTGGAAACTAAATATATTGAAGAACTATTCCAGTATTTATTTTTATTCGTAACAAAGCCGAGGATTGATGAGGAAGCATTTAAAGATTGGCAGGTTAGTGTCGAAAAGAGCTTTATAAATCCAACTTATAGTGTCGAAGGAATCGATTTTATGAATAAAGTAAAATTATCATTGAGTCCTCATCCAATTGCATTTCATTCAGGGAGGGATTATTTAGAGCGTTCACAGGAAGTTGATTTTTTACGAAGCATTTCGATATTCAAACAGCTTTTTTCACGAAGTAGTGACTTCACCTATATTTTCACGGGGGATTTCGATGAAAAGTCAGTTTTAGATTTAAGTAGCAAATATCTAGGGAATTTACCGAATTCAAAAGAAATTTTAGAAATCCAAAATGATAATAGTTATTCTAAGACTAAGGTTTCTTTAACTAAGAACACAATCTTCGAAAAATACTCAGGCCGCGAAAATGAGTTTTTTATAATGCAAAGCATCAGTGAACCCCAAGAATATTCTTGGAAAAAGAATTCGATAACTATGTTATTAGGGGAATTATTAATTGATGAAATATTAAATCTAAGATTAGAAAAAAAACTTGCACTTTATCACCTTTCGGCCCATGGGCGATATGACAAAGATCTCCATCGGTATGTAGTAATGGCAACTATGGATTGTAAACAACGTGAGATTGATCAGGTAAAGCGAGAGACCAGGAAAATTTTTACAAATTTCAGTAAAGGTATAATATCACAATGGAATTATGATTCGGCGTTGAAACGGTTAAAAATGAAAATAATCGAAAATTCTAATAAACCCAAGAACATGGAAATGTTATATCATAATTACAGTGATGGAAATAATAAAATCAAAGATTTTCTGGAAGAAGGCGAATTGTTATCTTATGTAGAAGGATTGACATTTGAAAAGGTAAAGAAAATAACTAGGGATTTTTTCGGAGAAGAAAATACGTATGAATTTTCTATGTAAAACTAAGGCACACAATTAAAAATTGTGTGCCTTTTACTAAATTATTTTTCCATTTTAAGGTAAAATAATTGGTGTTCCAGATCCTGGTTTGGCGGAATTTAAATTATTTTCTTCATCATAAACTGTAAAAGGACCTTCACCATCAAGTATAACCTGACATTGTTCTGATCCATTTTCGCAAGTTACTTCCTGAATCTGTTCCCACTGTCCATTTCTTTGAATATAATCATTCATAGGATCTTGTTGAGTTGCTGTCGTAAACGACATTCCGATAGCACTAACAAAGGCCAGTGCCGGGATTAAAAAATTGGTTTTCATAACATTTACGTTTTGAATTTATAAAACAGTCCTAGTTTAAACAGATAGACCTTCTCGCTGCAATCACGCGTGAAATTCTTTATAGGGGATGTTTGCTGTAATTATATTGTTTTGGGATTCGCCGTAACCTCTCGCTTGGTAAGATACCAGGCTACTAAACTTAGTATAAGATTAACCAGGTTAAATACTACATGTTGCTTCCAACTCAGTAAAGAAATCAGCCCGCCACAACTACAGGGCTTGTTGGGTAAAAACCAGATAATCCAACCGGTATAAACACTTAGAAGGATAAATAATAAAGCAATACCTAGATAACCGATACGTCGGGTGCTTTTAAAACTGATACTTATCGCCAGTACAAGTTCTGTTATGGGAATAAACCATTGTCCAACAGCTGCGAGTTTAGTACTCAAATATAACGGGGCATTGATAAGGCTGATATATATACTATTCCCTTCGGTAATTTTGCTTAGTGCCGCATAGCTCAGTAACAGAATAAAATAATACAAAAGAATAGCCTCTAAAACTCGGGAATAATTAATGCTTCTAAAATGGGATGCCTGCATCCTATGATTTGATGTGGTTTTCATTTTATTCTAGTTTAATTTGTCTTTTATCATTTAAGCGTAAATGTCACTAATTATCCTGTTGTAAAATGCCAGTAGAATGTCCTCATCGGCTTAAAATGCTATGTACAGGCCGGGAAGGACTTTTTTCTACCCAAGGTTGCGCTCTGATATTTTGGAAAAATAATTTTTACGGTACTGGGAAGGGGTAACCCCAAAATGCCGCTTAAACCGTTGGGTGAAATGCGCGGGTGTTTTAAATCCAAAATGATGACTAACCTGTTTAATGCTCATTGCTCCGCCTTCCAGTATTGTTAGGCTACCTTCCAGTCGCTTTTCCATATCATATTGTAATATGGATTGATGAAATCGTTCTTTAAAAACACGCTTTATCCTGCTAACGCTTGCGGCAGCTTTAAAGGCAATATCTCCTAATGAAGGGATACCATCATGCAGGCCTTCCATAAGAATACGATGCAACTTCTCGGATAATTGATAATCGTATATATTTTTTGAATCACTGTTAATAACCTTAAGGGCAAGTGGGGATGGGGATGATCTGGCTTTTGTTTTGGTCATGTAAATAACGTCTTCAGGATCATACCCAATCAATAAAAACAAACCTAGCCTGGTGTACCTTCCAGGACAATAGAGACGCGCCTTAAGAGGGATCAGTAGTCCTTCCGGACTTACAAAATCAATCACTCCTATGTCGAATTCCTGATCCTTGGAGTTTAAAAAAAGTGTAAACCTACGTTTATACTTTTTCTTAGAGCGATCACTTAAAAGTTGTAGTAGGCTAAGGGCTGGATCAGCATTTTTGATAATAAGTCCTGCGCTATCAAAATAGCTGTTAATAGCATGATTTTTATCAATTAAGATAAAAATTTTGGGTTGTAGAAATTTTGGAGAGGTGATCTGCAGCTCCCTAAACATCCTGGCCAATTGCAAACTCGCATTGTTGAAAATTAATGCAAGGGTATCAATCTCATCCTTGCTGTCCGAAATAGGTATTCGATAAGAAAATATACCTTTGGATGCTTTAAGTAAGGCCTCTACAAGTAGATGGTATCGGGGATCGGAAAATAATCGTTTAGACATAACTTAAAGGCTTTAGGTATTGATGCTTTTTATAGGTTACCGGTCATCTACAATAAAACTTAAGGCTTCATATTTAGTGAAACAAAGTTTTGTAGGTATTTGCGGATGATGGAATTGTATGAAAATTTCTCCCAGATAATGCTCGTAAGGGGTATGTACTACTATGGCTAAAACCTTAAGCATTGCAGTACCTTCACTAGCAAAAAAGGCCATGGCATCATCACTAATGTGATGTATCTTGCGTAAATCCCATATCATAGGATATACTTTTTCATGTTGATATAATAGCCTATTGGCTACAATCATCTTTGCTATTTTGAGATTAAGATCAGGAACAGGTTTAAACGTTAAATAAAAAATTCCATCACTAATCCACATTACTGCATAGTCGGTCTCCTTCCGCATAGGCAATGGATTATAAATAGTATTTAATAAAATTTTGGGGCTGTTTGTAATTGTACCTGCACTTAAAAGCACTATTAAATATAGGAATATTATTTCTTTATAAATTTTAAACCCCTGCTAAAATGTTATCTGTCTGGTCTAAAAAATATTCTAATTCGCTTAAATGATAAGGTTAAGGAATTCAGATCTCGGTTCCCTAAGTTTTTATAGCTCCATACTTTGATTTTATCACTATATAGGTGAAGAATGGGAATAGTTAATTTATAATTATAAGTACTGTTTGAAGTATACAGGAGATAAATTACGGAAGCGATCAAAAAAGGACGCGGGAGACCTATTGGGTATCGGGATGCCCCATAAAAATAATTATTGGCTACTAATTAGCTTTTAGACCTGCCTTGCTGAGGTTGTTGACTTTGATATTACTCACAAATCAATGTTTCTTTAAAAAATTGTATTTGCTGTTTAACTCCAGATTGTAGAGTAGTAGTAGGTTTGAAACCGATTAATCTCCCGGCTTTTTCTATTTGAGCTTTTGTGCTTTTCTGGTCTCCATTTCTTGCCGGTAACTGCTTTAAATGAATGGATGAATGTGTTAAGTTTTCAACCAGATGAATACATTCTTTTACTGTATAGGTTTCGTTACTTCCCAGGTTGATGATTTCTCCATAGCAATTTTCGTAATTTTCGATAAGCTTTTTTATTCCCTCAACAATATCTTCAACATAGGTGAAACTGCGTATATGTTCGAGACTGCCGGAATATAGATGGAAAGAAGTTTGTAGTAAAGCAGCGGCAATTAATTTAGGGAACATTTTATCATTCCGTTCTCTGGGACCATATACTGAAAATAAACGAAGCGAACATACGGGAAGCATCTCGTTTCTAAAGTAGGATAATGCGAGCTGCTCTGCCGCAAGTTTGGTGACGCCGTAATAGGAAACGGGTTGTGGAACCTGTTGTTCATCGCCTTGTGCGGTTAATCCGTAGACAGAAGAAGTACTAATATTAATAAAAAGTTTTAAATGTTTAGCGTGGAAATTTTTACAATATTCTAATAAATTATGGGTAGCTATAGTATTGTTCTGCAGGTAAGAATTAAAACTTGTATGAGGGTCCAGTCCCGGCTGTGCTGCCAGATGAATCACAAAATCGATATTGTGAACCGGTAATTGTTCCAGCTCACTTTTTTCACACAAATCTACCTTATAGAAGTCGATATATTTCTTTTGTAAATCAGCCAGGTTTTTCTTTTTCAAATTCACATCATAAAAATCATTCAGATTATCGATGCCTGTAACTTGATGTCCTAATTGTAGAAGTGCCAAGCTTAGGTTAGAACCAATAAATCCAGCTGCTCCCGTTATAAAAAAATGCATATTTTACGTTTATTGATAACAAAGTAACTTTAAAAAAGCAGTATAATTCAATGGCTAATAGTATCTTAATTCAATTTTAAGCAAAGCTTTAGATTTCGGGTTTAGTTTTGGACCAAATACTTATACATGGGTAGAAAGAGTATTGGTTATCTTTTTATTTTAATAGTTGGCTTATTACTGGCTATAGGGATACCGGGGTTTATGGAGAGTAGTGAAGCGAGGTATGCGGCAATTGGTTACGAGATGTTTTCTTCTGGCGATTACCTGCATCCCTATCTTTTAGGAATTTACCATTTTCATAAACCTCCTTTAACCTATATCATAACGGCCTTGGGATATTCGATTTTTGGAGTTAATGAATTTGGCGCTCGTTTCTTTTTAGTGGTAGCCTACGCTATACAGCTTTTATTGGTGTATAGGATCAATTTTTTACTTTTCGGGAATGCTAAACAGAGTAGGCTGGCGATGATTATTTATGCAGGATTTCCAATCGTTCTTATTTCTGTTCTTAACCTAACTACCGATGCTTATTTAAATACTTTTTTTATGGCAGCGGTATATTTTTATATCTGTTATTATCAAAAGAAAAACTATAGCAGCCTTTATTTGCTAGCCATTATGTTGGGATTGGGTGTTCTTACTAAAGGCCCCGTGGTCTTTCTTCCTTTTGGTATTTTTATAGTTTTATTTCAATCATTTCTAAAACCGAAATGGAAGTGGACCATACATCACTGGATGGCGCTGATCTTATGTGTTTTCATTTCGGTGAGTTGGTTTGCCTATATGGTGGGTACTGTCCCTAAATTATGGGAGTATTTTATTGGCTATCAATTAAAGGACAGAATATTTAATGCAGAAGTTTTTCATAGAGCCGAGCCGTTTTGGTATTATCTTATTTTAGCGCCCCTGCTTATTTTTCCTTATTCGGTTCCATTAATATTTGGAGTATTTAAAAACCGGGGAACCCGCAATGCCTTAGCTAAGGTTTTTATAGCTGGCGCTGTACTAATCATCTTTATATTCTCATTATTTTCTTCTAAACTGATCTTGTATATTTTACCTTCATCCTTGTTTTTCGCATCTTTTATTGCTTATAAGCTGAATACTCATCCCAAACAATTGCAACTTTTAATCCATACCATGACCTGGGAATTGTATATTTTAATAGGGGGTGGGGTGCTGTTTTTTTTATTTTCAGCACTATTTATCCCGGCAGCTCTATTAAGCGTATTTCTACTGGGATTTCTTTGTTGCAGGTTTAAAGGTAAAAAATGGTCTTTTGGAGTCCTTAATTTATGGTTTGTTCCTACTTTAATGGCCTTATTCGTTTGTTTCAGCTTAGCAATGCCTTCAAAGCTAAATTCTTATCGAGAGCTTTTTGGATGGATTTCGAAATCATATCCTTCACAGCGTATTTTGGTGATCTATGATCATCTCATTCCTTCGGCAGAGTTATATAGTAACAAAAAGGTGCTGACGATCCATGATCGACGTTTTCAATCTTTAAGGGAAATTCAGTTTGAGGATGTCGTTCCTGTTAATTACTACGACCTCAATAAAACTGAAGATCAACAGCGTGTAAGGAACTTTAATGATAATAAGGTGCTGTTTATGGTGAAAAAGAAAGATCTTAAGTTTGTACCTGCGTATCTTAGCGATCACTTTAAAAATCGTAAAGAGCGGAATGGCTGGTATTTTTATAGTAATTAGAATTTTTTCTGAACACTGAAGCTTACCTTAAAAAGGCATTCAATTTTAAGCAATGTTGATGTTATGGCTTGTTTTCTATAATGAGAGTTCGGAGTTAACCGTATCCTTCATCAATACATTTTCCAGAGTTTTGACGTTAATTAATAAGGCTTGCCAATATTAGGCAAGTCTTTATCAAATAGCTTTATTTCTTTAGAATTTGCTTAAGGAAGAGGAGGAGGTGGTGGAGGTATAGAATTTACTTCAAGTTCTTTATCCGGGTTTTTCATAAATTCCTTTACGTATGCAATCAAGTCTGATCCTTTACTAAGGACTTTTACGATTTTCCCAGATTTATTTACGACGATATGTGTTGGGTAAGCATTCAGTTTTAATGCTTCCTGGATTAGATCTTTTTGCTCTGGTAAAACCGCATAATTAAACTCTGTTTTTTCCAGAAACTTTTCTAAATCCTTTTTTTCATCTAAAGCCAGGCTTATAAATTGAATATTTTCATTTTCATAGCGATCAACCAGTTTATTTAATTCTGGCATTTCTTTTATACATGCTTTACAATTAATAAACCAAGTTTTAAGTACAGTTGTTTTTCCAATCAAATTATTTTGGTCGATTACATCACCTTCCATATCCTTTGCCTTGAATTCGGGAAAAGGTTTGCCTGCCATTAAATAGAACTGAAACTCTGATTTAGCTAGATTTTTTATAATTTGACTTATTTCATTTTTTGACTGCGTCGGGATAGCATACAATTTATAAGTTTTTAAGCTATCGCTTTCCATTTCTATAGGAACAAAGTTTCCAGACGTAAGTTCCCATAAGAATTTTCCTTTAGGAATAACGTTAAAGCTTGTATCTATCGGTTCGAAATCTGATGAAAGCGAAATACGATTATATTGATAGGTCCACCATTTGTCTTGATTAGATAATAATTCATCTACCATAACAACAGGTTTTAGTTCATCTTCATCCGTTTTCTGATCAGGATTTTTTTTACAGGCATAAAATGTGGATAAGAAGAGTAGTATGTAATAGTAATTTTTCATAGAAATCTAATTTTGGTTCAAAGGATGCATAATTCGTTATGGTATTATAAATATAGTTTTTTAAGGATCAGTCTTGGGATCATAACATCGGTTTTGGCCGTCCTGCATATCTTAGCGATCATTTTAAAAATCGTAAAGAGCGGAATGGCTGGTATTTTTATAGTAATTAGAATTTTTTCTGAACACTGAAACTTACCTTAAAAGGGCATTCAATTTTAAGCAATATTGATGTTAAATAAATGTCCTATAAGCGCCGTAATGCCCATGGCAATAGTGCCCCATAAGGTAATACGGGCAATAGCTTTTGTGATCTTAGAGCCTCCTGTTTTAGCCGAGACACTGCCCAAAATAATCAGGAAAATAATCGAGAAACCATACAGTGAATATTCCATGTTTTTTAAAGGCAGAAAAAGAACCACCAAAAAAGGAAGAAGACCGCCAACTGTAAAAGCAGCTCCCGATGCCAAGGCCGCTTGTAGTGGGTTAGCTTTGCTTACTTCGGTGATGCCCAGTTCATCTCGAACATGTGTTCCAAGAGCATCATATTCGGTTAATTCTTTAGCCACCTGGAGCGCGGTAGCTTTCTTTAATCCTCTTTTAATATAAATCGCTGTTAGCATTTCTAATTCCAGGTTGGGAGTTTCTATCAGTTCTCTTTTTTCACGCTCTATATCGGCATTTTCAATATCTGTTTGTGAACTTACAGAAACATATTCACCGGCGGCCATAGACAGTGCTCCTGCAACAAGTCCCGCAAGTGTTGCCAGGATAATTGGTTCGCGGGTAGCACTGGCAGCCGTAATTCCTATGGCAATACTTGCGGTAGATAAAATACCATCGTTTGCTCCAAGTACAGCAGCCCTAAGCCAGTTGCTTCGATGTATGTAATGTGGCGCTAAATAATCTTCTAATTGTTCTGGTTTTTTATTGCTCATCTTTATAAATGGAAAAATACTAATACGCTATGATCACTATTATGTAAAAGTAGTTGAAATCTATGTTCTATACAATGATTAGATCTTTCTAATTTTATAATCATAATGTTACGAGCTTCCCTATGCCTACCATAGCGGGGTAATAACCCGTGGTATAGGATTCTTGAGTAAATTTATTTATATAAGATTTTTTGTAATGGTAAGAAATGAAAGGTTTGTAATGATGCTTAAATTAAATACCTTGTTAGCGCTACTGTTTTTTAAGATTTCTAAAGAATCCAGCAGTATAAAAAGTTATTTTAATAACCACTAATTTCCAAAACACATGCGCAGCCTGTTAAACAGCTTGATCTGGATTATTGTAAGCTTTAATTGCTGTTTCGCTCAGCACCATCAATCAAAACCATTCTATAAACCGCTTATTTTTCCGGAACCGGTATCCCTTCAAGTAACCCGGGGAGCCTTTGTAATTACTCCTTCAGTCACTTTGGTAGCCCCCTCAAAGAATGTAAGTTTGGAAATTGAAGAATTGCTTAAAGCTGCTTTAAAAAAATCAGGAGTTCAGTCTGTAAAATCAGTACAGGAAATTCCTAAGGAATTAAATCATACCTATATCGTATTTGGCTTAAAAGATTCGAAATTAATTCAGCAGGCTTTAGAAAGAAGTAATGCGGTAGTGCCAGATAAAAAAGAAGCCTATGCCGTTTCCGGAATTTCCACAGGGGATGGAGAACTTATTACTTTAGCCGGGAAGGATAACGATGGCCTGTTCTATGCTGCACAAACCTTTATTCAGCTCACCAAACAGGAGTCGGTTTCAAATTTTGTCATTCAGGATTATCCGGCAATGCCAATTCGAGGAACTATCGAAGGTTTTTATGGGAAACCCTGGTCGATGGAAAGCAGGCAGGCACATTTAAAATTTCTAGGCAGTGTAAAAGCAAATACTTATGTCTACAGCCCAAAAGATGATCCTTATGCCAGGGCAGAATGGCGAGAAGACTATCCAAAAGAGACCCTAAAGGAATTGTCTGCACTGGTTGAAGTTGCCAAAAATAATCATGTGAATTTTGTTTATGCAATCTCTCCGGGCCCCACAATTTGCTTCTCTGATCCCGCAGATCTTGACGCTTTAAAGCGAAAGTTTGAAGAATTATATACCATTGGAGTTAAGAATTTTTATGTAGCCCTTGATGATATTGAATATACCCAATGGAATTGTGATAAAGATGAAGCTCATTATGGTGAATCAGGAAAAAAGGCCGCGGGAATTGCGCAATCTGAACTTCTTAATAAATTACAGGCGATTTTAGACGAACTGGATCCTAATATGAGTCCGTTAATCATGGTGCCTACAGAATATTATGATGCCAAAGAAAGTGACTATAAAAATGCGTTAATTGAAAATTTAGATCCTAAGATTGTTGTGCAATGGACGGGAACCGATGTGGTGCCTCCCTCCATTTCCAATAACGATGCTGGTAAGGCTGCTAAGGCATTTGGTAGAAAAACCTTGTTGTGGGATAATTATCCGGTAAACGATTACGGGCAAACAAAAGGAAGGTTATTAATGGCGCCTTATCGTTATCGGGAGGCCGGATTATCTAAGGAACTATCAGGAATTTTATCGAATCCTATGAATCAGGAAATGCCGAGTAGGATTGCGGTTACTGGCGTAGCCTCTTTTGCATGGAATGATAGGGCTTACGACCCAGATTTGATCTGGTATATGGCAGCCAGAAATCTGGCGAATGGAGATAAAAAAGCAACCCAGGCATTAATAAAGTTCTTTGATACCCAACATTTAGCGCCTACTTTTGGTAGCCAGCCCTGGCAGGAACAGGCCCCCCGGTTAAAAGCTTTACTTGATAAAGTAAAAAAAGAAATTGCCTTTGGCGATACCGCTTCCAGGAAAAAAGTGATTACCGAATTGAAAACTTATGCAGAGGAATTTAAAAATGCCCCGGCAATTATCCGCTCGGCGGTAGATCCTGTTTTTATAGAAGAAACTAAGCCCTGGCTAGAGGCCATGGAATTGTGGGGAGAATCGTTATTGCTAACTGCAGAAGGACTACAGGTAGCAATGAATAGTAATACAAAAGCTAAAAATCTTTTTGAAAAGGCCGCAGAATTCGCAGAAAGAGCAACCGAAATTAAAAGTATTCCCGGAGCCACAAGATTCGATGGAAAAATAAAAATAGCTGATGGGGTTTTGGATGTGTTTATTAAAAATGCCCCAGGGCTTATTACATTTTAATTTTCGGTATCCCAAAAACAATAAAAGCCATTCGAATTCCAGGATTTGAGTGGTTTATCCCAGCACTTTTAGAGCGTCCAGGTGTTGCCGGTTATTCCCAAATTGGCGTGATTTTAATCCCTCATTGAGGGGTTATTTCCCCGGGGTTCTAGATTTTTATTTTTAAAAATCAGGTTTGGGATTTTCAGGGAGATGCTAAATACTACTTTAAGAATTTTTGGTGACCTATTTGATAAATTCTTCCCCGGGCATCATAAGCAATACTTAAATCACCAATCTGCTCTATCCTATTACTTAGATTGTAATCGATACGCAATTTTCCAATTTTTTCAACACGGTAGTGTAAATCATATTCAATAGCGGTTTCCCCAATTTTATCTATTTGATTTCGGAAATTATAGGAAATGTTTTGGTTGCCGATTTTATCTATTTGGTTTCGTAAATTATATTCGATTTTTAAGTTTCCTACCCGATCGATTTTGCCTTTAAGATTATAGGAAATTTCATAAGTGCCTATCTTATCGATCTTGTTTTTAAAATTATACTCCACAGGAGCAGTACCAATTTTATCTATTTGATCTTTAAAGTTATAATTGATCGTATAGCCGTTAAAATAAGAGATTTCACTATTTGCGTTCAATTCAAAATTATTGTGAAGGCTTTTCGGTAAGCTTTCCTGTAGCTTAAGATAGCTGCATTTTTCCTCAAGCAAAAGTACCGGCTCATGGTTTAAACCTACGGTAATAGGTATATCTTTTATGAGTTCCAAATAAGCGATTTTTCCTTTGGGATTAAGAATGATGTGATCTACCTGAAAAAGAATACTACCGTCTAATTGCAATACCACGCCAACTTGTTGCGCGCATGCAGATCGTGGGAAGACGAGAAAATAAAGAAATAGGAAGGCGTAGAGATAATGTTTCATGTTCGCTTTTTGATTGATAGAAAAACGGAAACAAAATTTATGCCTAAACTTCTACACTTTGGCCGTTCCCAGACACCGGTTTCCTCCCGTTTAGGTAAAAATCAATTCGACCAAGATAAAGTCCGTAGCATCCAACCTGGTTAATCATTACATTTTTATCTGCTTTGTTTTTTACGATTGTAGGTTCGTCTAAAAAAGTATGCGTATGCCCGCCAATAATAAGGTCAATATTCTCGGTTTTTGCCGCTAATTTATGATCGTCTACTTTTTCGCTGTCGTATTGATACCCTAAATGAGAAAGACAAATGACCAGGTCACAGTTCTCTTCATGCTTTAGAGCATGGCTCATATCCGTGGCCCTTTCAACAGGATCCAGATATCTTGTTTCTTTATAAAGTTTATCGTTAACCAAACCTTTTAATTCGATTCCAATGCCAAACACTCCAATTCTAACTCCGTTTTTGGTAAAAACCTTATAAGGTTTGGTGTGGCCATCCATAATGGTATTGCTGAAATCGTAATTAGAAATCAAAAAATCGAAATCGGCATGAGGAAGTTGCGCATACAGGCCATCGATGCCATTATCAAAATCGTGATTCCCTAAAGTTGAAGCATCATACTTGAGCTTGCTCATTAATTTAAATTCCAACTCTCCACCATAAAAATTAAAATAAGGAGTACCCTGAAAAATATCTCCTGCATCCAGTAAAAGTGTATTGGGATTTTCTTTTCTGATCTTTTCAATAAGTACTGCTCTTTTAGCCACCCCACCCATATTTGGATTTTTGTAATGGTCTGGGCCAAAAGCTTCAATATGGCTGTGCACATCGTTAGTATGCAAGATCGTAATATGTTTTGGAGCTTCAGAAAAACCAAGGGAAGATAATCCGCCTAATCCTACAAATGCTGAGGCTGCCGAGCTTTGCTGAATAAAATTTCTTCTTTTCATTCGAATAAATTCAGGTTAAGAATTTGTTTTTTAATCTTTTAAAGGTGCTGTAAAGAAACCGACTGGCGGTACATATTCATTCCCTTTTTTAAATCCCTCCATAGGAGGTACCGCTATTCTTTAATAAATCTATCGTCTCGTTGCGATTTTATAGTATCGGTTTTTTGGAAATAATCGATAATCGCATTCCTAAGTTTATAATCGATATCATATAAATTTACCGGGTTGTTAAAAAAGTTCATGCTATCACCCCCCTGTTGTAAATAGTCTGATGTGGCTACAAAATAATTTTGGTCGGGCTGTATCGGTTTTCCGTTGATCCTGGCACTAATCACTTTAAAACTTTTATCCATTTTTATCTGGATGCCACTTACAGGATGTGCCGATTTACTTTTTTCAAGGTAGTGAAGTAATTGTGCAACTTTCGCTCCGCTTAATTCAGCAATGACGATTTGATTTTCAAAAGGCATCATATTATAGGCATCGCGAATGGTCACCGCTCCTTTGTTTAATTCAGATCGTATTCCGCCGTAATTCAGTAACACAAAATCGATATTGTTTCCGGTCCGGCTTTTAAACACCGGATTCGCCTGTTCCATCACGATATCAGCCATTAAATTACCAATTCCGGTATTCATACCTTTTTCACCTTTGCTTAAAACATGCGGATTATACGCTAAAGTACTATCCAGTGTTTTATTTAGATGTTCCTTAAAAGGAGCAATAAACTCTTCAATTTCGGGATCCCCGTTAATGGTACTATCGATCGCTATTTCTTTTCCTTCAACAGTTTTTTGGGAAACTTCAGTATCCAATTTGCAGGAAATAAGACTTAAAAAGCAAAAGAGGAGAGGAAGCTGTTGAATCAGTTTTTTCATAATACATAAATTGCAGTGCAAAGGTACGCAGATAAAAAAAGTAGGCTTAATTTCTTCGGAATAAATTGAGGTCGAATCCAATATTATGTAATTATTGTAACAAAAAAAACAAACCTGTTAAATATGAAAACTCAGCTTAAGATTGGTGGCTTGGAGCTAGTAAATTTCTATGTGAAATTATTTACATTTGCTGGCCAATATCACCACAGTGTTTAAGAATTTTAAATATTTATTAGCTGAAAAAAAGCTTTTGAAACAGAATTCGGAAGTTTCAGTTGAAAAAAATGAGAAATTCATTACGAAAGTGGGGTTGGTAACCACCGCTGAAGCTTTTGAAACCGTCAAACCGCTTTTAAAACTTCAGCAAGAGTTAAAAATTGCGAAAGGCGATTTTAAAGTTCTTGTTTGTACTGCAAAACCAGCTGCTGTGGAAGATGAACGAGCGATTTTTTTCGCGCCTTCAGAAATAAAAGCAGGTGGAAACATCGAAAATGAAGCTGTTCAGGATTTTTTTAAATTGAAATTCAATGTGTTTATCGCTTTTTCCGGAAACGAAAACCGACTAAAAAACCTGGTCTTTAAATGTGCAAAATCGGTTATAAAGATCGATCATAAAAGAGAAAGTCAAGAAGCCGACCTTATGATCGAAACAGCAGATGTACATGCATACCAACAGGAAATCCTGAAATACTTAAAAAAACTAAAACAAATACGATAAATGAGCGCGTTTGTAGGCACGGGAGTAGCTTTGGTGACTCCGTTTAAAGATGATTTAAGCATAGATTTTGAAGCTTTAGAACGATTGGTAGAAGATCAAATCGTTAATGGCATTGATTATCTTGTGGTTTTGGGTACTACAGGAGAATATTCTACGCTTAATAAGCAGGAGAAAGAGCAGGTGATCGATTGTATCGTAAAGGCTAATAATAATCGTCTTCCTTTGGTCTTAGGGATTGGAGGGAATAATACCATGGCAGTAGTAGAGCAGGTGAAAACTACAGATCTTTCCGCTTTTCAAGCCGTATTATCGGTTTCTCCATATTATAATAAACCCTCTCAGGAAGGGATTTTTCAACATTTTAAATTAGTAGCTCAGGCTTCACCGCTTCCTATTATTTTATACAATGTTCCCGGGAGAACAAGTTCTAATATTTTACCGGAAACGATAGCCAGGATTGCCAGGGAATGTGATAACGTAATTGGCGTAAAAGAAGCTGCAGGAGATATCGTGCAGGCCATGAAATTAATGAGCTTGGTGCCTAAAGATTTTAAGGTGATTTCTGGCGACGATATGATTACCTTACCAATGACCCTCGCCGGTGGGGCTGGTGTGATCTCTGTAATTGGGCAGGGCTTCCCCGCAGCATTCTCGCAAATGGTGAAACTGGGATTAGAAGGAAAGGCTAAAGAAGCCTATCAATTTCATTATAAAATAGCACCTTCAATCGATTTAATTTTTGCCGAAGGAAATCCGGTAGGGATCAAATCCTTATTGGAGAAAAAAGGAATCTGTTCTAAGAACGTAAGACTTCCCTTAGTGAATGCCTCAGAAGTATTACAGGCGAAGATCGGCGATTTTGTAAATGATTTTCATGCTGAGGTAGTGTAACTAAAACTTTATAAATTAAAATTTTGATTAGGATAAGCTGCTTACGAGCAGCTTTTTTACGTTTTACAGGGATAAAATTTTTTCCGAAGAAAAATAAACCTCGCTTAGGTATAATAAATAAAGGCTTTTGCTGTTATTGTTGTACAAGCGGAAAGTTTTTTTTATAATTCCAAAAACTGTACTTTTGCAAGATGTTTTTACAAATGATGAAAAAAGGATTACTTCTATTAGGTTTACTTTTTGTACTTCAGTCCTGTGGTGACTACCAAAAGGTGTTAAAAAGCGACAACGCGGGTGACAAATACACCTTTGCGGAAAATCTGTATAACGAAGCTAAAGCTGAAGATAGTAAACGAAAATATAGAAAGGCGATTCGTCTCTTCGAACAAATTTTACCGCAGTATCGCGGCAAGCCCCAGGGAGAAAAGCTAAGTTATCTTTTTGCAGATTCGTATTACCAGGTAGGAGATTATTATTTATCCAGTTTTGAGTTTGAGCGCTTTGTGCAATCATATCCTAATAGTGATAAAGTAGAGGAAGCCTCTTTTAAATCGGCTAAAAGCTATTACGAAGAATCACCTCGTTTCGATTTAGATCAAACAGATACGAATAAAGCGATCGAAGCCTTACAAAGTTACCTTAACCGCTATCCTGAGGGAGAGTATGCCGAGGAAGCCAACTTAATGGCGACAGAATTACGATTAAAATTAGAGAAAAAAGCATTTGAGATTGCAAAGCAATATTGGAGAATTGGGGGGAATTATCGTGAAGGAAACTTTACCGCAGCAATTACCTCTTTCAACAATTTTATAGCAGATTATCCGGGAACACCTTATCGTGAGGAAGCGTTTTACCTAAGATTTGATGCAGCTTATTCTTATGCAATAAACAGTTATAGAAATTTAATGCAGGAACGTTTACAGGCGGCCCTTGAATACTACCAGGCGTACAAGAAAAGTTACCCTGAAGGAGAGTATATGGCTAATGTAGACGAATCCTACCAGGATATACAAGCAAGGTTGAAAACTTTTAATTAGTTTAAGGAAAATGGATATTAAAAAAACGGAAGCAGCGGTTAACACCACTACGCTCGACAAGAACCAGATTGATGCGCCTACCGATAATATTTACGAGGCAATTTCGATTATCGCTAAAAGAGCTAACCAGATCAATACTGAGATCAAGAAGGAGCTACTTGAAAAACTGGATGAGTTTGCAACTTACAACGATAGTTTAGATGAGATTTTTGAAAACAAAGAACAGATCGAAGTTTCCAAGTTTTACGAAAGATTACCTAAACCACATGCGTTAGCAGTAGAAGAGTGGTTAAACGATAAGATCTATTATCGTAACACCAAAGAATCTGAGGAGACCATCTAAGCGTTTTATAAGCGATTTAATAGATTCTAAAGAATATGTCTGTACTACGGGGTAAAAAAATACTTTTGGGTATTACCGGCGGTATTGCCGCCTATAAAACCGCCTCGTTAGTTCGACTTTTCATTAAGGCCGGCGCCCAAGTCCGTGTGGTGATGACGCCGGCTGCAAAAGATTTTATCACTCCCCTTACCCTTTCTACATTATCCAAAAACGAAGTCTATTCTTCTTTTACCGAGGAGGAAGGCGAATTATGGAACAATCATGTAGAACTGGGTTTATGGGCAGATATTATGCTTATAGCTCCGGCTACGGCCAATACACTTTCTAAAATGGCGGCCGGTAATAGCGATAACTTCTTGCTGGCTACTTATGTTTCAGCTAAATGTCCGGTTTATTTTGCTCCGGCAATGGATCTGGACATGTATAAGCATCCCTCCACAAAAAATAACTTTGAAACTTTAAAGAGCTTCGGAAATTTTATGATTCCCGCCGGCACCGGAGAACTTGCCAGTGGCTTAAGCGGGGAAGGAAGAATGGCCGAGCCAGAAGAAATTTTTCAGTTTTTAGAAGATCATCTGTCTGCGTTTTTACCGCTAAAAGGAAAACAAATGATGATCACTGCAGGACCTACCTATGAGGCGATAGACCCCGTGCGTTTTATCGGTAATCACAGTAGTGGTAAAATGGGCTATGAGATTGCCCGGGCGGCAGCCAACTTAGGTGCTAAGGTCATTTTAATTTCTGGTCCCACGCATTTGCAGATTTCTGAAGATCATATCCATCTTATCAAGGTGGTAAGTGCCCAGGAGATGTACGATGCCGCCATGGCTCATTTTGAAAAAGCAGATGTGGTAATCGCTGCAGCAGCGGTAGCCGATTATAAACCTGAAACCATAGCCGATCAAAAAATTAAGAAAGCCGACGAGACTTTAACAATCCGCCTAACCAAAACTCAGGATATTTTGCGTTCTTTAGGGGAGCGCAAGCGGCAGCAAAAATTGATTGGTTTTGCATTAGAGACCAATAATGAACTGGAAAATGCCAGGGCGAAGCTCCAAAAAAAGAATCTTGATTTTGTAGTGCTCAATTCTCTTCAGGATAAAGGAGCCGGATTTCAAAACGATACCAACAAAGTAAGTTTTGTTTTTCAGGATGAAGTGAAATCTTTTGGCTTAAAACCAAAATCAGAAGTAGCTGTTGATATCCTAAACGAAATAATTAATCTGTTTGATGAATAGAATAATCGTTATAGTAGTGCTTCTTTTTTGCTTTCATACGAAAGCACAGGAGCTTAATTGCGATGTACAGATTAATGCCGAGCAAACCGGACAGACCAATCTTAGCGTTTTTAAAACTTTAAAAAACTCGCTTCAGGAATTTATTAACAGCAATAGCTGGACGGGTAGGGAATTGCCGCCAGAGCAGCGTATTAATTGTAGTATGTTTATTACGGTTAGCGCCCTGGATGGTGAAAATTTTGCTGCCACCATTCAGGTGCAATCTTCGCGGCCTGTATTTGGATCTGATATGGTCACACCGGTTTTTAATTATAATGACGAGGATTTTAATTTCTCGTACCGCGAATATCAACCCTTAAATTATAATCAGAATTCGTACAGTTCTAACCTGGTTTCGGTAGTTAGTTTTTATGTATATACTATCTTAGGACTGGACGCCGATTCCTTTCAGCAAAACGGGGGAACGCCTTTTTTTGAAGAAGCCAAACAAATTGTAACGGTAGCCCAGCAAAGTAACAGTGCGGGATGGCAGCCCAGCGGTAATACAAGATCAAGGTTTAGGCTTAATGCCGATTTACTTTCTAACTCCTTCCAGGGATACCGTGATGCGTTGTATACCTATCATCGCAAAGGCCTGGATGTGATGCATGATAATGTTTCAGACGGAAAACAAGCGATAGCAGTAGCACTTGAAAAATTGCGGGAAATGAATTCGGTTAGAAGGAATTCACTGTTATTACGGGTATTTTTTGATGCTAAATCCGATGAAATTATCGATGTGTTTACCGGTGGTCCCGATGTTGGTACACGTGGCCTTACTCAAAAACTGAATAGTATGGCGCCTGGTTACGCACGCAAGTGGCGACAAATCCAGTAATTATAATTCTTTTTTAAGGTAGTTGATTTGCGCCAAATTCTCCCTTATATTTAGCCTTAAATTCTAAGAAAAATTGCTTACATCTTTATCTATTAAAAATTACGCGTTGATCGAAGATATCAACATGAGTTTAAAGCCTGGGTTCACCATTATTACCGGAGAAACCGGGGCAGGTAAATCTATTATGCTTGGTGCCTTAGGTTTGCTTTTGGGAAATCGAGCCGATTATAGTTCGATTAAAAATCCGGATAAAAAATGTGTGATAGAAGGTGTTTTTGATATTTCGAACTATGGTCTTACCAATTTTTTTGAAAAAGAAGATCTGGATTATGAGCCAAAAACCATTATAAGAAGAGAGATTTTAGCTTCGGGAAAATCCCGTGCATTTGTAAATGACACTCCCGTTACCCTGGCTAGTTTAAATAATCTTGGTAATTATTTAATCGATATTCACAGCCAACATGAAACCTTAAGTTTGGGAAATAATGATTATCAGTTTCAGGTAATCGATACCATTGCCGATAATGAGTCGCTGAATTTAGAATATCGTGAAGCTTTAAAAGCGCTGAGGAGCTTACAAAAAAGAGAAGAGGTTTTAAAAGAAGAGCAGGCACAGGCAACGAAAGAGTATGACTATAACGTATTTTTGCTGAATGAGCTTAATGAAGCAAAATTGCAACCCGGAATGCTCGAAGACCTGGAGACACGCTATGAAGAGCTTAATAATGTTGAAGAACTTACCGAGCAATTAAATTCGGCCATCAATTATATTTCTCAGGAAGAAATTGGCAGTCTAAGTACCTTAAAAGAGGTTCGAAATAATTTATCTAAAATTTCCCGATTTTCAGCTACCTATGAAAGTTTACACGAACGTGTACAAAGTGTGATTATCGAACTGGATGATATTCATACAGAGCTGGAAGCCGCACTGGAAAATACAGAAGCCGATCCTCAGGAGCTTGAAAAGACTAACGACAAGCTTCAGCAAATCTATAATCTTCAGAAAAAGCATAATGTGCTGGAAATCGAAGAATTACTTGCTATTGGTGAAGATTTAAGGAAGCAGGTTGCGGTGAGTGAGAATGCAGACGAAGCTTTAGCTGAAATTGCCTCGGCAATAGAAAAACAACGTGAAAAATTACGGACTATCGCTAAAAAGCTCCACACCCGGCGTGAAAAGATCATTCCTTCATTCGTCAAAGAAACAGAAGCTATTTTAAGCGGATTGGGAATGCCAAATGCGCGGTTAAAGATTAGTTTAGAACAGGGAGAGAAGTTTTTTGCTAACGGTAACGATACTTTAGGCTGGTATTTAGCGGCTAATAAAGGAGGAAGCTTTAAAGAAATACGTAAAGCAGCCTCTGGAGGTGAATTATCCCGAATTATGTTGGCGGTAAAAAGTATTTTGGCCGCCCAAAGTAACCTGCCAACGATCATTTTTGATGAGATCGATACCGGTGTTTCGGGTGATATTGCACAAAAAATGGGAGAGATTTTGCAGAAAATGGGGCATAGTATGCAGGTGCTTGCCATTACCCATTTACCGCAAATTGCCGGGAAGGGAACTGCCCACTTTAAGATATTTAAAGAAGATACGGGGGCGGTTACCAGTACAAAAATTAAACAATTAGAGCGGGAAGAACGTATAGATGAATTGGCGATGATGCTTGGTGGAAACACCATTAGCGAGTCGGCCAGGGCACATGCCGTATCCCTGCTCGAGAATTAATAGATTTTAAAAAATATACGGCTGTATTGAATTTTACTATCTTTACCGGCTGAAAAGAATCTAAAAACAAATTTCGACATGTCATATAACCTTTTAAAAGGAAAAAAAGGAATCATTTTCGGGGCATTAGATGAGAATTCTATTGCATGGAAAACCGCTGTGAAAGCGCACGAAGAAGGTGCTGAAATTGTACTTACCAACGCGCCAATAGCCATGAGAATGGGAAGTATTAAAACTTTAGCCGAGCAAATTGGTGCTGAAATTGTTCCTGCAGATGCTACAAAAGTTGAAGATTTAGAAAATCTTGTAGACAAAGCTACAGAAATCCTTGGAGGCAAGATCGATTTTGTACTTCACTCTATCGGGATGTCTGTAAACGTAAGAAAAGGAAAGCACTATACAGATCAAAATTATGACTGGACAGCAAAAGGTTGGGATGTATCTGCGGTTTCTTTCCATAAAACCATGCAGGCACTTTACCAAAAAGATGCCATGAGTGAATGGGGGAGTATTGTAGCACTTTCGTATATGGCAGCGCAACGCGTATTCCCAGATTATAACGATATGGCTGATAATAAGGCGTATTTGGAAAGTATAGCACGTAGTTTTGGTTATTTCTTCGGGAAAGAAAAAAAGGTTCGAGTTAATACCATTTCTCAATCCCCAACACCAACTACTGCCGGGCAGGGGGTAAAAGGTTTTGACGGTTTTATTGCGTATGCAGATAAAATGTCTCCACTGGGTAATGCTACCGCTCAGGATTGTGCCGATTATACCATCACCCTGTTCTCTGATCTTACTAAAAAAGTTACCTTACAAAACTTATATCACGACGGAGGGTTCTCTAACGTAGGCGTTAGCCAGGAAGTTATGGAAGCATTTGTTGAGAAAGAAAGCGAAAAATAATTTTTGCTGAACTTAAAAACTGAATTTATCTTCTAAAAAGTATGGCTGGCAGATCGTTAAGCTTAACTTAATTTAGGGTAAATTCAGTTTTTCTTTTTTAAATTCACTTCTAAATAGCGATAGCAAAGCTGTTATTCTTCTTAAAATGAATAGAGCATATTCCTTTATTGTTCCTGTTTATAATCGTCCTGAAGAGACCCGGGAACTGCTACAAAGTATGGTAGCTTTAAAATTTAGCCGAAAATTTGAGGTGGTGATTATAGAAGATGGTTCTAGCCGCACTTCAGAAGATGTAGTAAAAGAATTTAGTGAGCAATTACAAATAAGTTATTATTTTAAAGATAATTCGGGTCCCGGGAAATCCCGTAATTATGGGATGCAAAGGGCTAAAGGAAATTATTTTTTAATTTTAGACAGTGATGTGATTCTACCGGCAGATTATTTGCAACAGGTAGATAAGTCTTTAGATAACGAATATTGCGATTGTTTTGGCGGTCCCGATGGTGCACATAAAACCTTTAGCGATATTCAAAAGGCGATCGATTTTAGTATGACCTCATTTTTAACTACCGGAGGAATTCGTGGGGGTAAAAATGCGGTAAGTAAATTTCAGCCCAGAAGTTTTAATATGGGACTTTCTAAAGAAGCTTTTGAAGCAACAGGAGGATTTGGAAATATCCATCCCGGTGAAGACCCGGATCTTTCCTTACGTTTGGAAAAGTTAAATTTTAAAACATGTTTAATTTCTAAAGCAATCGTATTTCATAAAAGAAGGATCGATTGGGAGAAATTTTATGATCAGGTACATAAATTTGGGCTTACACGGCCAATTTTAAACAAGTGGCATAAAGGAAGTGGAAAGATTACGTATTGGTTTCCCTCTCTTTTTATAATAGCTTTTGTAATTTCGGTTCTCGCTATTCGTATAGGGATCTGGTGGATGCTGGGATTATTTATAGTATACTTTCTAGTCTTGTTTTTATTGGCGGTAGTTAAAACAAAAAGTGCCAGGATTGGTTTTTTGGCAATAATAGCCACCCTTATTCAATTTTTTGGGTATGGATATGGTTTTCTAAAATCCTCTTGGACAATGTTAATTTTAAAAGCAAATCCGGAAGAAGCTTATCCGGGATTATTTTTTAAGGATGCGTAGTTACGGTAACATAGGTGGAAAAAAAATTAAAAAGGCTAACGTACAGGTGTTTGGTTTTTTCTTAATATTTTCTGCTATTCTTTGGGTATTGGTACAACTTTCTAAAGAATATAATCGTACGGTGGAAATTCCGCTTACGTATATTAATACGCCTATGGATAAAACCTTGCAGGATGCCCCTAAAACACTGCGTTTTAATTTAGATGCCAAAGGCTTTTTATTGATCTGGAAATACGAGTTCTTTAAACCTGTACTAACGATCGATTTAAAAAACACCAAAGACAATGGGGCACAACTGGTGTACAATATTAGGGATCATCGAAGTTCGATCGAAAATCAATTGAATATCGATTTTGAAGATACCAATTTTTTAAAAGATGATATAGTGATCGATTTTCAGCCCCGTAAAGAAAAAAGAGTACTTGTAATCCCAAAGACAAAACTTAACTATGATGTAGGTTTTTCAGCGGTAAACAGGGTGCAGTTATCACCGGATAGTATTACCGTTAGCGGAGCCAAAAACATAATAGATACACTAAGCAGTGTGTCTACGAACCTGATAAGCCTTAGCAATATAAGTAAAGATATTTCTGGTACTATAGCAATTGATACTACTAATCTGGGGATGCTTAATTTTTACAGAAACACCGTAAATTATACTCAGAAAGTAGCAAAGTTTACAGAAGGGAATGTTGAAATACCGGTGGAAGTAATCAATGTACCGCGTGGCACAAACCTTACTATTTTTCCAAAAAAAGTAATGATATATTATCAGGTAAACCTTAAGAACTATGAGTTTGTAAAAGCTGATCAATTTAAAGTGGTTTGTGATTTTGATGAAATTCAGGATGGCGTGGACTATATGCTCGCACAAATTAGCGAACAACCCCGTTTTGTAAATAACGTTCGTTTAAATGAACGTAAAATACAATTTATCATTAAACGATAATCCAAAAATGATTAAAGTAGGCCTTACCGGAGGAATAGGAAGTGGAAAGACGACTATTTCTAAAATGTTTAGAGAATTGGAAGTGCCTGTTTATATCGCAGACGATGCAGGGAAGGAGTTGATGGATACTTCAGCTGAAATCCGCCATCAAATCATTCGCTTATTAGGCGAGGAATCTTATCAGGATAACCTCCCCAATCGTTCTTTTATCGCTTCAAAAGTTTTTCAGGATAAAAAATTACTTGAGGAACTAAATGGCATCATTCATCCAGCCGTGGCCCGGCATTATGAGCAATGGCTTGCTAAGCAATCTGCAGTTTATATTATTTATGAGGCCGCTATTTTATTTGAAAAAGGATCCCATAAAAACTTTGACTATACCATTTTGGTTACTGCGCCAAAAGAAATCCGGATTCAAAGGGTGTTAAAACGCGATCATACCTCTCGCGAGCAAATCGAGGCTCGAATGAATAATCAGTGGGGTGACGACAAGAAAAAACACCTGGCCGATTTTATAATAAAAAATAAAGAAATCGAGGATTCCAGGCAACAAGTTATATATATAAACGAGATTATCTTAAAGTCGGCTAAAAATTCTTAATATCTCTGTTAACATTTGGTTAAACCGGAGAGGCTCTAAATGTTAAAATATTACTTTTGGGAGCATGAATAGGAAGTTGTTTGTACTACTCGTTGTCTTAATGAGTTTGTCCCTTATTGGTATTATTTTCGTACAGGGCTACTGGATTAAAAGTACAGTTGAGGACAGGGAGGAGCAGTTTTCATACAACGCAAAACAGGTTTTAATCGAGGTTTCTGAACAAATTCAGAGTAGTGAGTTTGAGCGTTATATTTTTGAATATGAAGCTCAGTTGCGAAATTCAGAACAAAAGATTGATCGAATAACCCTTACCGAGTATTTGATTGCTACGAGGGATGAATTTAAGAATGAAGACGTTTTTAATTTCGGAACGATACAGGAGGCAGATTATAAAATATCTTCAGACTTTCTTGGTGCCGAAAAACAAAACGATAGCATTCAGATAAAGAAACTTATTAACCGTAAGGTTACCCAAATAGTAAAGGATAAAGGAGAAGATTCTGGTGCTGTGAAATCTGCTTCAGATGTCATGAAAAGGGTGATGCGTTTAGAGGACTATGAAAAGGAAATTTTACGTGATGTGATTTCTGAAGCTGCTGCTAGACAACCATTAAGAAAACGAGTTTCAGAAAAGACGATAGAAAACCTGCTAACAAGGGGCTTAGCAAGTCGTCACCTTAATACTAAATTTGAGTACGCTGTATATAGCAACTCTATAGAAACCGGGGTGCATTCAGAGAATTTTGATGTTTCCCATCCTGCAACTTACGGGGTTCCGCTTTTTGTGGATAGAGAAGGGAATAGTAGCTATCAGCTACTCGTAAATTTTAATGGAAAAAAAGGGGTGGTATTATCTTCGGTAACCTTAATGGCCGTGTTATCGATCGTTTTTACATTAATCATCGTTATTGCCTATTCCAGTGCTTTATCACAGCTAATTAGACAACGGCAGATATCGCAGATAAAGACTGATTTTATCAATAACATGACGCATGAGTTTAAAACTCCTATCGCTACTATAAATCTGGCATTAGATGCGATAAAGAATCCTAAGATAATTTCAGATCAAACCAAAGTTTTTAGGTATCTGCAAATGATTAGGGATGAGAATAAAAGGATGCATGCCCAGGTAGAAAATGTTTTACGGATCTCAAAATTAGAGAAAAATGAGCTCGATTTAAATAAAGAGCGCCTGCAGTTGCATGATATTATTTTGGATGCCATAACTCATGTAGAGTTGATTGTTGAAGATCGCGGAGGATATATTCAAACTCATTTTGGAGCTTTAAAATCTTCAATTTTGGCGAATCAGGATCATTTTACTAATGTTATAGTGAATATTTTAGATAACGCCATAAAATATAGTGAAGAAGAACCAAGGATCGATATCTATACAGAAAATGTTAAGCATTACATTATCGTAAAGATCAGGGATCAGGGGGCGGGAATGACCAGAGGCGTTCAGAAAAAAATATTTGAAAAATTTTATAGAGAACATACCGGTGATATTCATAATGTGAAAGGTCATGGTTTAGGATTGGCTTATGTAAAGCAAATTCTGGACGATCATCACGGACAGATCACCGTAAATAGTGAAAAAGGAAAAGGAAGCACATTTATAATTAAATTACCACTAATATCTTAATATATGGAAACTGAAAACAAGAAAATTTTACTAGTAGAGGACGATCCGAATTTTGGAACGGTACTTAAAGATTACCTTGCAATGAATGAGTACGAGGTAACCCACGCTAAAAACGGAATGGAAGGATTCGAAAAATTTAAAAAAGATGATTACGATCTTTGTATTCTTGATGTGATGATGCCGTACAAAGATGGATTTACCCTGGCGAAAGAAATTCGCGAAAAAAACGAAGAAATTCCAATTATCTTCTTAACGGCCAAAGCTATGAAAGAAGATGTATTAAAAGGCTACAAAGTAGGGGCAGACGATTACCTGAATAAGCCTTTTGATAGCGAAGTTTTGCTTATGAAAATTAAGGCTATTATGCAGCGCAAAGCTACTGATAGCGTAGCCGATAGTAAGCAATTTGAGTTTGAAATTGGTAATTTCCATCTGAATTCTAAACTTAGATTTTTAACTTTTGGAGACGAGGAACCTCAAAAATTATCTCCTAAAGAAAACGAATTGTTGCGTTTACTAGCCTTACATGAAAATGATCTAATGCCTAGAGAATTGGCCTTAACCAAAATCTGGAGAGATGATAACTACTTTACTTCCAGAAGTATGGACGTGTATATCGCCAAGTTACGTAAATACCTTAAAAAGGATGAAAACGTGGAGATTTTAAACATTCATGGGGAAGGATTTAGACTTGTTGTAAAAAACAAAGAAGAGGAAAAAGCATAATCAATCAAAAACGAAAAATAACAATTTCAGTTTCAAAGGAAGGAATATTCTGTTCTAATAGAGCAGGATATTCCATTACCTTTACTGAAAAGTATAGAAGTTCTGCTACTTATTTAAAGCATTTATTTCTTCGGAAAGAAACATCATAATCTGTTCTGGTTTGGTGGTATAGTCAAACCAATGGATATTATTATTTTTTCTGAACCAGGTTAATTGCCTTTTTGCGAATCGGCGTGTGTTTTTTTTGATCTCTGAGATGGCGAACTCCAGTTCGATTTCTTGATCAAAATATCTGAAAAGTTCCTTATACCCTACAGTGTTCAGTGCATTTAGCTGTCTTTTAGGATAAAGCTGTTTAGCTTCAGCTAATAATCCTTCCTGCATCATTAGATCTACTCTTAGATTGATGCGGTCATAGATCTTCTGGCGATCTGCCGTAAGGCCAATTTCTATGATATCGAAATTGCGCTGTTGCTTTTTCTTATTTAGAAAAGACGAAAACTTTTTACCTGTTCCTATACAAATTTCTAGTGCCCTAATTACCCGGTGAGGGTTTTCAATATCAGCTTTTTCGTAATATTCAGGATCTAATTTTTTTAACTGTTCCTGTAAGCTTTGCAAACCGTTTTGTGCCAGGGATTCATTTAGGTGTTCCCTTATTTGCGGATCGATTTCAGGAAAATCGTCCAGACCTTCAAGAATACTTTTTACATACATTCCACTACCGCCTATCATCACCACTATCTCATGTTTTTTAAAGAGCTCACTGATTTTTGCTGTGGCTTCTTTTTCGAAATCGCCTACAGAGTATTGGTCTTCTATAGAGATATGCTGAATAAAATGATGTTTTGCCGCCGCTAGTTCTTCAGGGGAAGGAACAGCAGTGCCAATGCTCATTTCCTTAAAAAATTGCCGTGAATCTGCAGAAATTATTTCGGTATTGAAATAATTGGCAATATGGACTCCCAGTGCTGTTTTACCAATTGCAGTAGGCCCTACAACACTTATTAATACGTTGTTATTCATTTAATTTATTTCCGCAGTTATGGCAAAATTCGGCTTTAGATAAATGTTTTCCTTCATTACAATGAGGGCAAACCTGGGTGTTATCTGCGATACTTTTGTCTGTAGCCCTGCTGTATTCTGCACCTACAATTCCCGTAGGTACGGCGATGATTCCGTATCCAACAATCATAAGCAACGAAGCTAATAACCGGCCAAGTGGGGTAATGGGGGCAATATCGCCAAAGCCTACCGTGGTGAGCGTTACAATACACCAGTAGATGCTTATAGGAATATTATCAAAACCGCCACCTTTTCCTTCAATAAGGTGCATAAGGGTACCGGTGATAATACAGATAATAAAAACAGCAAATAAGAAAACAAGAATTTTTGCTTTACTATTTTTTAGGGCAATAACCAGTTTATTAGATTCCCCAACATAGCGTGTAATTTTTAGGACTCTAAATACCCGAAGTAGCCGTAGCGCCCTTATTGCAAAAAATAGATTTTTGCCACCGATAAAAAAACCAAGATAACTAGGTAGGGTGGAAAGTAAATCAACGATCCCGTAAAAACTAAAAATATAACTTTTAGGCCTTTTGATGACCAGAATTCTGGCAATGTACTCTATTGTAAAAAAGATAGTAATACACCATTCTGCAATAAAAAACTCCCAGTAATATTCGGCATGAACATGGGTGATACTTTCTAACATCACCAGTACGACACTAAAAACAATAAGAACCAGAAGTACAATATCAAATAGTTTTCCCATAGGAGTATCGGCTTCGTAAATAATCTCGTAAAGCCGCTTTTTCCATGCAGGTCTGTCATCTGTTATTTTCAAGACTTATTAATTTTCTGCTAAGTTATCTTTTTTTTCTTTTAGAACAATTACAGACTGTTTTTGGATCTTGACAAGCTGATCTATAAATTCTTTTAGGTAAGGATAATAACCCGAAGCATACATCGCTTCAGAAAAAATAACATGTAGTCGAATATATAGATGATGGTCATCTGCCTGTTGCGCGATAAACTGAATTTTACCGGAAGCATTTGGTAACCCAATAATCTGTTGTTCAGGAATTTCTACTATTTCGTAATTATCCGGAGTTTTGACCAGAATATTAGCACTGTATACGTCTTTGTATCCAAAATCGATAGGATATTTTCTTTCTTCCAGTTTAAAGGGATTCTCTTTCCAGAACAAAAATGTAAAAGGATTTAGGTAGATCCTGTCATTAATTTTTTGAGAAATATTTTTTATCTCATAATTGACCAAAAGCTCTTTATCCATATTCTTTTCGTTCTGGTAATCCAGATGGATAAGCTCGTAGGAATCACGAATGTTATTAAGAGCCTGTAAAATGGCTTCATCTTCAGATGATTTCTCGATTTTTCTACGCGCATTAGAGGCGTGATATCCGCCAAAAATCTGCTGGGATTTTAAAGTAGACGTGCCATCTTCGTGTACTATAAGACTATCGCGATAAGTTATTTTCGATAAACCTTCTGGAATAATATCGATCCAGCTGCTTTCATTATCAAAATCCAGCTTTCTCCCATATTGATTTAAAGCCCTAAAGGGAAGTTGACCAAACTCAACAAATTCGTCTGTAGCATCTAACATATACTCTTTACCATCAACTTCTAATAACACAAACAGGTAATTAAAATCTGAAAGTACCGGAACTATTTTCTTTGGAAATCCACGATTACGGGTCGCACTAATAATAGGAAAAACCTGATAGCCTTCATTAATATAAAAGTTATGAAGCAGTACATTCACCGACGAAACATTACCGGTATGATCTTTTAAAAGATCCTTAAGGTTCATTTTATCAAAAATTCCGTATTCGCCATTCCATTTATAATGATCTCTAACGAAATTATAGATATCCTTCGCCTTTTCTAGATTATTATCTTTACCTGCAATTTCAGCGGGTAATAATTCTTTTACGAGTCGGTCTTTTTTTAACTGCCTTCCAATGCCTTTATCCGTTCTAAACTCGCGATCTACGTCTTTCCATTCCTTAGTATATTTGCGTACCGTACCATTGAGCATGGTAATTTGTTTTAACTCATATGTTATTCTGGAAATGTAATTATATTTAGAGGTAAGGTAGTCTTCTTCTATAAATGCAGGGACTTGTTTCATAGCGTAAACAGTGGTAATACAATCACCGGCGTTTTGTGATTGGCCACCATAAAAACAGTTTTTCTTAATATCTGCATCGTTTTGATCTAATTCCAGTTCTCCCATCTTTACGATGTTATACTCATAATTAGCCGGGATCTCAGTTTCGTAACGGCTATACACTTTAGGAATATCTTCCTGAAACCACCAGGTATGAAAATTAAAAAGATAGGGTGTTTCCAGCCTATAGGAATACACCAAAACGGCACCGGGTTGTAAATCTGGAAAGGTAAATTTTATATAGTCATACTTTTCGTCTTCTTCTTTAAAGATTTTACTTTCAGATAGTGTTTTGTATCGAATGGTAGATCCTTCCAAATAATACGTGGTAGCTTTAAGGTCATGAATTCTTTCTGTACCGTTGCTTCCTTTATAAAGCGGGATGGTAATATTTGCCTCGTTATACCCTTCTTTGTTTAAAATCTTAATTTTAGCCTCGTAATTCGTGAAAAGGTGGTACTCCCGGCCATCTTCGATCTCACTAAAACCACTTTCATATATATAAAAAGCGTTAGCCGTGGTGTCTGGTAAATACGTATTGGCGTAAAGTTCATCTTTAGTCACCCTGGTATTTGACACATTAAAGTTTTGTTGATTGAATGACTCATCTTTCTCCTGAGCGAAAATGCTGCTACTTAAAATAAGTAATAATAGCGGTAGTAAAAATTTATTCATTTGATGAAAATTGAATGATTTTAAGCTTCTTATTTTTTCTTAAGTAGCTTTGAATGATATGTTGGGCATCTCTATCATTCGTCATGGGGGTGATGATAGATCTTATAATGTCTAACTTATTGATTTGATGATTTAGATTATAATATCCCACTCCTTTAAATTTACCAGCTTCAATGAGCAACGCACTTTTTTCATCTACATCACGACCGCGATCTATCACCAGCATATTTTGATTGATGTACGAATATTTTTCAATTAACTGCATTACTCTTGTATTATAATCCTCAGTACTTTCCTGACCTATACAAGCGCCATGACAACTTTTTATCGTATAATTAAAACAACTACCTGAGCCGATATGTTCACCTGAAATTCTTGCGCAAAGCTCGTATTCTTCGATCCACCGGGCTAAGCTGTTTTTCGCCGAGCGTAAACTACTAAAGGTTGTGATACAGTTTTTTGTTGCTCGTGCTTTACTAATTTTAAGGTTAATATAGCCGTCTTTATCGGTATAATGATAAAGACCATGAGTAAATATATGCTTTTTTAGCGCCCTGTTATATTTGGGCTTATTATTTTTTATTTCCTGATTTTCCCGTAGCAGGGCGATAAGTTCGTTTCCGGTAGATTCGTAGGAAACCGAAGCAACTTCTTTTTGCATTTCCCGGGCCCTGGCGTGATCGTTGGTAAAATGCTGATTGATTCGTTTTTTAATATTCTTGCTTTTACCAATATAAATAATCTCTCCATCCTCATCATGTAAATAGTAAATACCGGTAATTGCCGGTAGATCATCCAGAATATACACTAATTTACTATCTAATTGTCTTTTGGGTTCCTGCCTAACGTTATCCTTTAAAATGTCTTTTTTGGTATCTTTTGCCAACAGCATTTTAAAAAGCTTTACCGTGGCTTGTGCATCCCCATTGGCCCGATGGCGATCACTTAACGGAATTCCCAAAGCTCTTACCAGTTTACCTAAACTGTAAGATGGCATATCAGGGATTAATTTTTTAGAAAGTTCTACCGTACACAATGATTTTCGTTGAAATTCAAAACCAAGACGTTTAAATTCGGTTCTTAAAATACGGTAATCAAATTTAGCATTATGGGCAACGATAATACAATCTGTTGTAATCTCTACAATGCGTTTGGCGACCTCGTAAAATTTGGGGGCGTTGCGCAGCATTTCGTTGTTAATCCCGGTAAGGCCAACCACAAAGGGTTGTATAGGACGTTCTGGGTTAATAAGGCTTATAAACTGATCTACGACTTTCTCTCCGTCAAATTTATAGATAGCAATTTCGGTAATTCCTTCCTCATTATACTTTCCGCCAGTAGTTTCTATGTCTAAAATTGCGTACAAAAATTGTCCTCTGTTTAATTGTAATTACGAGCTCCAAAAATCGAGCTTCCGATTCTTACCATGGTGCTTCCGTGCTTTACGGCAATTTTATAATCACCGCTCATTCCCATAGAAAGCTCTTTAATTGCCGGATATTTTACCCTGAAATCTTTAAAAACCGAATGCAGGTAATCAAATTCTTCAGCAACTTTTTCATCATTATCGGTATGGGTAGCCATCCCCATTAATCCCACTACTGCTACATTTTCAAAAGTCTTATAGGTCTCTGATTGTAAAATCTCTTCAGCCTCACCGGCAGAAATCCCAAACTTGGAATCTTCTTCAGCTATTTTTATTTGTAGCAGGCATCTAATTACCCGATCGTGTTTTTTAGCCTGTTTATTTATTTCTTTTAAGAGCTTTAAGCTGTCTACTGCATGAATCAGGCCAACATAAGGTGCCATGTATTTTACCTTATTTCGTTGAACATGCCCCACCATATGCCATTCGATATCCTTAGGTAAAGCTTCCCATTTATCAGTCATTTCCTGGATCTTATTTTCTCCGAAAATGCGCTGTCCTACTTCGTAAGCTTCCATAAGATCCTCATTTGGCTTGGTTTTGCTTATCGCCACAAGATCTACGGTATCAGGAAGTTGATCCCTGTATTTTTTGATGTTTTCAGCAATATTCATTCTGCATTATTTCTTTTTAAGTAGCGTATCCTTTAACCACTGCAAGATAATAATTAATAGAATTAAATAAAGTTTTACTGCTTAAAACTCGTAAATGGTAAGTCCGCTTCTTAATTTAGGTTCAATATAGGTGCTTTTTGGGGGCATGGTTAGGCCTTCGTCTGCAATTTGTTTTATTTCTGAAATGCTTACCGGCATCATTCCAAATCCTACGGCAAACTCGCCGCTATCTACCAGTTTTTTCATTTCCAGAATATCTTTTTTTCCAGGGATGTAACTAATGCGCTTGTCTTTACGTAAATCTTTAATACCTAAAATTGGTGCTAAAACACGTTCATATAAAATCTGGCTATCCAATCGGCTAAGCGTATTGGTAAAATGCATACTTGTTTTTCGTAAAAACAGCGAATAAAATTCACCGTCCAAATACATTTTAAACTGGTGTTTCTGTTCTGGCGTATAAGCATCCAGCTTTCGATTTTCGATCCTAAAGTGTTCATCGAGCCTGATTAAAAAATCTTCCTTCGAAAATCCGTTAAGATCGGTGATTAAACGGCGAAATTGATAGATTTTTAAATGCTCTTCAGGAATAAAATAGCTTAGAAAATGATTGTAGGACTCTTTTCCGGTATGATTTTCATTATTTTCAGCCGATTCTTTAGATAATAAAAAAGAGGAGGCGCAGCGATGATGGCCATCGGCAATGTAGATACTATTCATCTTTGCAAAGAACTGTTGAATTTGCGCAATTTCAGCCTCATTTTCTACTTTCCATAAATAATGCGTTTCCCGTTGCCGCGTAGCAAATTCATATTCGGGATTCCGCAGCATTATTTTTTCTAAGATTTGCTGAATTTCAGGCTTATTTTCATAAGTGAGTAACACCGGTTCGGTATTAAAACCAACTGTTTTTACGTATTCTTTAAATAGCTCTTCCCGGCTGGCAATGGTTTCTTCGTGTTTACGAATAATATCATTTTTATAATCTTCAGTACTGGCAGCGGCAATTATTCCGCAGCAGTATAAATCACGGGTTTCCATTTTATAGACGTAAAAACACGGTTTTTCGTCCTGAATAAAGGTGTCTTCCTCTTTAAATTCCATATACCGGTTTTTGATCAGTTGAAACTTCTGGGTTCCGGAAATCGTATGCTGAAATTTATAGGCCGGATTAAGAATATGAAGAAATGAATAGGGATTATAATCCAGGCGCGCCCGCATTTCAGCCTCGTTGTATTCGCCATAGGGACGGGAAGCTACAAGTCCCGCTCGTGCTCGCTGTGGGCGTACCGCTTTAAATGGAGTTATTTTTACCAATTCTTCTGGGGTTTTTAGTCAATTTTTGCTGTCATTTCAAATAGAGCGAAGCGGAATAGAGAAAGCTTAGCTCCAGTTAATATTAGATTTTTCAGCTATATTTCTCCCAATAGCAATCGGGACGCTTAAAATGACATTGTATTTATATCCAGGACGTCTGAAAAAAAATCAGAATCAATATTATACAAACTGCGCTGAAACTTTTTCAGCTTTTTTATTTTCAGAATAGTCATAAAATCCTTCTCCGGATTTTACTCCCATTTTGCCGGCCTGCACCATATTTACCAGTAATGGGCACGGCGCGTATTTGGGATTTTTGAATCCGTTATACATCACCTCTAAAATCGAAAGGCATACATCTAAACCAATAAAATCGGCTAACTGCAAAGGGCCCATAGGATGTGCCATTCCCAGTTTCATCACCGTATCGATTTCGTAAACACCGGCAACACCATTGTAAAGTGTTTCGATGGCCTCGTTGATCATCGGCATTAGAATTCGGTTTGCTACAAAACCGGGATAGTCATTTACTTCAACCGGAACTTTATTTAGTTTTTCAGAAAGCTTCATGATGCTTTCTGTCACATCATCAGAAGTATTATATCCTCTAATAATTTCAACCAATTTCATGATTGGCACCGGATTCATAAAATGCATTCCAATTACACGCTCCTGATTTTTTACTACGGAAGCAATTTTTGTGATCGAAATCGAAGAGGTGTTCGAAGCCAAAATCACATTTTCGTCGCAAATATCATTTAACTGACTAAAGATCTTTAGCTTTAAATTTTCATTTTCGGTAGCGGCTTCAACCACAAGATCAACACCTTTAACTCCCGAAGGGATATCGATAAACCCTGAAATGTTGTCTAAAGTGTGTTGCTTATCTTTCTCAGAAATCTTCTCTTTAGCTAGCATACGATCCAGGTTTTTGGTAATCGTATCCACTCCTTTTTGAAGATTTTCTTTAGAAATATCAATTAAGTTTACTTGAAATCCAAATTGGGCAAAAGTATGGGCAATTCCGTTTCCCATTGTTCCTGCTCCAATAACAGCAATTGTTTTCATACTATATTCCGTTTTGTGTGGTTTAAAAATTAGCGATCACCTCTTTGGCGATCTTAAGCGCTTTTGCGCCCTGTTCTAAAGTCACGATCGGGGTAGTATCGTTGGTTATCGCATCGGCAAAAGTTTCAAGCTCATCCAGGATGGCATTATTTGGGGAAACCGATGGATTATCGTAATAAATTTGTTTTTTTATGCCTTCAGCATTTTGCAAGATCATGGCAAATTCATCGGGTTGTGCCGGCGCGTCTTTCATTTTTACCACCTCGCATTTTTTCTCCAGGAAATCGACAGATATATACGCATCTCTCTGGAAAAATCTTGATTTACGCATGTTTTTCATCGAAATTCGGCTTGCGGTGAGATTGGCAACGCATCCGTTTTCAAATTCGATACGAGCATTCGCAATATCTGGGGTATCACTTATTACCGAAACCCCACTGGCATTAATGCTTTTTACTTCAGATTTTACAACACTTAAAATAGCATCGATATCATGAATCATCAAATCCAGGACTACCGGCACATCGGTACCGCGAGGATTAAATTCCGCCAGGCGATGCGCTTCAATAAACATCGGGTTTTCGATACGATCTACCACCGATCTGAATGCCGGATTAAAACGTTCTACATGGCCCACCTGTCCTTTTACACCATTCTCTGCTGCCATTTTTATAAGCACTTCGGCTTCTTCAAAAGTATTGGTGATCGGTTTTTCGATAAACAGGTGTTTTTTTGCCGAAATCACCTTTTTGGCCACATCAAAATGCGCAAGCGTAGGGGTAACCACGTCTACCACCTCTACATCGGCAATGAGTTGGTCCAGATCATTGTAAGCCGTATACCCAAATTCGGCCGCAACTTTTTCTGAATTTTCCTTATCAGCATCGTAAAAGCCAACAAGGTTATATTTTGAAGATTGATTGAGTAATTTTAAATGGATTTTACCCAGGTGACCGGCACCCAGTACCCCAACTTTAAGCATAAGCTTCGATTTTTTACAAAAATACTATTTTGATTGTAAACAGATTATATTTTTATCTTAATATCATGCCCGGTTTTGCTTGGAGCAATGGGTTTTGTTTCCCTATTTTTGTTCGGTAATTGGGATTTAAAACCTGTTTTTTGGATTAAGAATACTGGCATTTAAAAGTGAAATTTCAGAAATAAATACGTAGCTTCTTAAGCCTTATTCGATTACATAAATATTTAAAAAAACTGCTGGAAATTGTATAAAGATACTTTTCGACATAAAGGAAAAAGACAACAACTGGTTGAGGTCATTATCAAAAAAGGAATACAGGATCGCAGGGTTTTACATGCGATAGGTAAAATTCCGCGTCATCTTTTTATGGACAGTAGTTTTGAAGATCATGCCTACCAGGATAAAGCGTTTCCTATTGCAGCCGATCAAACTATCTCTCAGCCATATACCGTGGCTTTTCAGAGTGAACTTTTAGAAATTAAAGAAGGGGAAAACGTCCTTGAAATAGGGACGGGTAGCGGATATCAAACCGCGGTTTTATGTGAGCTTGGCGCAAGGGTATATAGCATCGAACGCCAAAGGGAGTTATATAAAAAAACAAAAGCATTTTTAAACAAAATCGGCTATCGTCCTAAACATCTTAGTTTTGGTGATGGCTATAAAGGTTTACCTGCGTACGCTCCTTTCGATAAGATTATTGTTACTGCCGGTGCGCCTTTTGTACCAAAAGATTTGTTGGGCCAGTTAAAAGTAGGAGGCAGGTTAGTGATTCCCGTGGGGGAAGATGTGCAGATTATGACGCTCTTTGTGCGAAAATCTCCAACCGAATTCGATAAAACCGAGTTTGGAGAATTTCGTTTTGTACCTCTTTTGGAAGATAAGAATTAGTTTACGGTTTAGAGTGAGAAAGTTGGAAAGTAGAAAAGTTTAAAGTTCAAAAGTTTAAAAGTTCCAAGTTAGAAAGTTCAAGGTTTAAAGGATGTTGTATCGAGTAGTCTGTTATCAATATACATTATACAGTTTATGGCCTACAGCATACAGTCATTCAAAATTAATATTCCTGTTTCAATTCCGCTGTCATTTCGAGCGCAATGAAATGAAGCCGAGAAATCTCAATCAACAATTTAAGTTAGAGAATTAGAAAGTTCAAGGTTTAAGAGTTGTTCTATAGAGAAGTCTGTTTTCATTATCCAGTTTACCACTATGGCTTCGATACGATTGCTCCTTCGTTGCAATCACTCAGCCGTCGCTAAATACTTCAAGGTTCAAAAAGTTGTTCTAGCGAGTAGTCCATTTTCAATATACATTATACAGTTTACGGCATACGGCATACAGCATACAGTCATTCAAAATTCAACATTTAGAATTCAAAATTAATAGCCCTGCTTCAGTTCTGCTGTCATTTCGAGCGCAATAAAATGAAGCCGAGAAATCACAATCAACAATTTAAGATAGAGAATTAGAAAGTTGAAGGATTAAAAGTTGTTCTATAGACAAGTCCATTTTCATTATACATTATACTGTTTAACGCATACAACCTACACTCATTCAAAATTGAACATTTAGAATTCAAAATTAATAGCGCTGCTTCAATTCTGCTGTCATTTCGAGCGCAATGAAATGAAGCCGAGAAATCTCAATCAAATAAAAGGTTTCTCCAGTTTACCACTATGGCTTCGGTACGATTGCTCCTTCGTTGCAATCACTCAGCCGTCGCTAAATACTTCAGGGTTCAAAATTTGA
>NZ_JBSXOK010000061.1:0-35004 GCF_056859415.1 Zunongwangia sp. L-65
GTTTGGATTTTCTATTCCTTCTTTTGATGCTGCAATCAGCTTCAAGAAGATGTCCTTGATGGGCTTGTTCAAATTCTTGATGAAACTCATCAATAAAACAGAAAATTTCAGTAATTTTATCAGTAGAAATCATAAGCAGAATATTAGTTAAATATTTGAAATTTAGATACTTAAATATACTGATTTTCTGCTTTTTCTTTGTTGTGCAATCCTTCTTTTTTACCTTTTCTTACATCGAACTCACGTTAAATTAGGTAAGGTTATACACGTTTTATTCCAAACATCTTCGCTACAGCCTTTAAAACGATTGCTTTTTGCATTATTGCGCCAACAGTATTTCCTACAATACGAAGTGGAGATAAAGAATCTTTCACTTCCTCTATCGTTAGTTTAATTTCTTCCTTATCGATTTGAGCCTGAAGTTTTAAAATTTTCAGATCCCTGTCTATTTCTTCAAAACTGGTATACTGCTTCATTTAATTCTCTTCATTAAAAATTTCCCGTGAAAACTTCTTAAGCATAAACTTGCTTAGCGGTTTTTTTCCGAAGATCACAAATAAAACAATCACAACCAAATAAAAACCACCGACGATAAAAAATCCAGAAGATGGTTGATCCAAGGCAGCACTAATTGCAAAAGCAACCCCAAGGGATAAAAAAGCCACGGCAGTGCTTAGCGCAAAAGCTACAATCAAAAACATCACCAGCAATATTGCTGACTTTGTTGTTTGTTTAAATATTAAAAGTTTATAATATTCAGCATTACTATGCGTAAATGCCCTAACGTTGTCATTAAGTTCGTCTATACTATTACTTAGTTTTTCAAACGCCATAAATATTATACCACTACTTTATTCGCTTTAGTTTCAGCCTCTTCCTTCTTAACTTCCTTTTGTAACTTCGCGTTTTGTTTTCTCAATTCTTCTAATTTTGATTCCATTGCTGAAAGGATATCGTCTGCTTTATGGCTCGCATTAGAAAGTGTTTCTTCTAATCTTTCTTCAAAATCAAATTTTGCTTTTTTAGCTTTCTCTGTTAGATTAGAAGCTGTTTCGTTATATTTCTTATTAAAACGATCCTGTGCGTCTAAAGCATCTTTCTTAAGTTTCTTTCTTGTTTTTTCACCTTTATCGGGAGCATATAATAACCCAATTCCAGCTCCAATAGCTGCGCCGGTTACTAATGCTAACAATGTGCTTCCTGTATTTGCCATAATAAATAAGTTTTTGATTAATACTTTCTATCAAATATACGGTATCAACAGCTTAAGCCCTGTTAATAACCGGTTAATATGTATTTTACCAATACTAAAATATTCTTAAACAAGCACTTATCCAAAATTTACTTTTGCATTTTGGCCCAACTATCTCTTAAACCCACTGTTCTATTAAAAACCAGATGATCTTTAGTACTATCTCTATCAATACAAAAATAACCTATTCTCTGGAACTGGAATTTCTCTAACTCTTCAGCAGTACTTAAACTCGGTTCCACAAAACCTGTAATAGTATTTAAAGAATTGGGATTTACAAATTCAAGAAAATCCTTATCCTTTACTCCATCGGGAGCTTCTTCTGTAAACAAGCGATCATAAAGACGAACCTCAGCTTTTAATGCATGCTTTATAGAAACCCAGTGCAATGTTCCTTTTACCTTTCTTAAGGACTCTTCAGTCCCACTACCACTTTTACTCTTGGGATCGTAAGTACAATGAATTTCCAGAATAGTACCTTCTTCGTCTTTAAGTACATCTTCTCCTTTAATAATATAGGCATTCTTTAAACGAACTTCCTTACCTAAAGTTAATCTAAAGAACTTACGATTTGCACTTTCTTTAAAGTCTTCTCTCTCGATATATAATTCGCGGCTAAAGGGAACCTGTCTTGTACCCGCGGTTTCATCTTCCGGATTATTTTCGGCTTCTAACCACTCTTCTTCTCCCTCAGGATAATTAGTAATTACCAACTTCACAGGATCTAGAACACCCATTACACGGGGTGTGATTTTATTTAGATCTTCACGTGCACAAAATTCTAAATGCGCTACATCGATCATATTTTCACGCTTCCCAACACCAATAGAATCAGCAAAATTTTTAATAGCGGCAGGAGTATATCCACGTCTTCTTAACCCAGAGATGGTTGGCATCCTGGGATCATCCCATGATTCTACAATTCCCTTTTCTACAAGTTGTGCCAGTTTTCGTTTACTTACCACTGTATGGCTAAGGTTTCTTCGCGCAAATTCCCGCTGCTTTGGGATAAACTCCCCAGGTTTACTTACTTTGGCAATAAACCAGTTATATAACTCTCTATGCGGTAAAAACTCCAGGGTACAAAAAGAATGGGAAACCTGCTCGATAAAATCGCTTTCCCCGTGTGCCCAGTCGTACATTGGGTAGATTTTCCATTCCCCTTCCGTACGATGATGTGGTTTATGAACACATCGATACATAATAGGATCCCGCATTAACATATTACCACTGGACATATCGATTTTAGCGCGAAGCACATGTGCACCTTCAGGAGTTTCTCCATTCTTCATTTGTTCGAATAAATCCAAATTCTCCTCTACACTACGATTCCTGTAAGGACTTTCTGTACCTGGCTGTGTTGGTGTTCCTTTTTGCTGCGCGATGGCTTCAGAAGTCTGACTGTCTACATATGCATCGCCATTCTTAATCATTTCTACCGCCCAATCGTACAACTGCTGAAAATAATCTGATGCATAACATTCCTTAGCCCATTTATAGCCAAGCCATTCCACATCTCTCTTAATAGCTTCAACAAATTCCTTTTCTTCTTTTATGGGATTGGTATCGTCGAACCTTAAATTTACAGGAGCATCATATTTTTCTCCCAAACCAAAATTTAAACAAATAGAAGAAGCATGCCCAATATGCAGATAGCCATTAGGCTCTGGTGGGAAACGAAACATCAGTTTTTCCCTTTTATAATCTGCCTTTAGATCTTCTTCTATAATTTGCTCAATAAAATTTAGAGACTTCTTTTCTTCCGCCATAATTTTTCTTGTAAAAAAGCAAAGTTATCAAAAATAAAATCGCCTTGCAGGAGTAAAACAATTAGAAAATAAAAAATAATCATTCTTTAAAAGTATAATCCCATAATCACGTCTCTAAATCTTAGATAAGTTTCCTGATTTATAATTCACTGGAGACTAACCGGAATGAACTAATTGGGTTAAAATAAACCTAAACCTAAGTTATACAAAGTTCGTCACATCGATATTCTTTAATTTTATAAGAGCAAAAAAATAATGATGAACTACTACAAAACCTCTATTATTCCATCTTTAAAACCTGTATTAAGATGAGCAATAATTCCTCGAAACTAAATCCGTTATCAGTTTGGGCACTTGCCGCAGGCGGAATGGTAGGCGGTGGTATATACACCGTGCTGGGTGTTGTCATTGCCGTTTCGGCACAGTGGACCTGGCTCGCTTTTGTCCTTACAGGACTAATCGCCATACCATCAGCCTATAGTTATGTGTTCCTAACTAATAAATTTCACGAAGAAGGCGGTGCCTTTGTATTTCTGGAAAAAGTAAACGATAAAAAAATGGCCGGAAACCTCAGCTGGTTGTTAATTATCGGGTATGTCTTAACGATATCGGTTTACGCTTATGCTTTTGGACACTACCTATCGTTTGCTTTTCATGGCAATCCTTTATTAATGCGTTTACTTGCCGCCGGGATTGTCATCGCTTTAATTTTATTGAATTTAGCCGGAGTAGGAAAACTGACCAATGTAGAGATTATTATCGTATCGGTGAACCTACTAGTATTACTGGCGTTAGGCATTTACGGACTGGCCAATTGGGACACCTCTCAACTTACCGCGGGAATCAGTCCTCGACCTATTTGGTCAAGTTTAATTGGAGGAGCTTCCATATTTATGGCATACGAAGGCTTTCAGCTACTTACCTACGAATACGATAAAATTAAAAATCCTGAAAAGAGCTTTATGCCTACTTTAATGAGCGCTGTCATATTTGTGGTCATCCTTTATGCGGTAGTAGCGTTAGGAGCAACCATGGTGGGTGGTGCTACGTCTATGATTAGTTTTAAAGAAATTGCTTTGTCCATTTCGGCCGAATCGGCTTTTGGAAAAACCGGACTTATAGTAATGACGGTTGCTGCAGGATTTGCAACAGCCGCAGCCATCAATTCCACTCTATTTTCCACGGCCAATTTATCCAAACGTATTGCCTCTAAAAACGAACTTCCTTCCTGGTTTGATCACACCAATAAAAACGATGTACCCGATCGATCGATCATTGTTCTAGGTACTTTAGCCGGCACCTTAGCTATTGTAGGCTCGTTGAGTTCATTGGTAGAAGCAGCAAGTTTGGCCTTCTTATTTACCTTTGGGATTGTAAATTGGATTGCTTATCGCGAATCTGAAAAACGAAAATGGATCCCGTTAATTGGCATTATCATTGGGATTTTAGTGGGAGTAGCCTTAATTTTTAGATTGGTGATTTCTAAACCCGTTGCCCTAGGCGGAATTTTAGCCGTGGTGTTACTTATCATTATGGGAAGACCCTACTTACTGAAGAAGAAAGAAAAAACACAACAAAAAGCCCAGGAAGATGAAAACTAAATTTATAACGCTATTCATGGGAATGCTACTACTTCTTAGTTGTCATTCTTCTCAACAAAAACCTTCAAAACTGCGCATAGGACAGTTTATGTTCACTGATCGCCCGGTAAAAATTATCTTTACAAAAAATGGTGAATCTACTCTTCAACAACAACTGAAGTATACCGAATTAACAGATTATCAATCTATAAATTCTGGAACTTATACAGTAGAAGTAAAAGCTGAAAACCAGTTATTGTTAAAGAAAAAAGTAGGTATTGGTAACAGCGGAGTTTATACTTTGATGCTTTATGGAATTTTACAGGAAAATCCCACTACCAATGAAAAAACCAGCAAAACAAAATTACACGAAATTGTAGAAGGTGAAGAAGCGACGATGCCAAACGGAAATTTACCGCAATTCAAAATTTTGAACGATGAATTTGAATGCGGTAAAGACGAAGCAAAAATAAGATGGGTTCATTTCGCTGCCGGTGTAGAAGAGATTTCGGCAGTAGCCACTTCAGATAAAAAAACAGTGTCACTGTCTTCACTTACCTATCCCAAAGTTTCCAAGACAAAAGCGCTTTTGCCACTTCAGCAAAAAGTGAACTGGAAATTAAAAGGGAGTAAAGTAAACGTAGCACAAGAACAACTCACTATTCAATCTCAAAAGTTATATACTTGCTTTATTATGGGCATCGAAGGAAAATATATTGATAGCTTAAAAGTTGTTACCGGAGAAACACCCAAGAAAAAATTTTAAACCTTATTTTTACAAAAAAATAATTTTGGGAAGTATAAAATTAAAAAATATCAAGGTATTCGCTTATCACGGTTGTTTGGAGGAAGAAGGAAAGATAGGAAGTGATTATAGTGTTGATCTTAAAGTAAAGGGCGATCTCTCTAATTCGGGAAAATCTGATGAATTAGCAGATACCATCGATTACGTTCATTTAAATAACATTGTAAAAGAAGAAATGGCTTTACGTTCTAAACTTTTAGAAAGTGTTGCAGAACGAATTAACAATCGGGTACTAAAAGAAATTATATTGGTACAAAAGGTAACCGTTTCAGTATCAAAAATTAATCCTCCAATAGGAGGCAATGTGGCAATGGTTAGCGTAACCAGAAGTAAATCCAGGTAGATTTTTAGTTTTAGAACTTAAAATTTTTATTACATTTGCGTTCCCTAATAAAAGGGCATCGTGGCCGAGTGGCTAGGCAGTGGTCTGCAAAACCATGTACAGCGGTTCGAATCCGCTCGATGCCTCTACAAACAAAAGGCTTTCCATCAATATGGAAAGCCTTTTTTTATAGCTATTATTTTCAGCAAATTAACTCAGTGCAAGATCATGAGGCATTTGTTAAAAAATAATTCTTTGTTTAGAACCTGGATCAGGGATAAAAATTAGATTTTCAGTAGGACTAATTATTTCATTTTATTCGAAAAAGCCTATGCCTTCTCCCGGAGTAATATTGTCGATTTGTTCCCTTATTTCGTTTACTTCACCTGGAAATGCACCCTGTGATATCAATACAATACCAAAGACCACTAACATCACACTAATACCTTTTTTCATGATGTAAATTCTACCCGGAGTGAGTTTACGGTTTAGTTTTTTGGCGAGTAAAATCTTAAAGATATCAACAATTAGGTAAGTGATTAAAACAGTACTAAAAAACACGAGGATTCTATTACCATCCATTTCTAATCGCGGACCAAAAACAATGATTAATCCCAACCAGAAACCAAGTACACCAACATTAATAAAATTAAGTAAAAAACCTTTTAATGCCAATCCCAGATAATCACTTTTTCCGAGTTTACGAATATCCGGACTTTCTTCTTCCTGTGGCAATGCTTTTTTGGTTTGGATAAATGTCATAATACCATAAGTGGTAAGAATTACACCTCCAAAAATGAACAACGCAGGATCGTCTTTAATTCTTTCCAGTAATTTAGTTGTACTTAGATAAGCAATAAATAAAAAAACGGTATCTGCTATTATTACACCTAAATCAAAAGATATAGCTGCCCTAAATCCTTTTATGGCTGCGGTTTCCAGTAATACGAAAAATACCGGTCCTAACATAAAAGCCAGAAATAAGCCTAATGGCATGGCTGCTAAAATATCATGTAGCATAAGCTTTATTTAGAGTGCAAAAATAAAAGATTAGTTTTTTCTCACGACTTTACCACCAAATAAAGTGCTTTTATCGATCTCTTCGGGATCACCATAAACGTTTACGGTACCTCCCGCCCTAACCTTAGCGGTTACTTTTCCAGAAACAGTAACATCGGCTACACCGCCTGCCTTAATATCTACGTTTAAATAATCAGATTGAAGATTTTTAGCATAATACTTTCCTCCGGTATTAATATTCACTTCCTGATGTTTTACGTTTCCTGAGGGTGTTATTTCTCCTCCACTTCTTATAAGAGCAATTAAATTATCCACCTCAAATTCTCCAGTAATATCAGCCCCTTCCTGAGCTTCCAACGTGAAAAATTCAGCATTAATTTTGTCGGCTATCATCACTGAAGCATTTTGCTTTGCTCTCACTTCGTCGATACTTTTATAATAAAGCAACACCTGAGTATCATCGTCATCATCAAAAATGTTATCAATCCCTAATTTAATTTTTAAGGTCGCATTTTCGATATCAAATTCAACATCTTCCCTACTCTCTCCGGTTACTACCGCTTTATTTTCATCAGATCGTACCAGTTTTACCGGCAAACCATCATACACGAAAATCTTCTGAAAATCGGCAAGATCATGTTTTGTTTCCTGCGCATTTACAGCGAATCCAAAAGCCATAAAAGCAATAATTAATAAATTTTTCATTTTTACAATTATTAAAAACTATCCTTTAAAATCTTCTTTTAATCCCAACATGGTAAAATCCAGGTGACGTTTCACCAGGTCGGCATTTTTAACTTTTACATACACCTCATCCCCAAGTTGATATACCTTTTTGGTTTTTCGACCAATCACAGCATAATGCTCTTCATTAAATTCGTAATGATCGTCTGATAAGTCTCTTAAACGAATCATTCCTTCACATTTATTTTGTTCGATCTCCACAAAAATTCCCCAATCGGTCACTCCAGAAATCACCCCAAGAAACTCTTCATCCTGGTGATCCTGCATAAACTTCACCTGCATGTATTTTATGGAATCCCGCTCGGCATTCGCCGCAAGATTTTCCATCTCACTACTGTGATGGCATTTTTCATCATAAACATCTTCACTGGCTGATGCTGCACCATCCAGATACTGTTGTAACAAACGATGTACCATTACATCTGGATAACGCCTAATTGGTGAAGTAAAATGAGTATAATACTCAAAAGCTAAACCATAATGCCCTATATTTTCTGTACCGTAATAAGCTTTACTCATGGTACGAATTGCCAGCGTATCTACAAGATTTTGTTCTTTTTTACCCTGTACATTCTTTAAAAGGCTATTTAGAGAGCTCGTAACGCTTTTTCTGTCACTTAGATTAAGTGAATGACCAAAGCGACCTACAACGGTTTGTAAAGACGCTAATTTCTCTTCATTGGGCTCGTCGTGGCATCGATAAACAAAAGTTTTCTTAGGTTTCTGCTTTCCTATAAATTCCGCTACTTTTTTATTGGCCAAGAGCATAAACTCTTCAATAAGTTTGTTAGCATCTTTAGAAGTTTTAAAGAATACCCCTATAGGTTCATTTTCTTCATCTAAATGAAATTTCACTTCTACCTTATCAAAGGAAATTGCACCCTCACGCATTCTTACCGATCGCATTTTCTTTGCCAAACGATCTAATTCTAAAACAGCTTCTACAATAGCATTATCCACCGTATAGGAACCTTCTTCACGAATAGAAATATCTTCCGGAATTTTATTTTCCCTGGTTTCGATAATATGCTGTGCTTCCTCATAAGCAAATCTGGCATCAGAATAAGTCACCGTTCTACCAAACCATTGATCTTTTACTTTAGCATTTTTATCTAATTCAAATACCGCAGAAAACGTATATTTTTCTTCATTTGGTCGTAGGGAACAGGCGCCGTTTGATAAAATTTCAGGAAGCATCGGTACTACCCTATCTACCAAATAAACCGAAGTCGCACGATCGTAGGCTTCTTGATCTAAAATAGTATCAGGTTGCAGATAGTGTGAAACATCGGCGATATGAACTCCCAGTTCTATATTTCCGTTGTCAAGTTTTCTAAAGCTTAAAGCATCATCAAAGTCCTTGGCATCTTTTGGATCTATGGTAAAAGTGAGCACATCGCGCATATCACGACGCTTTTTAATCTGCTGATCTGAAATTGAAGTATCGATTTTATTAGCAAATTCTTCCACCTCTTCAGGAAAATCTGCCGGTAGGCCGTATTGCGCTAAAATCGAATGTATTTCTGTATTATGATGTCCTGGAGTACCCAGCACTCTGGTAATCACTCCAAAAGGAGAATCGGCTTTTTTTGGCCAGTCATCAAATTCTACCAAAACCTTATCCCCATCCTGCGCTTCTCCCAACTTATTTTTCTGAACAAAAAAGTCGGTATACATTTTAGGGTCATCGACTACTACAAAACCAAAGTCCTTCTTCAGTTGCAACACCCCTACAAAACTGGTTCGTTTACGTTTGATGATCCTGGTAATTTCCCCTTCAGACTTTTTTCTACGTCGATGTTTATAAACATAAATTTCAACTTCATCCCCATGAAAAGCGGAATTTAAGTTTTGTTGAGGAATCATAATATCATCCTCAAATTCGTCTACAATTACAAATCCGTATCCTTTGCTCGACATGTCGAGCACGCCTGTGTAGTAATTAGCTCCTTTTTCTATCATAAATTTACCACGATCAACCTGGTTAATTTCTTTTTTTGCAGCTAATTGAGCTAATTTTTTGGTAATTTGGTTTCGACTGCTCGGATCGTCTACACCTAACTTCGATGCAATTTGTTTGTAATTATAAGCTTTACCTGCATCCTTTCGCAGGATATCTGTAATCTTTTTATCAAGATTTCCCAGTTTTGCACTGGATTTATTGTTTTTTTTCTTTCGTTTCATTCTCATATACCGGTAAAATTAGTGTATATAACTGATTTTAGATGAAAATGAATGTAAAGTTTTGTTAAGTGATTTCGATAAAATTTACTAAAACCGTCAAAATTTAACGGTTCTGGGATAAAATAAACTTTATTTTATAACGTTAAAAATGTTATAGTTATCTTAATAATTTCTTAAATTTGTAATCTGATTTTCAGAGAGAATTTTAGCTAGTTTTAAACCAATGAAGTTGTTAGCCTCCAAATCAAGAAGATTTTTTCTGTTATTTTTCCTCATTTTTCTACTTGGGGTGATTGGATTTTTTACTTATATCAACAAGTCATTAAATCAGAGATCCCAGCTACATCCTACACAAACTTCCGGCCAGCATAAAATTACCTATTCCAATTAATAAATAAAATGTATCTTTAAGTACCTATCAATCAGGTTCATGAAAGATTATATTTACCTACAAAGTTTTACATATACCTACGAATGTCATGTGGTTAGACATCTTTTAGATAATGAAAATATTATCTATTACATTAAAAATGAAACACTTATCGATCTAATTCCTTTATCTTCATTTGCATTGGGTGGGATTAAACTTTATATTCATAAATCACATCTAACTAAAGCAAAAAAAATTTTAGACCAAACTTTTAGACGTAACAATCATCTTCGTATCGTTTAATCTTTAATAGTTATTCACATTATATATATCTATTATTTTTCTTTTCTTTTTTTTAAACTTAAATGATGGTATATGATTGCGTGTTAATTTGTGCAATAAAATTCTGATGAATAATTTGGAATTTGACTTGTGATTATTTGATAACAACTTATCAACAGGTGATTAAAATCTTAAGTTATTGATCTTCTTATGCTTTTAAGCTTTACTTAACAATTTTAAAATTTTCAATTAACATATAAAATCTTGAAAGTTTAAATTTCATCGGTTGTTTATAACCTGTTATTGATTGCTGAAAACTTGAAGAGAAATAACCCACTTATAATTTGGATATATGCTTCTATAGCTGGTATTGTAATTTTTAATGAATAAAACAAATTAGGTTTTTATTTTCTCATCAAAGGTTATCCACATGTTGTTGTCAATTGTAAAACGCTGATAATAAAGGATATTTTAAAAGTAATTAACAATGCAATATTCGTAAGTTAATAAGCACTTTTTATACCTTTGTATGTAGTTAATAAAACCAGTATTATGAAAATCTCCATTGGTAATGACCACGCCGGGACGCAGTATAAGAATCTTATTCAGCTATATTTAGAAAACGAAGCCAGTATAGAAGTAAAAAATTATGGTACGAATACAGATGATAGTGTAGATTATGCCGATTTTGTACATCCCGTTGCAGAAGATGTTGAAAGCGGAAAAGCAGATTTTGGAATTATTATTTGCGGTAGCGGTAACGGTGCCAGTATGACCGCTAATAAGCACCAGAAAATACGCTGTGCATTATGTTGGACCGGTGAAATCACTAAATTATCAAGAGCGCATAATGATGCTAATATTTTAAGTATTCCCGCACGTTTTGTGTCGACGCAACAGGCGGTAGATATGGTAAAGATCTTTTTAAATACTGAATTTGAAGGGGGAAGACACCAAAAGAGGATTGATAAGATTCCCTGCCAGTAATTAATAAACTATTTTGCTATATCCCGGTTTTATAAAAAATCGGGATATATTTTTTTTAAGATAAATAATGGAAATAAGTATAAAAAAATTCAACCAACTTAGCTTAAGCGAATTATATCATATTTTACAATTGAGAGCTGAAGTTTTTGTGGTAGAGCAGGATTGTGTATACCAGGATATTGATGGAAAGGACGAAAAAGCTTTACATATTATAGGAAAACATAATGGTGAAATGGTTGCTTATACCCGCTGTTTTGATAAAAGTTTTTATTTTGAAGAAGCTTCGATTGGTCGTGTGGTCGTAAAACAGGAGCAGCGAAAATATGGTTATGGTCACCAGATTTTGACCGCTTCTATAAAAGCGATTAAAGATCGGTTTAATACAGATCATATAAAGCTTTCCGCACAGCAATATTTAATCAAGTTCTATGAAAGTCATGGTTTTAAAAGTGAAGGCGAAGGATACCTGGAAGATGGTATCCCGCACATTGCCATGAAAAAATAGTGTTTAATTTTGTAGAATCTTAGCATATTGGCCTGGGTTGTTTAAAACTTCCCTGGCCTTTTTTATTTCCTGGCTACTGGCTACATGGTTCTGATATAAACCTTCCTGGTAAAAATAGTGTTTAATAATCTGGTCTTGTAAAACCGACTTGATTTCATCTTTTTTATGATCCAATTCTTCAGCCTTACTTTTATCGATTTCTAAGGAGATTTGTTTATAACTATCAAGTATATCTTGCTGAAAACCTTCAGATTGTGCAGTTATCAACAATTCTTCTAATTCCTGTTCAGTATTGGTTTTATAGGTAAAATCTGTTGATTTTAAATAGCTTTTAAAATCATTAAAGTCGGCATCGCTAAACGTATATTTTACCGGATCTTGAACATCATGTTGATAATAGTAATTAGTAGCATAATTAAAAATTGCATTTTTCTCTAAAAGGGCTCTGGTAATACTACTGTATTCTGAAGATTCTAATCGCACATCAGGTAAAATTCCGCCACCATCGTAAACCGTTCTTCCATTTTTTGTTTTAAAAGCGTTATAATCTTCTACTTTGGTGCGAACGGCTTTACCGTTTTCATCCCGTTTGCGGTAATCTAAGGCCTGTATACAACGTCCGCTTGGAGTGTAATAACGTGAGATCGTAATTTTAAGTTGAGTGCCATAGGCGATTTCCTTTGGTCGTTGTACCAAACCTTTACCAAAAGTACGCGCACCTACCACGACTCCTCTATCCAGATCCTGAATGGCGCCAGATACAATTTCACTAGCCGAGGCACTTTGACCGTTCACTAAAACTACTAATGGAATTTTGGTGTCTATAGGTTCTTTTTGTGTATAATATTCCTTATTATACTTTTCAATAACAGATTTGGTGCTGGTAATCAATTCTCCTTTGTCAAGGAAAATGTTACTTACATTTATTGCTTCGCTCAATAAACCACCGGGATTACCTCTAAGATCCAGAATAATTTTATCTGCGCCCTGGCTCTTAAGATCTTTTACCGCTCTACTGGTTTCTTCATAAGCTTTTTGGTTAAATCTGCTAAGCACCACATAGCCGCTATTATCTTCTAAAAGCGTATAAAACGGAACGGCTTTTAATTCAACCGAACTTCTTTTAATGCTGGTTTGTTGAGTTTTGCCCTGCCGCTGGTAGGTAATATTTACTGCAGAATTTACAGAACCGTTTAATAATGCCTGCGCACCTTCAGTAAAATCTGAGACTTTGGTATTTCCAATTCTAGTGATTTTATCGCCGGGTTTTAGTCCGGCTTTATCAGCAGGATAATCTTTGTAAACTTCAGTTATTAACAATACATCTTCATCTTGTTTTAAAGCAGCACCAATGCCGGTATATTCTCCTTCCATATTAATCCTGGAGCTTTGCACGTCCTGTTCGCTCCAAAAGTTGGTATAAGGATCCAAATCGGTCAGCATCGATTTTATTGCCGTATCCATTAGATCTGCCGGGCTGGTTTCATCAACATAATTCATGTTGATTTCCTTAAAAAGCGTGGTAAAAATTTCAATTTGTTTGGCGATTTCAAAGAAATCAGATTTAAAACCAAAACTTGTGAATAATACCGCACCACCAAAAATTAAGATTAGTGTTTTTTTATAGAATTTCTTTTTCATCCTTTCTTTTAGTTTAAAGATGAAGTATGGATTCATCCTAGTTTAAAACGCTTATTTTTTCCTTTTGTTTTAAGCGTTCCAGTAGATTCACCATCAACTGTTCCATCTTTATTTGAGAAATATCTTCCCGGGAAAGATAAATAAACATCAATGCATATTGCTGCTTTGCCCCGGTCATAACAATATACTTATTTTTTCTGAAAGATTCTCGCATTAGTCTCTTAATGCGGTTTCGCTGTACGGCAGTTTTTATAAATTTCTTAGGAACAGAAAATCCCGTCTTAAAATATGGATTTTTAACTGAAACTGTTTTTGAATTCCTGGAAGGGATAGGAATATAAACCAATCGTAACGGATAATTCTTTATCGATACACCTTCCGCAAAAAGTGTATCGATAAGAATTTTACTTTTTAATTTTTCCTGTTTATTGAAGCCTTCTTCCATGCCCCAAAAATAGGTATTGTAAATGGATATTTACAAACTAAAGCTTAAGCTGATTTTGGGTCTCGCTTCCTGCTTTATAATCTTTAATATTCTGTATGGTAACTTCAGCAATTTGCTGTAATGCCTCTTTGGTTAAAAATCCCTGATGGGCTGTAATAAGTACGTTTGGAAACGAAATTAATCGAGCAATGACATCATCTTTGATCACACTTTCAGATAAATCTTTAAAAAATAATTGTTCTTCCTGCTCGTAAACATCGATGCCTAAATAGCCTAATTTTCCAGATTTTAAAGCTTCAATAGTGTCTACCGTGTTAATTAATGGGCCGCGGCTGGTATTGATTAACATCATGCCATCTTTCATTAGTTTAAAGCTCTCTTTATTAATAATATGTTTAGTTTCTGGATTTAATGGGCAGTGTAAAGAGATGATATCAGATTGCTCTAAAAGCTTTTCAAAAGAAACATATGTACCGCCCTGCGCTAAAATCTCTCGATTTTCGAATTTATCGTAGGCGATAACGTTACAACTAAAACCTATCATGTTTTTGGCGAAAATGCTACCTATTTTCCCGGTACCAATCACACCTACTGTTTTCCCATGAAGATTGAAACCACGTAAGCGTTCTAAAGAAAAATTACCTTCTCTGATTCTATTATAGGCCTTATGTGTTTTTCGATTTAAGGTAAGGATTAAGGCAATAGCATGTTCTGCCACTGCTTCGGGGGAATAAGCCGGCACTCGATAAACTTTAATTCCAAATCTTTTCGCTGCGACAAGATCCACGTTATTGAAACCAGCACAGCGTAAAACCACGAATTTCACGCCATTTTTAGCTAAAATCGCTAAGGTTTCTTCATTAAGATCATCATGTACAAAGACGCAAACACCATCATAATCTTTGGCAAGATTGGCGGTATCTTTATATAATCTAACCTCAAAGTATTTTAAGTCGATGTCCTTCTTGTGATAAGGATCAAAGAATTCTTTGTCGTAAGATTTAGTGCTAAAAAAGGCTAATTTCATTTTTCTGATCTTGAATATTTAAAAATATAAAATTGAGGGTTTAAATGAAATTTATAAAAGAAGCTTTTTAAAATAAAAAAGTCCGGCTTATGCCGGACCTTAATAGAATACAATAATATTTTATTCAGAATCTACTTGTCCGTAAGTATTGTTACTACGATTAACATCAGCCATAAGCTGAGATTCGTCAATTTCTATAGATTTTATATTAGCTTTAGGAGTATCTATTTCCAAATCGTAAGTTGGATAAGCCCAGGGCCAGTCTTCTTTTACAATTCGCTCTACATCGCCTTCAGCTGGTTTTTCCCAACGCATCATACGTAATGGCATATAATATAATTTCTTACTACCATTGTTTAAAGTCACCGTAACTTCAACAGGCATGGGCATTAAACCTTTTCTTTCTAAAGTTACTTTTGTTCCGTTTTCAGCTTCCTCTACACTATTGATTGCATAATCGATTTGATTAGTAGTTTCTGTCCAATCGGTTAGATACCAGTGTAATTCGGCTCCAGATACTTTTTCAGCAACTCTAATAAAATCATTAGGTGTTGGATGTTTAAATTTCCATTCGTCGTAATAGCGATTTAACGTTTTGGCTAAATTTTCCTGCCCGATAATATATCCCAGTTGTGCTAAAAATACAGCTCCTTTGCTATAAGCGGCGATAGAATAAGCGGTATTGATATCGTAACGATCACCATGGGTTGTTTGAGGTTGCTCTGCTCCAGAGGTAGCAATGTAGTTATAGCCTCTATAAGATCCGGCAAAAGGATTTCCCGAAGTTCCTTTGATCGTTTTTTGAGCCAGCCCAGAAATATAAGTGGTAAAACCTTCATCCATCCAAGGATGCTCAGATTCGTTAGTAGCTAATAATTGTTGAAACCAGGAATGTGCAAATTCGTGAGCAGTAGTGCCCAGTAAGCTATTGTAGTCTTCTCCGCCGGTAATTAAAGTACACATGGCATATTCCATACCACCATCGCCACCCTGTATAACAGAGTATTGTGGCCATGGATAAGGACCTATATGTTTGTTAAAAAACGCCAATAATTTAGCTGTTTCGGGCTGAATTTTTTTCCAGGCTTCAGTTACTTTTGGATCATCTTTGTATAAAAAGTGAAGCATAGCACCGCTTTCGGTTTCCAGTTTATCATGGATAAAATCTGGATCTGCAGCCCAGGCAAAATCATGTACTTTTTCGGCTTTAAAATTCCAGGCCAGTTTTTTACCTTTATGTTTTACTTTAGTGCCTTTTTCTTCGTATCCGTAACCAATTTCTTCAGGATTTTGTAAAACACCTGTTCCACCGATAATATAATCTTTATCGATATTTATGGTTACATCAAAATCACCCCAAACGCCATGAAATTCTCTGGCGATATAAGGATCTGCATGCCATCCTTCAAAATCATATTCAGCTAATTTAGGATACCACTGTGTCATGGAAAGCGCGACACCATCGGCATTATTTCTACCAGATCTTCTGATTTGTACGGGTACCTGGCCTTCAAATTCCATTTTAAAAGTAGTAGATTTTCCTGGTAAAATAGGTTCGGCAAGATGTACGATAAGAATCGTTTCTTCTTCTTCTGTTTCTACTTTTTTGCCATCCTGGGTTAACGAAGTAGCTCTTAAATAACCAATCTCATCTTCTTTAAGTTTGGCGATTCTACTCTCGTAATCTGGATTTTGGCGATCTCCTTTATTATTCACCATTCTTCCATCTGGATCTTTGATATCCTGTAAACGTCGATCCATCTCGCTTCCCGGTTGAAAAGCGTTAAAGAACATATGGTAATATACTTTATTTAAGGTATCTGGTGAATTATTGGTATAAACCAACTCCTGAGTACCGGTATAACGGTAATTTTCAACATTCATATCTACGTTCATATCGTAGTCTACATGTTGTTGCCAGTAGCAGGTATTATTTTGTGCCTGCGAAAATGCAGAAACCAAAAGTGCCAGACTAAAAATTAGTTTTTTCATAAATGTGGGTTATTATTTAGAAACTTTAGATGCTAAAATTAGTGCATTATATAAATTAACAATCTTTCCAGAGGTAGAAAGTTCACTAAACTCCTGCGTGTTTAAACGATCACCACCAACAATTACATTGGCCTGTACCGGTAAACCACTATCCATAATAATCTTTTTAACCTGTGGTGCTGTTAATTTAGGAAAATATGATCTAATCATTGCTGCAATACCGGCAACTTCAGGTGAAGCCATAGAAGTTCCCTGTAAATATTCATATTCATTATTTGGTGTCGTAGACCAGATTTTATTTCCCGGAGCAAACACATCTACGTTTTTCTTCCCGTAGTTAGAGAAATCGGCTACCAGTTTAGAACCATAATCATAATTTAAGGCACCCACAGTTAAGAAGTTATCGCTAATTTCTATGGCATTATCTGGTGTTTGATCGTTTGGATACACCATTTTCTCATCCAGGTTTAAGCTTTCATTACCGGCTGCATTTACAATTAATACATCGTGATCTGCTGCATATTTAATAGCATCTCTTACCCAATCTGGGTGTGTAGAGAAATATTTACCAAAACTGGTATTGATTACTTTAGCACCATTATCCACTGCATATCTAATAGCAAGAGCAATATCCTTGTCGTACTCATCTCCATTTGGTACCGCCCTTATGGCCATAATTTCAACATTCTGCGCAACACCGTTCATTCCTATGCCGTTATTTCTTTGGGCGGCAATAATACCGGCTACGTGCGTACCATGCTTTATGTTTTCTTTATCGGCTTCAGGTCCCATGACGTTGTTATTTCCGTAATTACGATCACTTAGATCATCGGGATTATCACCTACCAGTTCTCTACCGTTAAGATCCAGATTTAAATTGATTTTAACCTGATCTGAGTAATAATCAATGGCACCATCTAATTCTTCAATTGCTTTTGGAATATTTTCATTTACATTTTGCTGAATCTGAAGCAACATGGCTTTATACTGGCTTAAAGGTTGTGCGGTAGCCTGCATTGCTTTTAGTTCATCTATCGTGTAATCTTCTTTTCCTAATTGAGAAGAAACCGCCTGATGTGCAGCTACCAGTTGAGATTTTATTTGTTGGTACTGCGCCAGGTTTTGTTGTGCTTCGGTTAATTTCTTGTTGTATTCGGCTTCAGCATCTTTGTAAAGAATAAATTCTTCGCGATTGGCTTCACTGATGGCACTTGCCGATTTTCCTTCGTATTTAGGTTTTAATTTTCTGTAAATTCTTACAAATTCTAAATTTTCATCTACAGCATCGCCTAAAAAGTTCCAGCCATGAATATCGTCGATATATCCATTGTTATCATCGTCTATTCCATTTCCCGGAATTTCATCTTCATTTGTCCAGATAACATTTTTAAGATCTTCATGCTCGATATCTGTACCACTATCAATTACCCCCACAATCACTTTGGTGCCTTTTTGATCTTTGATAATTTCTGAATACGCCCTATCTACACTCATACCCGGAATGGTATCATACACCAAATCGGCTTCTGGCCAGTTTTTAAACTGAGCATCGGTAAGTGCAGTCACCTTAAGCGGAATCGTATCGATACTTGCAATTGGAGTTGAAACAATTGCAGGAGCACTACTCCCACAAGACGCAAGAATGGCTGCTGAGGTAGCAGCCAGTAATGGTTTATAAAATGGAATTTTCATTTTAGTTAAATAATTCATTAAACGTGTATGTTTGGTCATGTCTTACACCTTTCTCGGTGTGTTTTACGGTTATAACTTCGTTGTGCGCATCATGTTGCATAAAAAGATAAATTTCTTCGTCTGCGGCTTTATCTAAAAAGCTTTTCTTTTCCGGCAAGGTTAATAACGGGCGGGTATCGTATCCCATCACATAAGGTAATGGAATATGTCCTGCCGTTGGAAGCAAATCTGCCATAAAAACCAGCTTTTTTCCTTTATACTCCAAATGAGGTATCATTTGTTTGTCAGTATGCCCATCTACAAAGAGTACGCCAAAGCCAAGCTCTGGAATATTTGTAAAATGCTCTTTATTGTTTCTATCTACAAAATGTAATTGTTCGCTTTCTTCTATTGGTAAGATATTTTCCTTTAGAAAAGAGGCCTTTTCACGAGCGTTAGGTGTTGTTGCCCATTGCCAGTGATCTTTATTACTCCAGTATTTTGCATTTTTAAAAACCGTTTCATAACCGGTGCGATCTTTATTCCATTGTACACAACCACCACAGTGATCAAAATGAAGATGGGTAGTAAATACATCGGTAATATCGTCGCGGTGAAATCCGTTTTTTTGTAAAGATTTGTCTAGCGAATCATCGCCCCACTGGTAGTAATAACTAAAGAATTTTTCACTTTGCTTATCTCCCAGGCCGGTATCAATAAGAATTAATCGATTACCATCCTCGATTAAAAGGCTTCGAGCGCCAATATCGATCATGTTATTGCTATCTGCAGGATTTGTTTTTTGCCAAATACTTTTTGGAACCACGCCAAACATAGCCCCGCCATCCAGCTTAAAATTCCCTGCTTCGATAGGATATAGTTGCATAAATTATCAAATTTTCAAAATATATCGCAAATTATTAAATCAAATGCTTAAAAGCAGTTTATTGAATCTATTTAACATCAGATTACAAATAATTTTAGTTTAAGACGAGCTTGTGAGCAAACTAAACTATTTTTAATATTTTTAGCTTTTAAATCAAATCAAAAAGATTAATGTTAGAATTAGCAGGTATAGTAATTTTAGGAATATTGGCACAATGGGTGGCGTGGAAATTTAAAATTCCTGCAATCCTTCCATTGATTTTGATCGGACTTTGTGTAGGGCCAATTGCTACCATGTTTACAGATGATGGAAGTAAACTAATAGAGCCTATTTGGACTGGGGAATCTGGATTGTTCCCGGGCGAAAGTTTATTTTATTTTGTCTCGCTTGCCATTGGGATTATCCTTTTTGAAGGTGGTTTAACCCTTAAAAAGGGAGAAATTTTAAATGTAGGTTTTGTAATTGTGAAATTAATTACGGTTGCTGTAATTATAACATTTATAGGAGCAGGGATAGCCGCTCACTATATTTTCGATCTAAGCTGGCAAATTTCGTTTTTATTTGCTTCATTAATTATTGTTACCGGTCCTACAGTAATCACGCCCATCCTACGTAATATTCCGCTTAAAAAAGATGTTTCTACCATTTTAAAATGGGAAGGGATTCTTATCGATCCTATAGGGGCATTGTTTGCCGTGTTGGTTTTTGAGTTTATTAGTGCAGGAAAAGGAAAAGAGTATACTTCAACCGTGTTACTGGAATTTGGTAAAATCGTACTTTTCGGCTTCACTTTCGGCTTCACTTTTGCCCATGCCCTGGCCTACAGTATCAAGAAAAATATTATTCCGCATTATTTATTAAATGTGCTTACCCTGGCCGCTGTATTAGGGGTTTTTGTGTTATCAGATCAGTTTGCTCACGAAAGCGGACTTTTGGCTGTGGTAGTGATGGGAATGGTGATGGGAAATATCGACCTTCCAAACTTAAAAGAGCTATTATATTTCAAGGAATCCTTAAGTGTCCTTTTAATTTCTATTTTATTTATTTTGCTGGCTGCAAATATCAATATGGAAGATCTGTACCTGATATTTACCAGTAAGGCGATCTGGCTATTTGCAGTAATTGTTTTTGTCGTAAGACCGTTAGGTGTTTTTATAAGTAGTATCAATTCTTCATTAAAATTCAATGAAAAACTGTTTATAAGCTGGGTTGGACCTCGCGGAATTGTAGCTGCGGGTATTGCCTCTTTATTTGGTATAGAGCTGGCGAATCAAGGTGTGGAAGGTGCTGAATATATTACACCGCTGGTGTTTATGATCGTGTTGGGAACGGTATTATTAAACGCTACCACTGCCCGTTTATTTGCTCAGCTTGTGGGTGTATTTTTAAAGGATTCTGAAGGAATTTTAATTATTGGAGCTTCGTCTTTTTCAAGAATTATCGGTAAGTATATGGAGGAGAATGGAAGACATGTTGTTTTGGTTGATAATAATGGGATGAATGTTAGAAAGGCCAAGAGCATGGGCTTAGATGCGATAGAAGAAAATGTGTATTCTGAAGATCTTATTAATAATATCGAGCTTAATGACATAGGTTATTTAATGGCGATGACCAGTAACAGCGAAATTAATAAGAATGCCATAGAAAAATTTAGAAAGCATTTTGGTGAAAACGGCTCTTTTAGAGTGGTTTCTCCAGAAGAAATGCAGGATCCCGAAAATAATCCAAAAGAAGGATTGTTCTCTCAAACAGATGATTATGTTAAACTTACCAATCTTGCCCGAAAATATTCACAGGTGCATGAGATTACGCTGAACTCTAAAGAGCATTATGAAGGATTAATAGAAATTTCCAAAACCGATCCAGATATTATTCCACTATTTGTAAAAAATAACGAAGGAAATCTTAGTATTATTCCGTCTAATAGTAAAGAAGTAGAAATTGAAGAAGGTTTTAAGCTGGTGTATTTAGGAAAGCAGATGGAGGTTGAAGATAATTCTAATACTGGTGACGCAGAAGATACGAGAACCAATACTGAGGAAGATTAATATAGATTCAGATTATATGAGAAACGCCCAATTTCAATAATTGAAATTGGGCGTTTCTCGTTATATTTTTAGCTAATTTATTTAACATTTAATCATGCAAGCCTTCTTAGCATTATTCGGCTTCCATTGCCTCAATCAGTTCGTCTGTAATTTCGAGATTATGATATACATTTTGAACATCATCATCATCTTCAAATTTTTCGACGAGATTTAAGATCTTTTTAGCGTCTTCAACCGGAAGTTCTACCGTGTTTAAGGGAATTCGTTGTACTTCAGAAGACTTTGTTTCCATTTCTAATTCTTCCAGTTTAGAAGACATGAGACCAAAGTCATTAAAATCGGTATAAATCGTCATCAGGTCGTCCTCTTTTTCGATTTTTGTCCCTCCGCCTTCAATAAGTTCAAGCTCAAATTCTTCAAGGTTTATTTCAATTTTTTCTCTTTCAAGCACAAAAACCCCTTTTTTATCAAATAAAAATTCTAACGAACCATTAGTTCCCAGACTTCCTCCATTTTTAGTAAAAATTGATCGTGCAGAGGCTACAGTTCTATTGGTATTATCTGTGGTGCATTCTACAAAAATTGCAATTCCGTTAGGGCCATATCCTTCAAAAGTTACGGTTTCGTAATTATCGGCATCTGCACCACTTGCTTTTTTAATTGCGCGATCTATGGTGTCTTTGGGCATATTCACCCCTTTTGCATTGCTTATCGCGTTACGCAAGCTTGGATTAGCTTCAGGATCTGCACCACCACCTTCTTTTACCGCAACACTAATTTCTTTAATTGCCCGGGTAAATTGTTTTGCACGTTTTTTATCCTGCGCTCCTTTACGGTGTTTTATGTTTGCCCATTTGCTATGTCCAGCCATTTTCCTCTTCTTTTTAGTGTTTTTTACTCAATTTTGCTTCAATTTTACTCGATTTTGGTCAAAATGAAGCCATTTTTACAAATTTAAGAAATTGAGATGCAATGCTAAAATTCGGATTTTTACAGGTTCGAGTAAACATATTCTAATGAGAAGTTTTTACAGCTTAAGTGGTTCAAATGATTTAAAATGTCAGAAGAGTTTATAAAAAACTAAAAACCCTCATAGCTTAAAAACTATGAGGGTTTTTGATATAAATCAGCTTTAAGCTGGTATTAATCGTTTAGTTTTAAAACGGCCATAAAGGCTTCTTGAGGAATTTCTACGTTTCCAACCTGGCGCATACGTTTTTTACCCTTTTTCTGCTTTTCTAAAAGCTTTCTTTTACGAGAGATATCTCCACCATAACATTTCGCAGTAACGTCTTTTCTAAGCGCTTTTACGGTTTCTCTGGAGATAATTTTTGCCCCAATCGCTGCTTGAATAGGAATATCAAACTGCTGTCTTGGGATCAATTCTTTCAGTTTTTCACACATCTTCTTACCAATATCATACGCATTATCCTGGTGTAATAAGGCCGAAAGTGCATCTACTTTATTTCCGTTAAGTAGAACGTCAACTTTTACCAGTTTAGAAGTACGTAGCCCAATAGGAGAATAATCGAAAGAAGCATAACCACGAGAAACTGTTTTTAAGCGATCGTAAAAATCGAAAACAATTTCTGCCAAAGGCATATCAAAAGAAAGTTCAACTCGCTCTGTCGTTAAGTAAGATTGGTTGGTAATTTCACCACGCTTTTCAATACAAAGGGACATTACGGGACCAACATAATCTGCTTTGGTAATAATGCTTGCCTTAATAAATGGCTCTTCTACCCGGTTTAAAGTTGAAGGTTCTGGTAAATCTGAAGGATTATTAACTAAAATAATCTCATCTGGATGTTTATTGGTATAGGCTTGATAAGACACGTTAGGTACAGTAGTAATTACCGTCATATCAAATTCACGTTCTAATCGCTCCTGAATAATCTCCAGGTGAAGCATCCCCAAGAATCCACATCTAAAACCGAATCCTAATGCTGCTGAGCTCTCTGGAGTAAACACCAAAGAAGCATCATTAAGCTGAAGTTTTTCCATAGAGGCTCTAAGTTCTTCGTAATCTTCAGTATCTACAGGGTAAATGCCGGCAAATACCATAGGCTTTACATCTTCGAATCCTGCAACTGCTTCAGTAGTAGGATTTTTAGCATCGGTTATGGTATCTCCCACTTTTACCTCTCGTGCGTCTTTAATTCCAGTAATTAAATAACCCACATCTCCGGTTTTAATTTCCTGTTTTGGATGCTGAATAAGCTTTAAAGTACCAACCTCATCTGCCGAATAATCTTTACCCGTTGCCACAAACTTAATGTGCTGGTTCTTTTTAATGCTTCCGTTAATTACTCTAAAAAAGGTTTCTACCCCACGAAACGGATTATAAACCGAATCAAAAATCAAGGCTCTTAATGGCGCGTCAACTTTACCACTTGGCGAGGGAATTTTGGTGATAATAGCATGTAAAATTTCTTCAATACCAATTCCTGTTTTGGCGCTTGCAGGAATTACATCTTCAGGTTCACAACCTAAAAGATCTACAATATCGTCTGTAACTTCTTCTGGATTGGCGCTTGGAAGATCTACTTTATTTAAAACAGGGATAATTTCAAGATCGTTTTCTAACGCCAGGTAAAGGTTAGAAATTGTTTGTGCCTGTATGCTCTGCGCAGCATCTACTACCAGTAAAGCACCTTCACAGGCAGCAATAGACCTGGAAACCTCGTAAGAGAAATCTACGTGCCCCGGGGTATCGATTAAATTTAGCGTATACTGCTCACCTTCATGAACATAATCCATTTGGATTGCATGACTTTTAATAGTGATACCACGCTCCCGCTCCAAATCCATATTATCTAAAAGCTGTGCTTGCTTTTCTCTTTCTGTTACCGATCCGGTAAAGTCTAAAAGTCTATCGGCTAGTGTACTCTTTCCATGATCGATATGGGCGATGATACAAAAATTACGAATGTGTTTCATGCAATTGTGAACATTAATTGGTTTTAACCTACAAGGCTTTATTCGCTGAGTTTTAAACTCGAATTTTAAAATTATTAAGCGTTTTTCAATATCTTAAAGCTTTCTAGGCTTTTTAAAGTAAACGCGATCCAAAAATCCAAAATAAAAAACAATCAGAAAATAGCAATTTTTGACAGTATAGTTATAAAATTTTTGGGCTGCAAATATAGTGTATTTCAAATACCTTATAGAAACTTTAGAAAGCTGTTTAAAAATTCAGGAATTTTAAGAGTTCAGCGCATAATTCTAAATAAAAATTTAAGTTATGTTCTTTTTAATTATAAAAAAAGTTAATAAAGTGTTTAAGTTTTATAAAAAAGTTTCTTTTTTTTGTAAGAGGCTTTCTGTAAAATTTTAATGATTTGAATTTAAGCTTTTTTAATATGCTAATTTAAAATACGGGTAAATAAATATTATGAGCAATAACTCGAATACTTCAGGAACCAGCAGGTCGATCATTATTATAGGAATCTTATTTTTTATTTTTGGGTTTGTCACCTGGTTAAATTCAGTATTAATTCCTTATTTAAAAACAGCGAACGAGCTGAATAACTTCCAGTCGTTTTTTGTAGCTTTTGCTTCTTACATTTCGTATTTTGTTATGGCAATTCCATCGGCAAAAGTTTTAGAGAAAACAGGTTTTAAAAAAGGAATGGGGCTTGGATTACTGGTAATGGCCGTTGGTGCTTTGATATTTATCCCTGCTGCAGCCTCCAGAACGTATGCTTTATTCCTAACAGGATTATTTGTTCAGGGTACAGGACTGGCCTTGCTACAATCTGCTGCCAATCCTTACATCACCGTATTAGGACCTATTGAAAGTGCGGCAAAGCGTATTAGTATTATGGGAATTTGTAATAAGGTAGCCGGGATTTTAGCGCCTTTAACCATTGGTGCTATTTTACTTAAAAATATGGATCAGATTGAGGCAAAACTGAGCACTTTAACCGGAGCCGAGCGTGAGGCCGAATTAGATTTGCTTTCTTCAAGAGTAGAAATGCCTTATATCGTAATGGCAATTGTTCTTGTGGGTTTAGCCGTACTTATTTATTTTTCCTCTTTGCCTGAAATTGAAACCGATAAAGAAGATGAAACCTTAGCAGAAGCTAATAAAAACAAAACAAGTGTTTTCCAGTTCCCTAATTTGCTTTTGGGAACTTTGGCCATGTTTTTATATGTTGGGGTAGAGGTTATCGCCGGTGATACAGTAATTACTTATGCCAAAGACGGGCAGGGAATACCGTCTGAAGCAGCTTTACAATTTACCTCGTACACTTTAGCAGCGATGATCGTGGGTTATTTAATAGGTACCGTAACCATTCCAAAATATATTAGTCAGGCAAAAGCTCTTCGAATTTCAGGAATCTTAGGTATTCTGTTGGGATTAGCTGCAATTTTTACAGATGGTTTTGTTTCGGTACTTTGTATCTCGATGTTAGGACTGGCAAATGCAGTAGTTTTTCCGGCTATTTGGCCTTTAGCGTTAGACGGTTTGGGAAGGTTTACCAAAATAGCGTCATCCTTTTTAATTATGGCGATTGCAGGTGGTGCGATTGTGCCTTTAGCCTATGGTTCTTTAGCCGATAGTTTTGGACTTCAGCAGGCCTACTGGGTGGTGATTCCATGTTATTTATATATCCTTTTCTTTGCGGTTAAGGGGCATAAAATTAGATAAGAAACCATAAAAGGTTTAAAATAATAAACCAAATGCCTGTAAAAAAGGTAATGAATATATCAAGAGAATTAAGGCTAGGTGAGACTGCTGTTTTGCCAATTAAAAATTGGAAAATCAAATGTTTAGCCTAAATTTATTCATTTAAAAAATATAAGTATGAAACGTTCTTTCTTTTCTGTTTTCCTTACAGTCTTCATTTTTATAGGTGCTTACGCTCAGGATAAACCCGCTATTATTCCAATGCCTTCCAAAATTGAATGGAAAAATAGCGAATTTCAGTTTCCGTCTACCATAACTTTTTATGCAGATGCCGAGGCCGAAAAAAGTTTAAAATGGCTTAAAACTTTATTGAATACTACGGGAAGTGAGCTTGAAAAAGCTTCAGAAAAGGAAGCCAACGTTTCGTTAAAAATCAATAACGATCTTTCTTCTTCTTTAGGAAAAGAAGGATATCAACTTAAAGTTACTTCAGAAAAAATAACGATAGAAGCGGTTACCAATGCCGGACTTTTCTACGGAATAACCACACTTAGACAATTGTTTCCTGCTGAAGTAGAATCTGGTAAAATTACCGCGGCTTTTAGTATTCCTTCGGTGACTATTTCAGATAAGCCTTATTATGAATGGCGCGGGAGTATGCTTGATGTTGCCCGAAGCTTTTTTGATTTGGATTATCTAAAAAAGCATGTAGATCGTATGGCGCTGTATAAATTAAATCGTTTTCATTTGCATTTAAGCGACGATCAGGGTTGGAGGATTGAGATTAAAAAATGGCCAAAATTAACCCAAATAGGAGGACAGTCTGCCGTAAATAATGGTCGTGCCGGATTTTTAACACAAGAGGAGTATAAAGATTTACAGGCTTACGCAAAAGAGCGAAATGTAATGATTATTCCTGAAGTGGATATGCCGGGACATACTTATGCCGCCTTGCAGGGCTATCCAGAATTAAGTTGTGAAAATTTTGAAAATCTGAATCCAAAACGTGCAATACCACCAGCTCCTTTTCACGGAACTGATGTTGGGTGGAGCAAGTTTTGTATGGAAAAACCGGTGGTTTACGATTTTATTAGCGATGTTATTGCCGAGCTTGCTGAAATTACCGATGGTCCTTACCTTCATATCGGAGGTGATGAAATCGAAGATGAACACTATAAAGAATTTGTAGTGAAAGCTGAAAAAATAGTCCGTGAAAATGGTAAAACAGCCATTGGTTGGGAAGAAGTTACTCAAGCTAAGGTAGACGATTCGTTTATTAGTCAGCGTTGGACGGGAGCTACCAAAAGCGTTGTGGATACCAGAATTATCGAATCAATTTGTAAAAATTTCTATTTAGATCACGGTAATATTCCCAATCAGCCCAATACGTATAGCTGGTGTAAAAAAGACGGAGTTTCTTTAAAAAACGTTTACGATTTTGTGTCTGAAAATAAGAAAGCCATAGGAGTAGAAGGTGCCCTTTGGACAGAGCTTGTACATATCGATGCCACTGCAGACGATCGCCTTTGGCCACGCAATATTGCTGTTGCCGAGGTGGGTTGGTCTTCGCCTAAAAAGAAAGATTATAGCGAATTTAAAAAGCGTTTAGGTACACATGGGAAACGCCTGGATTACCTGGGAATCAACTTTTATAAGACGCCAGATGTGCCATGGAATACAACAAAAATTAAAGGAGTATTTTCTACAGTAGAAAAATAATCGGAACTTGCGAGAGTTAATTTGATACGATGGAGAGTAAACAACCCGATACCGAAAAGCAATCAAAATATAATGATCTTGAGAAGATGAGCACGGCAGAATTGCTGGCTAGCATCAACAAAGAAGATCAAACCATTGCTATAAATGTACACAAACAGTTACCAGCTATAGAAAAACTGGTAGATGTTATTGTTGAAAATATGAAAAAAGGAGGTCGGTTATTTTATATTGGTGCCGGCACCAGTGGCAGATTGGGGGTATTAGATGCTTCAGAATGTCCACCGACTTTTGGCGTAACTTCAGATATGGTCATTGGCTTAATTGCAGGTGGGGACACTGCTTTAAGAAATGCTGTAGAAAATGCAGAAGACGATACTTCTCAGGCCTGGAAAGATCTTCAGAAATATCAAATTTCAGAAAACGATACGCTTGTAGGTATTGCTGCTTCTGGAACAACGCCTTATGTCATAGGAGGAATTAAAGAAGCCAGAAAACGTGGGATTTCCACGGGATGTGTAGCCTGTAGTAGTGGAAGCCCTTTGGGAGAGGCTTCAGAATTTCCTATCGAAGTAGTTACCGGCCCTGAATTCGTTACCGGCAGTACCCGGATGAAAGCCGGTACCGCCCAAAAGATGGTTTTAAATATGATTACCACCAGTACTATGATAAAACTAGGAAGGGTAAAGGGAAATCGTATGGTAGACATGCAGCTTTCTAACAAGAAACTGGTGGGTCGCGGTGCACAAATGATTATGGATGAACTCCAGGTGCCGGAAACCGAAGCAAAAGATTTACTGCTGAAGCACGGTAGTGTAAGAAATGTATTGCTGAATTACCAAAAAGAACTGAAATAAAATCAAATTACGGTATTTAGTTTAAAGTAGCTTTAAACCTGCTTTTTGGTATTTTTCAAGACTTTTATCAGAAGGATCTAACTCGGTCACCAGAGTATCTACCTGAGTAAGATCACAGATCTTATACCGGTTAATGGTATCCAGTTTCTTAGAAATACTTAGCGACACGATTTTTCTGGAAGCATTGACCATTGCTTTTTTCATCTGGGCAATTTCCCAGTCAATTTCAGTAATTCCTTTATCTAAATCCATATAACCGGTACCTAAAAAGCAAATATCCGCAGTAATTTCAGCTAAGGTATTTATTGAATTTCCACCGGTAGCTAGTTGTGATCCTTTAGATAATTTACCGCCGATTAAATGGACTTCGCTTAGCATAGATGAATTATTAAGTAATTCTACTGCCATAGGAAGGCTGGGAGTAAAGAATGTAAGATTCATTTTTTGTGGCAGCAATTTTGCCAATTCCAAATTGGTAGAACCGCCGGTTATTAGTACAACATCCCCATGATTTAAAAGCGAAATTCCTTTTTTGGCAATAATCGATTTGTTTTCGTATTCATAAATTTCCCGGTTTTGATCAGAATGAATATTAAAACCATTGGATACCGCACCGCCATGAACCTTTTTGAGCAATTTGTGTTTATCTAATTCCATTAGATCCCTTCGTACAGTATCCATAGACACATTAAGAATATTTGTTAAATCACTTAGCAATACTCTATTATGTAAATGAACTTCGTTAAGAATAATCTCGCGTCTTTCTTTTTTTTTCATCTAGGGGTATGTATTTATAAATTACTAATTAAGTCTTTTGTATTGGTTTAAGAATCTTATTAAGCTACAAAAAATGTTAAAAATTTAAATTTCTGTAAAATTATATAAATTTTATATTTTGCAATTTTTTATAGCATAAATTATATCTAATTAGCATATAAATTGCATTTAAATTGAACTTATGCAGTTTCTTATTGCTTTTTTTTAATTTTAATAATATGTTTGTTTCATAACTAATTGTTAACGGACTACTATGAAAAGACAATTCAAAAAACCAGTCTTGTTTCTATTTTTATTGTTTTCAATACAAATTTGGGCACAGGATAAAGAAATTTCAGGAACGGTTGTGGATGAGGATCAAATTCCACTTCCAGGAGTGAACGTTCGGGTAAAAAATTCGAACATCGGTACAGTTACAGATTTTGACGGTAACTTCAGTTTATCTATACCGGATACTGATGGAGTGGTAATAGTATTTTCCTCTATAGGTTTTACTACCAAAGAAGTAACAGTGGGAAATCGAACTTCCTTGAATATTTCTATGGAAGTTGATACTGAGAGTTTAAACGAGGTGGTGGTTACTGCCTTTGGGATTGAGAGAAATCAAAAATCCCTGAGTTACGGAGTACAGGAAATAGAATCTGAAGAACTGACCGAGGGAAACAGGACTAATCTTGTTAGCGGATTGCAGGGTAAGGTTTCTGGGGTAACTATAGGAAACTCTGGTGGAGCACCTGGTACGTCCTCTACGATTTTAATTAGAGGAGGAACCTCAATTACCGGAGACAACCAGCCTTTATTCGTGGTAGACGGTATCCCGATAGATAATTCTACAGAGTCCAGTGTTCAGGTAGCCAGCATCAACCGGGCGGCAGATCTTAATCCCGAGGATATAGAAAGTATTTCGGTTTTAAAAGGTCCGGCTGCGGCTGCTTTATATGGTATTCGTGCTGCAGAAGGAGCAGTAATTATTACCACTAAAAAAGGGAAAGCAGGGGTGAGCCAGGTTACTTATTCCGGTACCTATTCTATAGATGAGGTATTGGGCACTCCAGATGTTCAACAAACTTATGGAGAAGGACAGCAGAATCTGGGAGGAGGATTTTCTTATACAGAGCCTTCCCTTTTTAGCTGGGGGCCAGAAGTCGCTGCAGGTACACCAACATTTAATCATATTCGTGATTTTTTTACTACTGCGCACACGCAAAATCATAATGTTAGCTATTCTACGGGAACAGAAAAAAGTTCGATATACCTCTCTGTAGGAGATGTTTCTCAGGAAGGGGTTATAAGAACTACAAGTTATGATAAAACGTCGTTTAGGATTAATACGTCTTCCAAAATGGGTAAGAATCTTACCATCGGAGGTTCTGCAAATTATATTGTAACAAAAATAGGGAGTACCAGGCAGGGGAATGCTTCAGGAAGTAGCTTTACAAGCTTGTTATCCTATCCCATAGATCAGAATATTCAGGATTATTATACTGAAGATAGAGAACAAAGAATGTTTTTCCCAGATCAGGAATTTGATAACCCATATTGGAGTTTAGAGAATAGCCCCAATAATAATAAGGTGAACCGTTTAATTGGGCAGCTAAACCTTAATTATAATTTTCTTGAAGATTTTAATCTTTCTTATAAGATAGGAACAGATTACTTTAGGGAATTTGATAAACGTATTACGGGTGAAGGCTCCTTAATACCAACAAGACAAAACGGAGCGATTAGCCAGTATGAAAAAGAAAGCCGAAGAACTACCTCTAACCTTATCCTGCGGTATAATAAAGATCTTACTGAAGATTTTAACGTAGATGTAATGGCGGGAAATATGGTAGAAGACTGGAAGTTTCAAACCACCTATAGCTCGGGTAATGGTTTCCAGGCTCCAGGTATTTATAGTATCGGGAATATAAGTCAGGAAAACCAGTTAATATCTGAAGTTATCAGTAGACGTCGTGCTGTTGGGGTTTTTGGTGAATTAAAACTTGGCTGGCAAGATGCACTGTTTTTGAATTTCACTGCCAGGAATGACTGGTCTTCTACACTGCCTGAAGGAGAACGTTCATTTTTCTATCCTTCTATAGGTTCTTCAGCGATATTAACCGATTTGATCGATAATCTTTCTTCAGATAATGGTTTATCTTACTTACAGTTAAGGGCTACCTGGGCAAAAGTAGGTAAAGATGCAGGGATAGGAAAATTGCAAACGCTGTTAAGCACCAATATTAATCCTTTGGCAAGTTCAGCTTATACATATAACGGAGTAGATGTAGGGAACCCCCAACTTGTACCAGAATTTACAAATAGTTATGAAATAGGTTTTGATTCGCGATTTTTCCAAAATCGACTACGATTAGATATGAACTTCTATTATAGTAAATCTGAAAATCAAATATTAGAAGATATCCGGGTACCACCTTCTGCAGGTACCTTTTATGCAACTTTAAATGGAGGTTCTATAGAAAATAAAGGTATTGAAGCTTTACTTACAGCGAGATTGTTCCCAAGGGAAAGTGATTTTCAATGGGATATGACTTATAATTTAGGGATAAACCAAAGTGATGTGATCGAATTACCAGGACAATTGGATGAGGTGTACCTTTCAGATTCCTGGACCTTTCAAAACACGGCGGCTGGAGCTGCGATTCTTGGAGGTTCACTTTTCGGACTACGTGGATATCAACCACAACGTACAGATAGTGGAGAACTTATTATTGGTCCCGGCGGAATTCCGTTGCTCGAAACAGTTGTTTTTGACGATGTAAACAGGTTACCCAACTGGACTTTAGGGATAACCAATACATTATCGTATAAAAATTTCAATCTTTCATTCCTTTTAGATCTTGTGCAGGGACAGGAAGCGTATAATGCTACCAAATCTGCGTTATCTTATTATGGTCTTGCTGAAGAAACATTGGATAGAACAGCAAATGGGACACGAGTTATTGAAGGGGTTTATGCTAACGGACAGCCAAACACCACGGTAATAACCAATCAGCAGTATTTTCAGGAATATTATTCCCAAAATGCTGAAAATTTTATAGAGGATGCCTCTTATGCTCGCTTAAGATATGTTACACTAGCTTACGATTTACCAGGCGATTTTCTTGAAAAACTAAATATTGTATCTGCCCAATTGTCGGTGACCGGAAGGAATCTTTTTACAATTACTGATTATAGCGGGGTGGATCCAGAGGTGAATACTTTTGGTGCAGGTATTGCCGGTGCAGGTTCTTTAAGTATAGATAATTTAGGTACTCCAAATACGAGAGGATTTGATGTAGGACTACGATTTAAATTTTAAAATGATGAAAAAGATATATACCTATATATTTACAGCATTAAGCGTTTTTAGTTTTACTGGCTGTAGCGATGATTATTTCGACGTAAACAACTCGGTTACCCAACCTACCAATACGGGTCTTGCTCCGCAATATAGAATAGAGGGGGCTATAGAAAATACGGTAGCTACCGCTCAGTATCGCGGTATCCGTGAAGTTTTGGGAGTGGTGCAATATGGTTCGCAAAATACTCCGGCTTATTATTCGGAGTCATGGAATACGTTTTTAACCACGGGAAGTTATTTCTTATGGCAAAACGTGTATGTTTATGCTCTACCTAACACCGCAGATTTGATCTATCTGGGAGAAGAATATAATTCTCCTCACTATACGGCGGTAGGAAAAATTTTAAGAGCTTATCTTTTTGGAATGGCTACAGATCAATATGGTTCTATAGTTACAGATGATAGTTATAATCCCGAAAGAACGATAGAGCTGGAACCCGAATTTGTATCACAACAAGAAGTGTATCAATTAATTTTTACACTATTGGATGAAGCAATTGCCGAACTCGATATGGACAGCGAAATTTCCCTGCAAGCTGCAGAGGGTGATATTCTTTACAATGGAGATCTTGCGCAATGGAAACGTTTTGCTTATTCTATAAAAGCACGGTATTTAAACCATCTTACCAAAAAGTCGTCCGGTGAATTTGCCTACGATCCCCAGGCTGTAATCCAAGCAACTCAAAATGGTTTGGCGTCTAATCAGGACAATGCTTTAATATCTTATGGTGGTGGAACCGCCGTGAATGATAATCAGCCTTTTAGCGTGAATGGATATGGTTCTACACGATTCGATTATTTCTCAGAGTTTTTTGTGAACTTGCTTAAAGATCCATTAACTATCGAGGAAGAATTTGAAGATCCAAGACTGTCTATCATTGTTCCTGAGGCGGTAAACGGAGGCTATCAGGGAGTGAAGACCGGTGCAGGTGTAGATGCTGAGCTTGCCGACGATTATTCGTTAGGGAATGGAGGATTTTATACTTCGCCAGATTCACCAACTTATATGATGACGTATTCTGAAGTGAAATTTATTGAAGCTGAAGCGAGATTTAGAAGTGGTGATATTGCTGGGGCCTATGCTGCTTATAAAACCGGTGTAGAAGCAGACCTTCAAAAACTAAATGTTTCTTCTGAAGAGATTTCAACCTATATGACTAAAATTGATACTGAAATAGGCCAGGCTAACTTTGATCTTTCCCAGATTTTTGTTCAGAAATATATTGCCAATATGCTCAATCCAGAAACCTGGGTAGATTTTAGAAGAGTGGATTATAGTGCTGATATTTATCCCGGCTTGGAGCGTCCGGATAACGTAAACATTAGTCTATTTCCAAACGAAGACGACTGGTTGCAAGCGATGATGTATGAATATAATGAAGAAGACAGAAATTACGAAAATATGCCAGATAACAATCCCGCAGTTAGGTTAACCACACCGGTTTGGTGGGATGTAGAAGAATAATTTTTTCAGGTTAGATTGTGATAAAGCTTGCTCAGGATTAATTAATTTTGGGCAAGCTTTATGTTTTAATAGACTTATCAGATTATTTTAAGTACTGATTTTTTGCTTCAGTATTTAATGAGTAAATGACCCTGCTTTATAGAATTTTATTCCGTGTTTATAGTTTTTTGGTAGAAAATTGCAACTGCTATAAATTTCAAAACCACTCCTAAAAAGTTATAAACCTCCAAAGCAGACACTACTTCAAAGCCGGAGGAAAATCGTTAATTTTAAATGCCGAATTATGAATGGCTGTACAATGTAAACTATATATTGAAAACAGACTTCTCGATACAACAACTTTTCAACCTTGAACATTGCATTCCAAAGGTTGTCATTTCGACTGAAGCATAGCGAAATGGAGAAATCTAGTTAATTGAGATTTCTCGACTTCATTTCATTGCGCTCGAAATGACAAAATCTTAGGAATTGATAATTTGTATCCTAAATTTAGATGCTTCGCTATTAGAGTAGAGAAAATAGATCAAAAGAAGCAAGATTCAGGATTAAAATGTTGAATTTTGAATGCTGAATGTTGAGTTAGTAATGGCCTATCGAAGATTGCTCGTGAAATTGAAAATGAGAGAAGCGTTAAAATTTTAGGCTGTTTGAGCGAAGCGAGTTCCTAAAATTTAGCTTCC